>DATNIY010000064.1:0-44365 GCA_035604195.1 Allostellaceae bacterium
TGGCGGCTGTCGAGCCATCCGGTATGGCTCCGGCCGCGCGCCATTCGGTCGCGAAAGGCGATCATGCGATCCTCCGTCCTAGCCGCTCCAACAAACCGGGCGCAACCCGAAACGAATCTATCTGCCTCATAACTTCGCTCCGGGTTACTCCGGTCCGAATCAAGCGGCTGCTTCGCGCGGCAGCTCCGACGAGCCTACGGACAGCCTGCTCACCAGCGCCGAAAATTGATCGACGAAGCCTTTGAGGAATGCCCGCGTGCCGGCGTCGGAGATTGCACCGGAATCATCGATCAGGCCGGGCTTGAAGGCGATATAGGCCTCGCCGCCCATGACGAGCACACCGAGCACGCCGAGGATCTGCCGCAAATGCTGCTGCGCTACGGCCGTGCCGATGGCCCCCGGCGAAGTGCCGGTAATCGCCGCGGGCTTCCCGGCCCACGAGTTCTTGCCATAAGGGCGCGCGCCCCAGTCGATGGCATTCTTGAGGACCGTCGGAATCGAGCGATTATGCTCGGGGGTCACGAACAGCAACCCGTCGGCGGATGAAATCTCGGCCTTGAGCCGGGCAACGCTGCTCGGCAGCTCGGCTTCGAGGTCCTGGTTGTAGAGCGGCAGATCGTCGATCTGGACAAAGTTGAAGGCGAATTTGTCCTCGCCAAGCCTGGCGAGCGCCTGGGCGAGCTTGCGATTAAGGGATTCGCGGCGATTGCTGCCGACGAGGATTGCGATCTTGAACCTGGTCATGATGGGGCCTACCTTGGTTACGGTTTGATACCAAGGCTAGATAGATGACCAAGCGACCGCGACAAGAAGGCACAGCGCTGTTACCGAGTAACTTGCATGTGGCCGAGGACTGCCGCGCCGTGAGCGAGGTTCTGGCGCGCGTCGGCGACAAGTGGACCGTGCTGGTCGTCAGCGTGTTGGGCGACGGGCGAAAGCGCTTCAACGAGATTCGGCGCGCGCTCGGCAGCATCTCGCAGCGGATGCTGACGCTGACGCTGCGCGGGTTGGAGCGGGACGGGCTCGTCACGCGGACCGTCTTTCCGACCATACCCCCGCGCGTGGAATACGAATTGACGAAGCTTGGACGCTCGTTGCTCGCGCCAGTGAGCGGTCTCGGCATGTGGGCGCGCCAAAATCGCTCCGCCATTCAGGAGGCAAGGCGCCGGTTCGATCGTACGGCGGACGCCGGCTAGAATGACGATCGGGTATGAGAGCGAGCATGGCATTCCATCGCTCGCCAACGAGGTCCGGCACGGCTCGCTGGCCGATGATCGTCCCTTAAGAGGCGCAATCCGGACCGATGTTCACCACGCTCGTTCGTCTCGGACGCGCTAGGGGCGGATTTTCGACCTTCGATATCGGCAATTTGCGCCGAGCAGGCTGTCGCCCGCGGGTGGATTGTGCTTGACCGTCCGTGACCGGGCCTTCACATTGAACGCGCGTTATTCAAAACAATCAAGCGCGGGAGGCGTTCCCACTTCACGATTGCTGGCACTTCGCGCTCGCATTGTGTCGCATCTCCGTTCGATGATCGGGGGGCGAAGCACGAGCGTAGAATTCACGACGCGAGAACGCATTCCGTCGCAAAAGTCCCACGCAATGAAAGGAGGAAACGCCATGACGACCAAAGAAACGGTGCCGTTCGGCGTAACGCTCGCGCCGAGTGCGGACCAACGGGCGGCGCGCCGGCGCGCGCTGCGCGCCATTGCGGCGGCGGGCGCGGCCGTGCTGATGCTCGGCGCGCTGGATCCGTCGGCCCGCGCCGACGATGCGATCAAGATCGGAATTCTGCTGCCGCTCTCGGGCAATTTCGCGGAGAACGGCCAGCAGACCCTCACCGGGCTAAAGATGTATTTCGACGAGGTCGGCAACGCGGCGGCCGGCCACAAGCTCGACTTGATCGTCGAGGACACGCAGGGCAAGCCCGACGTCGCGGTGACCAAGGCGCGCAAGCTCGTCGAGCGCGACGAGGCGCAGGTGCTTACCGGCGTCGTCTCTTCCGGCGAAGCGCTCGCCGTCAACGAGTACTCGCGCGACAACAAGGTCCCGCTGGTCTTTTCCGGTGACGCGGGCGCCGACGAGCTCACCATGCCCGGCCCGCTCCTCAACCCATACGTCGTCCGCGTCACGCAGAATGGCCGCACGGTCTCGGCCGCGGCCGCCGACTGGGCATACAAGAAGGGCTGGCGCAAGGTCACGCTCATCGCCTCCGACTATGCCGGCGGCGTCGACGTGATGCACGGATTCGCCCAATCGTTCTGCAGGCTCGGCGGAAAGGTCACCCAGGAAAATTGGCCGCCGATCGCGACCGCCGATTTCGGTCCCTATCTGACCAATTTGGACCGCACCGCGGACGCCGTGGTGACCTTCAACCCGGGCGCGGACGGGCTCAGGCTCGGCCGGCAATATTCCGAGTTCGGCCTCAAGGGCAAGCTGCCGGTGCTCGACATCTACGGCACGGTCGTCTACGAGTCGAACCTGGCGCAGCTCGGCGACGCGGTGCTCGGCATGTATTCGAGCCTCTTCTACACGCCGATGCTCAAGACGCCCGAGAACGAGCGCTTCGTCACGGAATATCGCAAGCGGATGGGCAGCATGCCGTCGAACGAGGGGCCGAACGGCTATGTCGGCGCGCATGCGCTCGTCGATGCGATCAAGGCGGTGAACGGCGATCTCAACGACAAGATGAAGTTCATCGCGGCGCTCAAGGCCGTCAAGTTCCCCTCGCCCAAGGGCGACATCTCGCTCGACAAGTACGGCATGGTCATCCAGACCATGTACATCCGCGAGGCCGAGAAGGTCGACGGCCAGATCGGGAACGTGCCGATCGCAACCTATCCCAACGTCGACCAGTTCTGGCCGTTCAGCGAGGCCGAGTTCGAATCCTACAAGTACACCTACAAGGACCTCAAGGGGTCGCTGACCGATTGCGGCAAGGTTTTGGCCAAGAAGTAGGGGCGCGACGCCGCCTGGCGCCTCGCGACTGACGGGCGCTCGGCGGCGATCGCCGATCGTGCGGAAACGGGCCGAGCCATGATCTGGGTGATTCACACGCTCAACGGCATCGCCTTCGGGATGCTGCTGTTTCTGCTGGCCGCCGGGCTTTCGCTCATCTTCGGGCTGCTGAAGATCCTGAACCTGACGCACGGGTCGTTCTACCTGCTCGGCGGCTATATCGGTCTCACGGTGATGCGGCTCACGGACAGCTTCGTGCTGGCGCTGCTCGCCGCGGCGATCACGATCGCGCTCCTCGGCGCGGTGATCGAGCGTTTCTTCCTTCGGCGCTTCCATCTTGACGAGCTGCCGCAGACGCTGTTGACCTTCGGGTTCCTGTTCATTTTCGCCGACCTGTCGCTGTGGATCTGGGGCGGCGATCCGTTGATGTTGGCGCAGCCGCGGATCTTCGCGGGCTCGCTGCCGTTGGGCGATTACGTCTATCCCTACTACCGGCTGTTCCTGATCGCGGTCGGGCTCGTCGTCGCCGGCGCCTTGTGGTGGTTTCAGGAGCACACGCGGCTCGGCACCATGCTGCGCGCCGGCGTCGACGATGCCGAGATCGCGCGCGCGCTCGGCGTCAATGTCTCGCTCCTGTTCACGCTGATCTTCGCGGTCGGCGCGGCGCTCGCGGCGCTCGGCGGCGTTCTCGCCGGACCCGTGCTCAGCGTCTATCCCGGCGCCGACTTCGAAGCGCTGATCCTCGCCTTCGTCGTGGTGATCGTGGGCGGGCTCGGCAGTCTCAGAGGCGCGCTCGCCGGCTCGCTTCTGGTCGGGATTCTCGACGATTTCGGCAAGGCATTCTTCCCCGAGTTCGCGCTTTTCACCGTGTTCGTGCCGATGGCCATCATTCTCGTGGCCCGGCCGACCGGCCTGTTCGGCCGCGGATGACGGGGCGCGTCGGATCGTTCGCCGCCTCGGTCGTGGCGCTGGCGCTGTTGCTCGCGCTGCCGCAGTTTCTGCGCCAGTACTATCTTGGCCTCGCCACCAGGATGCTGATCTTTGCGCTCTTCGCGATGAGCCTCGATCTTCTCCTCGGCTATGCGGGGCTCGCCTCGCTTGGTCACGCCGCCTATTTCGGGGTGGCGGCCTATACGATCGCGCTCCTGATCCTGCGCGCGCATCTCGGCAGCGGCATTGCCTTTCCCGCGGCGCTCGTGGCGGCAACCGCGATCGGCGCGCTGTTCGCTCCGCTGGCGCTGCGCGCGCGCGGCAGCTATTTCCTGATGATCACCTTCGCCCTCGCCCAAGTGGTGTGGAGCGTCGCGTTCGGCTGGCGCTCGCTGACCAACGGCGACGACGGCATGCCCGGCGTTCCCCGCCCGAATTTCGGATGGTCGCTCGACAGCACGCAGTCGTTCTATTACTTCGTGCTGGCCATTGTCGGGCTCGCCGCGCTGCTGCTCCTCGCCATCGTCAAGTCGCCGTTCGGCCGGGCGCTGCGCGGCATTCGCGAAAGCGAATCGCGCATGCAGGCGCTCGGCTACAACGTGTGGCGCTACCAGTTCGTGGCATTCGTGCTGGCCGCGGCTTTCGCCGGGCTCGCGGGCGCGCTCTACGCCTATTTCAACCGCTTCGTCGGCCCCGAATACCTGTTCGTGATCCAATCGGCCGAGGCTCTCATCATGGTCATCCTGGGCGGCGCCGGCACGCTCATCGGGCCGGCGATCGGGGCCGCCGTAATCGTCTTCCTCGAGGATTTCGTGAGCTCGATGACACAGCATTGGGTCATGGTCCTCGGCATCATCTACGTCCTGGTCACGCTGTTCGCGCGGCACGGCCTGATCGGACTGATCGTCGACTATCGCCAGCGCCGGTCCGAGCCGTGACCGCGCTCGCCATCGAAAATCTTTCGAAGAATTTCGGCGGCGTCACCGCGCTGTCGGGCGTGTCGCTCGAGATCGGCATCGGCGAGCGCCGCGTTCTCCTTGGCCCGAACGGTGCGGGAAAGACGACCTTGTTCCACGCGATCTCGGGCAACGTCATGCCGTCGTCGGGCCGGATCAGCCTGTTCGGCCAGGACATCACGCGGCTTAAGCCCGACCGGCGCGCCCGGCTCGGCCTCGCGCGCACCTTCCAGATCACCAACCTGTTTCCGCGACTGACCGTGCTCGACAGCGTGCTGCTCGCGGTCGGCGGCGCGAACGGACGCCCCATTCGATTGCTTCGGCCGATGTCGAGCTATCACGGCCTCTACGACGAGGCCCATCGTCTGCTCGACCAATGGGGCTTGGCGGGAACCGCGCGGCGCGTGGTGCGCAACCTCTCTTATGGCGAGCAGCGCCAACTCGAGCTCGTGCTCGCGCTGGCCGGCGAGCCCAGACTGCTCCTGCTGGACGAGCCGACGGCCGGCCTCTCGCCGGGCGAGACGAGTCGTGTCGTCGCGATGGTGCAGCGGCTTCGGCGTGACATGACCATTCTGATGATCGAGCATGACATGGACGTCGCCTTCGAGCTCGCGGACCGTATCGCCGTCATGCACCAGGGGCGACTGATCGCCGAGGGCGACGAAGCAGCCATTCGGGCCAACCGACAGGTGACCGAAATCTATCTGGGAACGGAATGACGCCGTGCTGCAGGTCGAAGACATCCACACCTATTACGGCGCTAGCCATGTCCTGCAGGGGATGTCGCTCAAGGTCGAGCATGGCGAGGTGGTTGCCGTTATCGGACGCAACGGCGTCGGCAAGACCACGCTCGTGCGCTCCATTATCGGGCTCACTCCGCCGCGAAGGGGGCGCATCCTGTTCAAGGATACCGAGATCACCCACATGCCGGCGCACCAAATCGCCCGCATGGGCATCGGGCTGGTGCCGCAGGGGCGACGGATATTTCGCTCGCTGTCGGTGCGCGAACATCTCGAGGTCGCGGCGCGGCGCCGTGGGGCGGCGCAATGGACGCTCGATCGGATGATCGCGCTGTTTCCGAACCTCGGCGCGCGGCTCGGCCAGACCGCCAACAAGCTGAGCGGAGGCGAGCAGCAGATGCTCGCGGCCGGACGCGCCCTCGTCGGCAATCCCGATCTCCTCCTGATGGACGAGCCGACCGAGGGGCTTGCGCCGCTCATGGTGCGCGAGTTCGGCCGGCTGTTCGCAAAGCTCAAGGAGGCCGGCGCGTCGATCCTCCTGGTCGAGCAGCAGCTCGCCTTTGTCCTCCGCCACGCCGATCGCATCTACATCGTCAGCAAGGGACAGATCGTGCATCACTGCCGTCCGGCCGAGCTTGCCGAGGATCACGAAACCAAGTCACGGTTCCTGGGCGTGTAGAGCGAGTGGTGTCGTCGGCCTGCTTCGTTACCGATCTCGGCACGGTGCCCACTCTGATTCGCGCCCCCGCAGCGTTCCTGCTAATGCTGGCGGTCAAGCAGCTCGCCAAGGCGGTCGGCCTCTATCCAACAACCCGGATTTTTGCAGCGCCGCGACAGGAAGGAATGGACACAACGCCGATGATGTCAAACGGGCCTGACGTTCGGCACGGTCTCGTCCCTCTTCGGCCTTTCGCATGGGATCATCGCTCAATGCCGGCGCTTCGCGCTGGTCGCAGCCGTGATCGCAAATGCCGTCGTGCCGATGCTGATTGCGAACGCCTTCTACCGAACCCGGCATCTGCTCCCGGCTGAGAGAGAGGACGAATTGGGACGATTACCCCGCTCGACGCGCTCGATCGCGAGTGTCGGGCAAAAGGCGGACGAGCGCTGAGATTCTTCAGAGAGGACGCGATGCAGATTCCCAAGGACGCGGTGCTGCTGCGGATATTCTTCGGTGAAAACGACCGCTTCGAACACCAGCCCCTCTACGAGGCAATCGTGTTGAAAGCACGGCACATGCATCTTGCCGGTGCGACGGTGCTGCGCGGTCCGATGGGATTCGGCCGCTCCAGCCGCCTGCATACCGGCGAAATTCTTCGGCTCTCCTTCGACCTTCCCATGGTCGTCGAGATCGTCGACACGGAAGCCAAGGTCAAGGAGTTCCTGCCGATCCTCGACCAGATGTTGGTCAGCGGACTGGTCACGCTGGAACCGGTGCAAGTCCTCCAGTACGGCAAGGAGGGGCTCCCAGAACGAGCGGGTTTCGCATCTTAGGCGATGGTCCCTGCAGCTCGCGGCGCAGCAGCCGGTGCCACCGGGTCAGCGGCCTTCCCGCTCTGCTCCGCTTTCGCGGTGGCGAGCTGCTCGTATCGCCGCCGCCGAGCCGCCGGCATCTACCGCGCCCCTTGTGAGGCTTGCCGCCGGCGGGGACGGGCGCCATGAATGGCGCGGGCGAAGATGAGGCCCATGCGGGGTGGCGAAGCCGAGATGAGCGCCAAGCGCGACGCGGCGGCGGAATTTGAGCGATAGGGAATCGCGCCGCATCGGCCTGCCGCTCGAGCGTTTCGAGGATCGCGCGCTGCTCCTCGGCCGCGGCCGCTTTGCCGACGATATGCCGGTCCCGGCGGGGACGCTTCATGCCGCGATCCTGCGCTCGCCGCATCCTCATGCCGAGATCCGCGGCATCGATGCCGCCGCCGCGCGCGCCCTCCCCGGCGTGTTCGCAATCGTCACCGGCGAAGATGTGCGCCGTTGGACGCGGCCCTTCACCGTCGGCGTCAAGCAGAAGATGGAGCATTGGTGCCTGGCCGTCGATCGCGCGCGCTATGTCGGCGAGCCGGTGGCCGTGGTGTTGGCGGAGGACCGCTACCGCGCCGAGGATGCGCTCGACGCCGTCGCCGTCGACTACGCGCCGCTCGATGCCGTCGTCGATCCGCAGCTTGCGCTCGCCGCAGAGGCCCCGGTCTTGCATGCGGGCGTCGGCGGCAATCTCGTCTCGGAGCGGCGCTTCCGCTATGGCGATCCCGAAGCGGCCTTCCGCGCCGCGCCGCGCCGCATCGCCATCACCATCGACTATCCGCGCAATTCCTGCACGCCGATCGAGGGTCTGGTGGTGCTGGCCGAGCATCTTCCCGGCGCGGAAGGCTACGAGGTGTTGGCCAATTTTCAAGGCCCCTTCGCGCTTCATCCGGTGATGGCGCTGGCGCTCAAGGTGCCGGGCACGCGGCTGCGGCTCAAGACGCCGCCCGATTCCGGCGGCAGCTTCGGCATCAAGCAGTCGCTCTTTCCCTATGTCGTGCTGATGTGCGTGGCGGCGCGCAAGGCGGGGCGGCCGGTGAAATGGGTCGAGGATCGGCTCGAGCATCTCGTCGCCGCCAGCTCCGCCACCAACCGCGTGACCACGCTCACCGCCGCCGTTAGCGCCGAGGGCGAGGTGACGGCGCTCGCCTGGGACCAGCTCGAGGATTGCGGCGCCTATCTGCGCGCGCCGGAGCCGGCGACGCTCTATCGCATGCACGGCAACATGAGCGGCGCCTATAAAGTCCGCAACCTCGCGATCACCAACCGGATCGTGCTCACCAACAAGACCCCGACCGGGCTCAACCGCGGCTTCGGCGGGCCGCAGGTCTATTTCGCGCTCGAGCGGCTGATGCAGTGCATCGCCGTCGAGCTCGATCTCGATCCGCTCGAGATCATTCGCCGCAATCTCGTGCCCGCCGACGCCTTTCCCTATCGTTGCCCGGCGGGGGCATTGCTCGATTCCGGGAATTACCAGGAAGCGGTTGCGCGCGCCGTGGCGGAGGGCGGGCTCGACGAGCTGCGGCGGCGGCGCGATGCGGCGCGGCGCGAAGGCCGGCTCTACGGCATCGGCTTTGCCGCGGTGGTCGAGCCCTCGGTCTCGAACATGGGCTACATCACCACCGCCCTCACGCCGGAGGAACGGCACAAGGCCGGCCCCAAGAACGGCGCGCAGGCGAGTGCGACGGTGGCGCTCGATCCCCTTGGCGGCGTCAGCGTCGCCGTCGCCTCGACCCCGCAAGGCCAAGGCCACGCCACGGTGTTGGCGCAAGTGGCGGCCGACGCGCTGGGCCTGGAAGCCGCCGAGATCCGCGTCACCGTCGAGCTCGACACCGCCAAGGACGCCTGGTCGATCGCTTCCGGCAATTATTCGAGCCGTTTCGCCGCCGCGGTCGCGGGCAGCGCGCATTTGGCGGCGCTGCGCCTGCGCGAGAAGCTGGCGCGGCTCGCCGCGGCGCAGCTCAACGTTCCCGCCGGCGAGATCCGCTTTGCCGGCGGCCGCATCTTCGCCGCGGGGAATCCCGAGAACAGCCTCGCCTTCGCTCGCATCGCCGGCACCGGCCACTGGTCGCCGGGGACGCTCCCCGAAGGCGCCGAGGCGGCACTGCGCGAGACCGTATTCTGGACCCCGCCCACGCTCGACCCGCCCAACGATGCGGACGAGGTCAACAGCTCGGCCGCGCATGGCTTCGTCTTCGATTTCTGCGGCGTCGAGATCGAGCGCGACACCGGCAGGCTGCGCATCGACAAATACGTCACGATGCATGACGCCGGGCGCGTGCTCAATCCGGCCTTGCTCGAGGGTCAAGTCCGCGGCGGCTTCGCGCAGGCGCTGGGCGCGGCGCTGTTCGAGGAGTTCGTCTATGCCGAGGATGGCAGCTTCCTGTCCGGGACCTTCGCCGATTACCTGCTGCCGACCACCGCCGAAGTCCCGGAGCCGCAGATCCTGCACATCGCGACGCCGTCGCCGGTGACTCCGCTGGGCGCCAAGGGCGTCGGCGAGGGCAATTCCATGAGCACGCCGGTCTGTCTCGCCAACGCCGTCGCCGACGCGCTCGGCGTCGCCGACATCCGGCTGCCGATGATGCCGGCGCGCCTCAAAGCCCTGCTTGAGCCCGCCGAGCCGCCGCCGCCCGCGCGCCCGGCGAGCCCCGGGCAGAGCGCTGCGCGATGAAGCCGCCCGCCTTCGATTATGTGCGCGCCGAAAGCGTCGAAGAGACGCTGGCAGCGCTCGCCGAGGAGGGCGACGAGGCCCGCATTCTCGCCGGCGGTCAGTCTCTGGTGCCGATGCTGAATTATCGCCTGGTCGCGCCGAAATTGCTCGTCGATATCGGCAATCTCGGCGATCTCGCGGCGATCGAGGCGGACGGCGCGGCGGTGCGGGTCGGCGCCACGGTCACGCAGGCGCAGTTCCTCGCCTGGCCCGGTCTTGCCGAATCGCTGCCGCTTCTGGCCCAGGCGCTGCCCGACATCGGACATTACCAGATCCGCTTGCGCGGCACCGTCTGCGGCTCGATCGCGCATGCCGATCCCAGCGCCGAGCTGCCGCTCTGCCTGGTCGCCCTGTCCGGCACGATCATGTTGCGCTCGCGCCGGGAAGCCCGCGACGTCGCCGCCGATGCCTTCTTCTCCGGCGCGCTCAGCACGACGCGCGCCCCCGAGGAGATGATCGTCGCGGTGCGGTTCCCGAAGCGACGCTCGGGCTGCGGCTACGCCTTCCGCGAATTCGCCATGCGCCGCGGCGATTTCGCGCTGGTCGCTGTCGCGGCGATCGCTTCGGACGACGGGATGCGGATTGCGGTCGGCGGCGTCGGCGACCGGCCACGGGCCTGCGACCTGCCGCCGCTCGCGGACGCGGCGCTCGCGGATGCGCTCAACGCCTTCGCCTGGGAACTCGAAGCGACCGACGATCATTTCGCCACGGCGGCATACCGCCGCGGGCTGGTGCGGAGCCTGGGCCGGCAGGCAGTCGCGGAGGCGATGCGATGCCGCGGCTGAGCCGGGACATGCGCCACCCCATCCGGCTCGTCGTCAACGGCCGCGAGATGGCGGGCGACGCGGCGCCGCGCCTGCTGCTCAGCGATTTTCTCCGCCATGTTCTGGGGCTGACCGGCACGCATGTCGGCTGCGAGCACGGCGTCTGCGGCGCTTGCACCGTGCTCATCGACGGCGTGCCGACCCGCTCCTGCCTGGTCTTCGCGGTGCAGGCGGCGGGACGCAAGGTCGACACGGTCGAGGGACTTGCCGGGCCGGACGGAGAATTGAGCCCCTTGCAGCTTGCCTTTCAAAGGAACCATGCGCTGCAATGCGGCTATTGCACGCCGGGCATCCTGATGTCGCTGAGCGCCTATCTCCGCACCCATCCCGAGCCGGACGAAGGCGCGTTGCGCGACATGCTGAGCGGGCATCTCTGCCGCTGCACCGGCTACACGCCGATCATCCGCGCCGCACTGGAGGCCGCGCGCGAGCTGAGGAAGGAGAGCTGAGGTGCTGGATCTCGGCCGCACCTTCATGGCCGCCGTCGAGCGCAGCCCCGATGCCGAAGCGATCGTCGATGGCGAGCGGCGCCTGACCTATGCCGCCTGGTTCGCGCAGATCTGCGCCACGGTCGCCGGTCTCGACCGCCTCGGGCTGCGGCACGGCGACCATCTGGCCGTCATCCTCCAGAACCGGCTCGAGGCGGCGACGCTCCATTGGGCCTGCCAGCTCGCAGGATTCATCATCACGCCGGTCAACTGGCGCGCCAAGGCGGAAGAGCTCGACTATTGCCTCGCCGACGCCGAGGCGCGAGCGCTGGTGTTCGAGGATATCTCGGCAAGCGCCACTTCCGGCGCGTCCTGCGCGCGCGAATTGCCGCGCATCGGCGTCGGCGGCGCCGCGGGCACCCTCGCCTTCGCGGAGCTTGTTGGCCAGCCGCCCGAAGCCGCGATCGCGCCGCGCGCCGATCCCGCCGATATTTCGCTCATGCTCTACACCTCCGGCACAACCGGCGCGCCCAAGGGCGTGCCGCGCCGACATCGCGCCGAGCGGGCGGCGGCGCTCGCCCATGTCGCGCAGAACCTCTACGCGCGCGGCGAACGCACGCTCGGCGTCATGCCGCTCTATCACACCATGGGCGTGCGCTCGCTCATCGCCATGGCGCTCATTGACGGCTGCTTCGTCTGCCAGCCGCGCTTCGCCGCCGCTGAGGCGCTCGAGCTGATCGAGCGCGAGCGCGTGACCAACCTCTATCTCGTCCCGACGCTCTATCACGATCTGATCTCGCATGAGCGCTTCGCCGGCACCGATCTCGGCTCCTGCCGCAAGCTCGGCTTCGCTGGAGCGGCCATGCCGGATGGGTTGTTGAAGCGCGTCGCCGACGCCTTCAAGCCCACCCTCTTCGTCAACCATTACGGCTCGTCCGAGATCTACACCTTCACCATCGAGCAGAATGCGGCGGCGAAGCCGGGCTCCGCCGGCCGGGCCGGGCTGAACGAGCGCATCCGCGTGGTCAAGCTCGGCGCCAGCGACCCGGAGGCGATCTGCGCGCCCGGCGAGGAAGGGCAGATCGTCGCCGAGCTGACGAGCGATGAAGCCTTCGAGGGCTATTGGCGCCGGCCCGAGGCCGATGCCAAGGCGCTGCACCGGGGCTGGTACTTCACCGGCGACACCGGCTATTTCGATGCGGCGGGCGACCTCTTCGTCACCGGACGGGTCGATGACATGATCATCACCGGCGGCGAGAACGTCTCGCCCGGCGAGATCGAGAGCGTGCTGTCGCTCCACCCCGATGTCGCCGAAGTGGCGGTGGCGGGGCTGCCCGACGAGCGCTGGGGCCAGCGCGTCGTGGCCTTCGTCGAACGCCGCCGACCGGTCGATGCCGCGGCGCTCGACCGGCACTGCCGCGGCTCCGGCCTCGCCAATTTCAAGCGCCCGCGCGACTATGTCTTCGTCGTCCAGATTCCGAAATCGCCGGTCGGCAAGCTGCTGCGCCGCAAGCTCGTCGCCGGCGAATACGAGCGCGAGGAAGCAGCAGACACTCAGCGGGAGACCAGCTCATGACACCCTACCGCTTCGCCAGCGCCGATGCCCTCCTCGCTCAGCTCGAGGGCTTCCGCGTCGAGTGGGAGCCGGCATCGGAACGCGCCGACATCGTCCTCGACCGGCCGCCGCTCAACGTCGTGGCCATGGCCGAGCGCGATCAGCTCGCCGCCGTCTTTGGCGCGCTCGACCGCGACCCTGCGGTGCGCGTCGTCGTGTTGCGCAGCGCCGGCAAGAATTTCTCGAGCGGCGGCGACATCGCGGGCTTCCTCGCGGCCTCGCCCGAGCACGTCTCGCACCTGGCCGACAATGTCGCGGCGCCCGAACGATGCAGCAAGCCGGTCATAGCGGCAGTCCGCGGCTATTGCTTCGGCGTCGGCTTCGAGCTCTCGCTCGCCTGCGACTTCCGCCTCGCCTCCGAGACCGCCGAGTTCGCGCTGCCGGAGATGCGGATCGGCATGATTCCCGGCTCGGGCGGCTCGGCGCGGCTGTTGCAGATGATCGGCATCGCCCGGACCAAGGACATGGCGATGCGGGCGCGCCGCGTGCCGGCAGCCGCGGCCAAGGAATGGGGCTTCGTCACCGATGCCGTGCCGGATGGCGAACTCGACGCGGCGGTGGGGCGTCTCGTCGACGAGCTGCGCCAATTCTCGCCGCTCGCCCAGCGCGCCATCAAGCACGTCCTGAACCAGGGCCAGCACCTGCCGCTGCGCGGCGCGATCGAACTCGAGGGCCAGGCCTATGGGCGCCTGCGCGGCTCCGCCGATTTCCAGGAGGGCGTCGCGTCCTTCGTCGAGAAGCGCAAGCCGAAATTCCGCGGCGAGTAGCGCGCATCGGCAACGAGGTCTGCGCCCCTAGCGGAACTGCCCTTTGGTCTCCGGTATGACGATGGCGCCGATCAGATAGATGATGAAGCCGCCGACGAGAAAAACAGCCAAAGCCACCGGAAGACCCTCAACCGATCCGCTCGTCAGCGAAACGAAGGTCGGCATCAACCCGCCGATGGCGAAGCCGACATTCCAGGAAAGCCCGGTGCCGCTGGCGCGCAACGCGGTGGGGAAGCGCTCGTTGAGGAAGATCAAGGTCGGCGCATAGGCCGCATTGCCGAGGAAGGCGATGGCGAGCGAATAGAGCCAGACGGCCCCCATGCTCTCCTGATGCGCCAAGGACAAATAGAGGATCGGCAGGAGGACGACGTTGAGAACGCCGAACAGGAGATAGGTCTTCTTGCGCCCGAGCCAATCGCTGAGCGCGCCCACCGTGATCGCGGCGAAAATGGTGACGAGACTGCCGACGATCAGCAGGGCCGAGGTTGTCGGATTGGGGAGCTTCAGCACGACGCGCAGAAAGGCCGGCATGTAGCCCGAGGTCAGGTAGTAGCCGACGCCGCCGCCGACGGTGATCAGGAGATTGACCAGGAAGGTGTTGAGGTGGGGCTGCGAGAACAGAGTGCGCAGCGGCGCGTGCTCGGCCGCTTTGCCGCGGTCGATTTGCTTCCACAGCGGCGATTCCTCGAGCGCGTTGAAAATGAAGAGGCCGAGAACAGAGCTGAGAATGCCGGTGAAGAACATACAGCGCCAGCCCCAGGTGGCAAAGGCATCGCCGGGAAACACCGAGGAGGTGATGTAGTAGGCGATCGAGGCGATGAGCGCGCCGATCCCGGCGCCGCCGCCGCCGATGAAGCCCGACAAGGTCCCGCGCCACCGCGCCGGAACGGTCTCCGTGCCGATGGTATGGGTCGAGGCGACCACGCCGCCGACGAAGACGCCCTGGATCAGCCGCAGGATCAGGAAGAGGATGGGCGCCAGCACGCCGACGACCTCGACGGTCGGCAAGAGGCCGAAGGCCGCGGTCGCCACGCCGACGCCGATCACGGCCAACATCATCGCCCCCTTGCGCCCATGGCGGTCGGCATAGGAGCCGAAAAATGCGGATCCGACGGGGCGCATCAGCAGCGTGACGGCGAAGGACGCGTAGACCGCAGCGAGCGATAAGGTCGGGTGAGTCGAGGGGAAGAAGAGCCGGCCTATCACCGGCGCGACATAAAGCAGGATGAACAGATCGAAGAGGTCGAGCGACCAGCCGAGAACCGAGGCGATGATGGCGGCGGCGAGCTGGCGGTTCCCGACGCGGTCCCCGCCCGTCCGACCTTCGGTCATGGCCGACATTGCCCCCTCCCAAGCGCCGTTATCGTTGATCAACTACACCACAGTTTGCCGCATCCCGCCAGCGTCGCGGGCCGGCACCGGCGGCGATGCCCGCCGCAGCCGCATACTTTGTCTCCTCCGCCGGGTCTTCCGTCTTGCGCGGATTTTCGAAATCTTCTCTACTGCGCCGGCGCCGGTGCGAGGCGGTTCGCCGCCGCTCGGAATTCCGGTCGCGCGTCTGGGGACAAGGCAAGATGACGGTAGCCGTGGTCGGCGCGCGGGTCTTCGATGGATCGGGTGCGGACCCGATCCCCGACGGTGTCGTGCTGATCGAGGGCGAACGCATCGCCGCCGTGGGACCGGCGCGATCCATCGCGCTGCCGCCCGCCGCCGAGCGTCTCGATGCCGCGGGCCGCACCGTGCTTCCGGGCATGGTCGATTGCCACGTCCACTGCACCTATCGCGCGCGCGACATGCGCCAGCATTTGCTCAACACGCCGACCTACAATGTTCTGAAGTCGGCCGAGATCCTGCGCGAAACCTTGGCCTGCGGCGTGACCACGGCACGCGATTGCGGCGGCGCCGATGCCGGCTTCCGCGCCGCCATCGAGGATGGCGCGATCGACGGGCCGCGTCTCCTCATTTCCATTCTCATGATCTCGCAGACCGGGGGCCACGGCGATTATTGGCTGCCCGCCGGGATGCGCCTGCCGAAGCGCGCCTGGCTGCCGAGCCCGGTCGCTGACGGTGTCGAAGGCGTGCGGCGCCTCACCCGCGAAGTGCTGATGATGGGCGCCGATTTCGTCAAGATCTGCTCGACCGGCGGCATCACCTCGGTGACGGATCATTGGAACGAGCCGCAATTCACCGTCGCGGAGATCGCCACGGCGGTGGCCGAGGCCGCCGCCAAGCACCGGCGCGTGGCAGTCCACGCCGAGGGCCTCGCCGGCATCCGCAACGCGCTGGCCGCCGACATTCATTCGCTCGAGCACGGCTGGTTCCTCGACGAGGCCTGCGTCGATGCCATGATCGCCAAGGGGATCTGGTGGGTCCCGACCCTGGCGCTGGTGCCGCTCTCGGTCGAGCGGCGCAAGCGCGACACCGCCTGGAGCGGTCAACAGCTCGGCGACGAGGCGACCAAGGATGCCGAAATCTACGCCCTCATGCAGAAGCAGATTCCCATGTGGCGCGACGCGGTCCGCCGCGGCATCAAAGTGGCGATGGGAACCGACCAGTCGCATCGGCTGCTGGTCGGCGAGAATCTCGTCGAGCTCGAATTCATGGTCCGCTATCTCGGCATGACGCCCGCTGAGGCTCTGGCCGCGGCGACGAGCCGCGCCGCCGAATGTCTGGAGCGCGGGGATATCGGGCTCCTCGCGCCGGGCCGCTTGGCCGATCTGCTCGTGGTCGAGGGCGACCCCTTGAGCAACATTGCGGCATTGCAAAAGCGGGAGAATATCAAGCTGGTGATGAAGGGCGGAAAAATCTTCGCCAACCGGCTGCAAAGTTGAGGGAGAGCAACATGCTGATCAATCGTTTCATGATCCGACCCTTCGTCGAGCAGGCATTGCGCGAGGAGCTCAATGCCGGCGATACGACCGGCGGCTTCCTGGTCGGCGACGATCCGGTGCAGACCGGGCGCATCTACGCCAAGGGCCGCGGCATCGTCTGCGGCTTGCTGCTCGCCGACGAGACCATTCGCACGCTCGACCCCGAGGCCGAGATCACCCATGGCAGCCAGGACGGCGCCGTGATGGAGCCCGGCACCGTCCTCCTCACCATCAAGGCGCGGGCCTCGACCTTCTTCGCCATCGAGCGCTGCGCGCTTGATTGGATTCAGCAGATGTCGGGCATCGCCACCAAGACCCGGCGCTATGTCGATCTGGTCAAGCATACCAAGGTGCGGGTGACCGACACGCGCAAGGGCTGGCCCGGCCTGCGCATGCTGCAGAAATACGCGGTGCGCGTCGGCGGCGCGCACAACCACATCTTCAATCTCACCAATTGCGTGCTCGTCAAGGACAATCACCTCAAGATCGCCGGCGGCATCCGCAACGCCGTCGAGATCCTGCGCAGCCGGGCGCAGCACACCTTCAAGTTCGAGGTCGAATGCGAGACCCTCGAGATGGTGCAAGAAGCGCTCGATTGCGGCGTCGAGGTCATCATGTTCGACAACATGGACCTCGACGAGATCCGCGCGGGGCTCAAGCTCGTCGCGGGACGGGCGCTGACCGAGGCCTCGGGCGGCATCAACGAGACGACGATCGTGCCGATCGCGGAAACCGGCGTCGACATCATCTCGGTGGGCGATCTCACGCACACGGTCAAGGCCGTGGACATCAGCCTCGACGTGCAGGACATCAAGCCCAGCGCCTTGCGGACGATCGAGCGGCTGCGGGCGGCTCAGGCCTGAGATGGCGAGCCTGCTGGAGTCCGGATTCAAATCGTCGCACGGCATCATCCCCGCGCTCGATTCCGAGACGCTCGACGAAATCAAAGCGGTGGTCGCCGCCACGACGCGGATCACCGGCGTGGTCGGCTACAAGGTCGGTCTGACTGCCGTGCTGCGGCTCGGGCTTGCGAAGGCGGTGCAGGAGCTGCGCGGCGTCACCGATCTGCCGCTCATCTACGACCATCAGAAGGCCGGGCCGGACGTGCCGGACATGGCGGCGAAGTTCACCGCGATCTGCCGCGAGGCCGGGGTCGATGGCCTCATTCTTTTCCCGGTGGCTGGGCCGCGGGCAGTGCGCGAGTTCGCCGGCGGCGCGCTGCGCAACGGTCTCCTCCCCATCGTCGGCGGCGACCTGCCGCTGCCCGACTACAATGTCTCGGGCGGCGGCTATGTCGCGGATGACGCGCTCGCCCGCATCATCGCCGACGCCGTGGCGTTGGGCGTCGATCATTTCGTGATCCCCGCCAACAATGCTGCGCGAGTGAAACGGCTCGCCGGCGGGTGGTCGAGAAGGAGGACGAGATCGGCGGCAGCATCGGCAACATTTTCGCCGCAGCCCCCGGGTGCCGGCTCTATGCCGTCGTCGGCCGCGCCATCTATCACGCGCCCGATCCCGCGGAAGCGGCCAAGGCGCTGGCCGAGGAAGCGCTGAGCTTTGCCTGAGACGCGGCTCTTCATCGACGGCGCCTTCGTGCCGGCGCGCTCCGGGCGGGTCTTCACGACCTACGAGCCGGCGACGGGCGCGCCGCTTGCCGAAGTCGCGCGCTGCGGCGTCGAGGATCTCGAGATGGCCGCGGCGGTGGCGCGGCGCGCCTTCGACGACGGACCGTGGCGACGCATGCCGCCGTTCGAGCGCGGAGGTTTCTTGGCCCGGATTGCCCAGCGCATCCAAGCGCGCGCCGAATCTCTGGCCGAACTCGAGACGCGCAATGGCGGCAAGACCATCCAGAATTCGCGCAACGAGGTCGATGCCGCCGCGCGCGTCTTCGACTACTACGCCGGAGCGATGGACAAGTTCTTCGGCGAGACCATTCCGCTGGGCGATGGCGTGCTCGATTTCACCTTGCGCGAGCCGGTCGGCGTCGTCGCCCAAATCACGCCGTGGAATTTTCCGTTTCTCGCCGCCGCGTGGAAGCTGGCGCCGGCGCTCGCCGCCGGCTGCACCTGCCTGCTGAAGCCCGCGAGCCTCACGCCGCTTACCGCGCTCGCTCTCGCCGAGATCGTCGCCGAAATCGATTTGCCCAAGGGCGTCGTCAACATCGTGCCGGGTCCGGGGGCCGAGCTTGGCGCGACGATCGCGACATCGCCCTATATCGACAAGATCGCCTTCACCGGCGAAGGCGCTACCGGGGCCGCGCTAATGGCGGCGGCGGCGCCCTCGGTGAAGCGCGTCTCGCTCGAACTCGGCGGCAAGAGCCCGAACGTGATTTTTGCCGATGCCGATCTCGCCAAGGCCGCCGCCGCCGCGGTCAAGGCCGGCTTCGGCAATGCGGGACAAAGCTGCTCGGCGCGGACGCGAATCCTGGTCGAGCGTTCGGTCGAGGAGCGCTTTCTCGAACTCTTCATTGCCGCGACCCGGACCTGGCGCGTCGGCGACCCGCTCGATCCCGCCACCGATATGGGGCCGCTCATCTCGCGCGATCGCGTCGAAGCGGTGAAGGCCTATGTGCGCAGTGGGCTCGAGCAAGGGGCGACGCTCGCTCTCGGCGGCGCGGAGCCGCCCGAGCTGAAGCAAGGCAGCTATTTCGCGCCGACCATCTTCGCGCAGGCCGCGAACACGATGCGCATCGCGCAGGAGGAAATCTTCGGCCCGGTGGTGGCGGTCATCCCCTTCGACACCGAGGAGGAGGCGGTGCGCCTGGCGAATGCCAGCGAATACGGCCTCAACGGCTCGGTCTGGTCGCGCGACATCGGACGGGCCCTGCGCTTTGCCCGCGCGCTGCAGAGCGGCATGGTCTCGATCAATTCGCACGGCAGCGCCAGCCGTTACGGCACCTACGCGCCGTTCGGCGGCTACAAGAAATCGGGGATCGGACGCGAGCTTGGCATGCATGCGCTCGGCCTCTATACCGAGGTGAAGAACATCTTCATCGATCTCGCGGATTGAGGGCGCAGATGAGTTCGATCTTTTCCGAGCAATTATTAGCTGCGGCAGCGAGCGTGCTCGCCGCCGCCCGGCAGTCGAAGCTGCGCCTCGCCACCGCCGAGACCGTGACCGGAGGCTTGGTCGCGGCCTGCCTGACGTCGGTCTCCGGCGCCTCCGAGGTGTTCGAGCGCGGCTTCGTGCTCTATCACAGCTCGGCCAAGGCCTCGGGGCTTGGCATCGACGCCGAGATCTCATCGCGGCACGGCGCGGTCAGCGCCGAAGTCACCAAGGGGCTCGCCGAGGGCGCGCTCACGCATTCGACCGCCGGCGCCGCGGTCGCGGTGACGGGCTATGCCGGTCCCGGCGGCGGCAGCACCGCCAATCCCGTCGGCACCGTCTATGTCGCCGCCGCCCGAAGCGGCGGGCCGACGCTCGAAGAGCGGCACGTCTTCCCCGGCAGCCGCGACGAGGTGCGGCTGGCCGCGGTCGGCGCCGCGATCCGGCTCCTCAAGAGCGCCCTCGACGGCAACTGACGCTGCCGGCGCTCTAACGGTTCGGAATTTTTTTCAGCAGCGCGACGGCTTCATCGCCGGTCATGACATCGCCGAATTGCTGGATCACGACTTCCAGGGTTGCGCGGTGCTCCTCGTCGGAGAGCGCGGCGCAGCAATCCGATAGCATGACCACATTGAAATCCATCATCATCGCGTCGCGCGCTGTCGATTCGCAGCAGACATTGGTCTTGGTTCCGCCGATCAGGATGGTGTCGATGCCGAGACTGCGCAGGATGCGCTCGAGCGGCGAGGCGCCGGGAATGAGCGCGCTATAGCGATTCTTGACGATGGTGATGTCGCCGGGCGCGACAAGCAGTTCGGGCCACACCGCCTGCCGTTCCGGCGCCAGGCTCTCGAGCGTGCGCGCGCGTACTTCGTCGGCAACGAAGTGATTGAAGAAGCCCTCCCAGTCGCTGCGGCCGCGGCGCGTCGTGTTGGCGTTCAGGATCCAGATGACCGGAACGTCCAGGGCGCGCAGCGCCGCGGTCAGGCGGTTGATCTCGCCGACGATGCCGCGCGATGCCGGCACCTCGGCCGGCGCGCCCGGCTGACAGAAGGTGCTCTGCATGTCGATCACCGCCAGCGCCGTGCGCCGCGGATCGAGACGGTCGAACAAATGATAGCGGCCGCGCCGGGCCACCACGCGATCGACGATTTCCCGGCGGATTTCGACTGCATGCATGATCAATTCCCCGCTTCCGGTCGGACGGACGGTGCCTCGTCGCACTCTGGGCGTTTTCGCGGGATCGGCGCAAGCCGCATTTGAACCGGCCCGCGCGCCGCCGCAGCTGCACCGAATCGTATCGCGCGGGTTGACTTCGGTCAGCCTTAGTCTTAAATTGTTTAGTCCTAAACACCCCTCGGCCCCGCGATGTGGAAGCCGCCGCAGCGCATCATCTTCAAATCGAGCTATGGCCATGTGCCGAGCCGCGAGGAGGCGGCGCGATCGCGGCTCTTCGCGCCGATTCGCGTCGGCGCGGCGATGCTCGAACAATCCACCTGGGTTCCGGCGATGGTGCCGTGGCGGGCGACCGAGCAAGGCTTCGTCACCGACCACGTCCTCTCGTGGTACGAGCGCTTCGCGCGCGGGCGGCCCGGCGCCATCGTCGTCGAGGCGACCGGGGTGCGCGACACCCCAAGCGGCCCGCTCCTGCGCATCGGCGATGATTGCTTCATCCCGGGCCTGCGCCGCCTGGTCGAGACCGTGCGCGCGGCCAGCGCCGGGCACACCCGGCTCTTCATTCAGCTCCTCGATTTCCTGACCATCCGCCGCCGCCCCGAGCCGCAGAAGTTCTTCGAGCGCTTCCTCACGGTGACCGATCGGCACCGCGCGGCGCTCGGCGCCCCGGATCTGCCGGAGGAGGACGTGCGGGCGCGTCTCGCGGCGCTGCCCGAGGCGGAGCTGGCGCAGGCGTTGACGCCGCGCGAGCTCGAGGCGCTGCGCTTCGGCTATCGCGAGCGCGTCACCGACATGGAGCTGCCGCATATCCGCAGCTTGCCGCAGGCGCTGCCGGACGCCTTCGCCGCCGGCGCCGCGCGTGCGCGGGAGGCGGGGTTCGACGGCGTCGAACTGCATTACGCGCACGCCTACACCATGGCGTCATTTCTTTCGGCCACCAACACGCGCGAGGACGGCTATGGCGGCGCGCGCGAGAACCGCCTCCGTCTGCCGCTCGAGGTCTATCGCCGGGTGCGCGAGCGCGTCGGCGGCGATTTCATCGTCGGCTGCCGCTACCTCGCCGAGGAATGCGTCGGCGGCGGATCCCCGCTCGAGGATACCGTCTATTTCGGCGTCGGCTTCGCCGCGGCCGGGATGGATTTCCTGTCGACCTCGCGCGGCGGGCTGTTCAACGACGCCAAGCAGCCGCATGTCGGCGAAGCGGCCTATCCCTATACCGGCCCGAGCGGCTACGAATGCATTCCGCAGCACATCTCCGACGAGCGCGGCCCGTTCGGGCGCAACATCGCCGCCACCGCGGCGATCCGCCGGGCGATCCGCGCCGCCGGCTTCACGACCCCCGTCATCGCCACCGGCGGCGTCCATAATTTCGAGATCGCGGAGCGCATGCTGGCCGAGGGCGTTTGCGACATCGTCGGCGCGGCGCGGCAATCGCTCGCCGATCCCGACTGGTACCGCAAAGTCGCGCTCGGCCTCGGCGGCACGGTGCGGCTGTGCGAATACACCAACTACTGCGAGGGCCTCGATCAGAAGCACAAGGAGGTGGCCTGCAAGCTCTGGGACAAGAAGGATCTCGACGCGCCCGGCGTACCGCTCACTGCCGACGGCAGGCGGCGCCTGGTCGCGCCCGATTGGGACGGCGCGCCGGATTAGGGCGCCGGGATCAGGCGATGGCGCTGAACAACCGGACCCTCCGCGCGACCTATGGCGGCGACCTCGAGACCCGTGTCAGCCCCGACGACCATGCCGACCTGCGGCTGTGGCTGCGGGTCATGACCGTCCACAAGCTCATCGGCAACGAAATTCGCCGCCGCCTGCGCGCCGAGTTCGGCATGTCGCTGGCGCGCTTCGACCTGATGGCGCAGCTCGAGCGCAATCCCCGGGGCATCCGCATGGTCGAGCTGTCGCGGCGGCTGATGGTGACGACCGGCAACATCACGCAGCTCACCGATCAGCTCGAGCGCGAAGCGCTGGTCCGGCGCACCCCCGACCCGCAGCACCGCCGCGCCTTCCTGATCTGCTTCACGCCCAAGGGCCGCCGGCTTTTCGCCGCCATCGCGAAGGCGCACGAGGCCTGGATCGTCGAACTCTTCGCCGGCCTGACGCGGCCGGAGAAGCAATCGCTCTATGGGCTCCTCGCCAAGGAAAAAGCCGCTCTCGCCGAACGCATCGCCAAAGCCAATCCGTGATCGCGCTCGCGGCCTCGGCGCAAGGCGGACGACGCGACATCCGACAGCCGGCCGATACTGGTACTCCCGACCGAACCCGACCCGCTATGATCCATATGTGGCGCGGTGCCCGATGGTGCGGCGCTCGCGCAGGGCGGGGTCGGCGGATGGAGCTCAACGACAAGTACCTTGTGCTGTTGCGGCGGGAACTGACGCGGGCGCAGGCGCGGCTCAAACGCGCCGAGCAGGAGCGCGATCGGCTCCTGCGCCAGAACGGGCGCCTGATGGAAGAGATGGCGCGCGGTCGAGCGCGGGCTAACCCGCCACCTTCTCGCTCCGCTCGCTCGAAGCCGCGGTGACGATGGCTTCGAGCGCGGCGACGGTGGCAACCATCTCCTCGCTCGGAACCGGGTAGGGCGCGCCGCCCTCGGCCGCGTCGGCGAAGGCCTCGAGATTGGCGCGCACGGCATCGAATGCGGGATAATCGACGCTCACCGCCCGGCCGCCGCTGCGGCAGGTCGTGAGAACCCAGCCCTCGGGCGCCTTGGGATGCGCCTTGTCGCGCACTTCGGCCCAACCCTTGTTGCCATAAACCATCAGCCGGCCGGCGAAGGGCGTCGCCAGGATGGCGCCGAGCAGCATTTGGGCGCCGCCCTGAAACTCGACGAGCGCGGCGAGCGTGTCGCCGTTGGGGAGCCCGCTGGCCAGATGACGCACGCTGGCCCGGGCACGCTCCGCCGGGCCGAGCAGGCTGACCGCGAGGTCGAGCATATGGACTCCAGTCGCGGTCAGCGGTCCCGCCGGCGCATCGCGCGCGTTGAGCCGCCAATTGTCGGCGGGAAGATTGAGGAAGAGGTCCTGGCAGAAGCTCGCCTCGATCTGCAGGAGCGTGCCGAGCGCGCCCGACCGGGCCAGCCGGCGAAGCTCCAGCATCGGCGGCTCGAAGCGGCGCTCGTGCCCGATGCCCAGCACGACGCCGTTCGCGCGGCAGGCGGCGACGGCGGCCAGCGCGTCACGGCGGTAGAGGGCCAAGGGCTTCTCGCAAAAGACATGCTTGCCCGCCGCTGCCGCAGCGATGATTTGGGCGGTGTGGAGGGAATGGGGCGTGCACAGGATCACCGCGCCGATGGCGGGGTCGGCGAGCGCATCCTCGAGGGTGCCGAAGGCGAGACCGTGCGCCCGAGCCCAATCCGCGCCGGCGGGATCGATGTCGACGGCGCGCGACGGCCGGAGCTTCGGACTCGACTGCAAGAGCTGGGCGATGGTCCTGCCCCACCAGCCCAGCCCGACGATGGCGGCGTTCAGCATGGCGCACCCTCCCGGTCGAGGCTTATGGCAAAGATGGCGCCGCCATGCCAGCCGCCGCCGTGCCCAAGCATTCGAGCGGGCGAATCACGCGCAGTTCGATTAGCTGATTTGGCTAGATTTTAACAATATTTAGCGGTTGCCCAGCTTCCTTGAATTTCTTATCGTCAGTTCTAGGAATTCCCATGCGAGGGAAGCAAGGGAGGCCCTTTCATGGCCCGGCGTAGTTTGAAAGTGCGAGTTCGTCCGGGCTGGGATCGGCAGACCCAGTTCGGCTTGGTCGATGGTCAGATCGTTCGGCGTCGCTGGCGGATTCTGCAATCGGCCGGGCCGGAGGCGGCTCCGTTCGCGCCGATGCCGCCCTGGGTCCACACCCCCGACCAATTCGTCGAGTGGCTTTCCCTGCGCCTCGCGGCGGGCGAGATGCGTCAGTATTTCCGCGAACTCGAGGTCATCGCGCGGCGCAGCTGCGATCTCGAGCTGCTTCGCTTTGCCCGGCACCACCTGGCGCGGCAATAGGATCGCATCCGCCGCAACGCCGGCGGCGGCAGCTACATGTCCGACGCCACCGTGTTGAAGAGCCCGCTGACGGAGCCTCCAAGAGTGATGACCGCGCCGACGATCGCCACGGCAATCAGCGAGGCGATCAGTGCGTATTCAATGGCCGTTGCGCCGCGTTCCTCGCGCAACAGCCGCGATACCATCCTCTGCATAGCCCGATCCCACCTCAGCCGATGGCGAAGAGCCGAGCTTAGCGCCACAGCGTTACGGCTTCGTAAAATCTATTAAAAAAGGGATGCGGTCCGGGTCGTGCGGCGGGAGCGCCGCCGGAGGTAGCCCCGCCCGCTTGCTTGGAGGAAAGGGGTGCAGGCGGGGCCGACCCAGGGTCTTTGCCCGCCAAGGGGGTCGAGCGGGCTGACCCCATTAGCGCCCGCGCGCGCGCCCGAGCCAAGTTAAATCGCGTTCATGATGAAGGGGTCTCGCGCCGGTCACAATTCTACCGTAGTTTCAGCCTCTTACCGTGCGACTCTAGAGCACTGCGGCAAGCAAGCAGAGCGCCATGCCGGCGGCGAGGACGAGCCAGGCGATCGAGGGCGGACGTGCGCCGAGCGAGCGTCCCGAGCGCGGGCTGAGATTTGCCATTCTATCCCCTCATCTCCCCACAACTGTAGTTAAGGAATGATAGGACGGCCATGGCCGAGCCATCCCCCGGGACGCGCCGCTTTGCCACTGCGCCGAGGCTCATCGCTTGCCGGCAGAGACCTTGGTCTTGGTCTTCGCCTCGCCGTTGCGCGCCACCCGCTCGACCAGCCGCGCCGCGACGCGCGGGCTCACGAAATGCGAGACGTCCCCGCCCAATTGCCCGATCTCCTTGACGAAGCGCGAGGAGATGAACTGAAAGCGATCGGAGGCCATGAGGAACACCGTTTCGACCGTGGGATTGAGGCGGTTGTTCATGCCGGCCATCTGGAATTCGTATTCGAAATCGGAGACCGCGCGCAGGCCGCGGATGATGACGCTGGCTTCGACCGAGACGGCGAAATGCATGAGCAGCGAGTCGAACGGAACGACCTCGACGCGCCTTTGCGTCTCCGCCTCGACAAGATGCGCGATCTCGCCGCGCACAATCGCGACCCGCTCGTTGGTGGTGAAGAGTGGACCCTTGCCGGCGTTGCGCGCGACGCCGATCACCAGCCGGTCGACGATCTTGGTGGCGCGCAGCACGATGTCCATGTGGCCGTGTGTCATCGGATCGAAGGTGCCGGGATAGACTCCGACTCTGGGCTTGCTCATGCTTCTCCCCCGTTTCGCGCCGGCACGTCCTCGCCGTTCTCCCCGGTCTCGGCCAGGCGCGCAACCGAGACGACGCGCTCGCCCTCGTCGACCTTGAAGACCATGACGCCGCCGCTGCGCCGGCGGCGGATGCTGATGTCCTTGACCGGCACGCGGATCACCGTGCCGCCATTGGTCACCAGCATGATCTGATCGCCTTCCGCCATCGGGAAGACTTCCGCGGTCGGCCCCTGGCCCTTGCCGAGATCGTTGTTCTCGCGGCCCTGGGCGCCGCGCCCGGTGATCGGAAAATCATAGGCCGAGGTGCGCTTGCCGAAGCCCTTCTCGGTCAAGGTCAACACGAACTCCTCGCGCGCGGCGAGATCGGCGTATTGCTCCTCGGAGATGGTCCCCTCGGCGCCGCTCTCGACCTCGCCCTCCTCGCTCTCGATCTCCTCGGGAACGCCGCGGCGGCGCTCGGCCGCCAGTCGCAGATAGGCGTAGCGCTGCTCGGCGGGCACATCCTCGTGGCGCAGGATCGACATCGAGATAACCGCATCGCCCTCGCCCAGGCGGATGCCGCGGACGCCGACCGAGGAACGGCCGGTGAAGACGCGCACATCCTCGGCCGGAAAGCGAATGCACTTGCCGTTACGCGTCGCCAGCAGCACGTCGTCGCGCTCGGTCGCGATCGCCGCGGCGATCAGCCGGTCGTCGGCATCCTCGCCCTCGAACTTCATGGCGATCTTGCCGGAAGCGAAGACGTTGACGAAGTCGGAGACGGCGTTGCGCCGCACATTGCCTTTGGCGGTGGCGAAGACAACCGTCTGGCTCCCCCATTCCGACTCGTCCTCAGGCAGCGGCATGACGGTCGAGATGCGCTCCTCCGTGACCAGCGGCAGCAAATTCACCATCGCCTTGCCGCGCGACTGCGGCGTGCCGATGGGCAGGCGATAGACCTTGAGCTTGTAGACGCGGCCCGAGGAGGTGAAGAACAGCATCGCCGCATGGGTCGAGGCGACGAAGACCTGGCTGACGAAATCCTCCTCGCGCATCGCCATGCCGGCGCGGCCGCGGCCGCCCCGGCGCTGCGCCCGGTATGTCGAGAGCGGCACGCGCTTGATGTAGCCGCCATGGCTTACCGTCACCACCATGTCCTCGCGCTGGATCAGCGCCTCGATGTCGGTCTCGAATTCGACATCCTCGATGAGCGTGCGGCGCGCGTTGGCGAACTGCTCCTTGACCGAGCGCAGCTCCTGGCGCAGCACGTCGAGCAGCCGCTCGCGCGAGCCGAGGATCTCGAGATAGCCCGCGATCTCCGTGACCACGCCCGAAAGCTCCTCGCCGATCTTGTCCCGCTCGAGCCCGGTCAGGCGCTGCAGGCGGAGCTCGAGGATCGCCTTGGCCTGCTCGTCGGAAAGTCGGTAAGCGGCAGCGCTGTCGGGCGCGCGCTCCTCGACCAGCGCGATGAGCGGCGCCACCTCGGCGGCGGGCCAGTCGCGCGCGATGAGCGCGGCGCGCGCGACGCTCGGGTCGGCGGCGGCGCGAATGAGAGCGATGACCGCATCGATGTTGGCGACGGCGACCGCCAACCCGACCAGGATATGCGCCCGCTCGCGCGCCTTGCCCAAGAGGTGGACGGTGCGCCGCGTCACGACCTCTTCGCGGAAGGCGACGAAGGCGGCGAGGATGTCCTTGAGGTCCATCGTCACCGGACGGCCGCCGTCGAGCGCCAGCATGTTCACGCCGAAGCTCGTTTGCAGCGGGCTGTAGCGGTAAAGCTGGTTCAACACGACATCGGCGATCACGTCGCGCTTCAATTCGACGACGACGCGCACGCCGTCGCGGTCGCTCTCGTCGCGCAGATCCGAGACGCCTTCGATCAGCTTCTCGCGCACCACCTCGGCGATGCGCTCGATCATCCGGGCCTTGTTGACCTGATAGGGGATTTCCGTGACCACGATCGCCTCGCGGTCCCGCCCGATGGACTCGATATGCGAGCGGCCGCGCATGACGATCGAGCCGCGTCCCACCCGGTAGGCGGCGTGAATGCCGGCGCGGCCGAGGATGATGCCGCCGGTCGGGAAATCCGGCCCGGGAATGTACTCCATCAACTCCTCGACGGAGAGCTCGGGATTGTCGATGACGGCGATGGCGGCGTCGATCACCTCGCCCAGATTGTGCGTGGGGATGTTGGTCGCCATGCCGACGGCGATGCCGGAGGCGCCGTTGACCAGCAGGTTCGGAAAGCGCGCCGGCAGGACCTTGGGTTCCTCGCGGCTGCCGTCGTAATTGGGCTGGAACTCGACCGTGTCCTTGTCGATGTCGTCGAGCAACGCATCGGCGGCGCGCGACAGGCGCGCCTCGGTGTAGCGCATCGCCGCCGGCGGATCGCCGTCCATCGAGCCGTAATTGCCCTGGCCGTCGATGAGCGGCAGACGCATGGCGAAATCCTGGGCCATGCGCACCATCGCGTCATAGATCGCGTCGTTGCCGTGCGGATGATAGGCGCCCATCACCTCGCCGACGATGCGCGCCGATTTGCGGAACGGCCGGTTCCAGTCGAAGCCGCCCTCCTTCATCGCATAGAGGATGCGGCGGTGCACCGGCTTCAAGCCGTCGCGCACATCCGGCAGCGCGCGCGCCACGATCACGCTCATGGCGTAATCGAGGTAGGAACGCTTCATCTCCTCGTCGATGGCGACGGGCGTGAGGTCCAAGGGCGGCGGTGCGGGAGGAAGGGCCAAGCGATCGTCCAGCGGTGTCGGAACACAAAGCAAACGCTGGCCGAAAACGCCAGCGTTCATAGGCGGTTAAGACTAGCCGATTTTGCACGGCGGGACAACGCCGCGCGCCCCGATGAGGAGGCTTTCGGCGATTCTCCACCGTAAATAAAATATGGTATGTTTTCAGTGGGTTACAAGCCGCTACCTGGGCGATTTTCAGGGTCGCCGCCGGCCGCGGCAGGAGTTCGCTCGGACCGGGCGTTTTTGCGGCGCAAAAAGGTGCCGAGTCCCGGGCTCGCGCCGTCCGGATTTCGCCGGGCGCTAGCGGTTTCCCGCGCGACTCATCGCTCAGCGGTTGAGCAGCGGGATGTCCTTTGCCGTCTCCTTCGGCGCGGGAATACTGCGGAGATAGGCGTAGATGTCGGCGGCATCCTGATCGGTCAGCGCCGTCTCGCCATAGGGCGGCATTTCGTTCGCCGGCCGGCGCAGCTGCCGGGTGAAGTTGTCGAAGGACATGGAGAGCGTCGCGACGCGCGGGCCGGCGACGCTCGAGCCTTGTCCGACATAGCCGTGGCACTCGTAGCAGCCGTCGTCGACATAGAGCTGCTTGCCCCGGCTCTCGTCGCCGCCACTGTCCTGCGCCCGCGCCGCGGCGGAAACGCCGGCGAGGAGCAGCGCCGCCGCCACCAGGGAAAACGATGACACCCTCACCTCGCCCGCCCCTAGCGCGGCTGGGTCACGGCGTCGACGAGCGCCGGCTCGCCGCGCTTGACGACCGCGAGCGCGCGCTGAATTGCCGGGCCGATCTCCTGGGGATCGCTGACCGGCCCCTCGGCATAGACGCCCATCGCCTGCGCCAGCTTGGCATAGTCGATGAAGGGCTCGCGCAAGGTGGTGCCGATCCAGGTGCGGTCGAGGCCGCGGCTGCGCCGATCCGCCATGCGCTGCACATGCATATATTCCTGATGATAGGCGCGGTTGTTGTGGACGATCATCAGGAGCGGGATGCGGTGGTGCGCCGCGGTCCACAGCGCGCCGGGCGAATACATGAGATCGCCGTCGCCCTCGATCGCCACGGTGATGCGGCCGTGCTTGCGGTTGGCCAGCGCCGCGCCGACGATGGCGCCGCCGCCATAGCCTTGGCCGGCGCCGCCGGAATCGCCGATATAGTGGTGGTGCTTCTCCATCGCCCAGAGGCGCTGCGGCCAGCGGCTGGTGAAGGTGGTGCCGGTGACGAGAGACCAATCTTCCTTCTCGATCTGGCCCCACAGCTCCGCGCACAGCCGCGCCGTGCTGATCGGGCTGGCATCCCAGCCATAGACCGCGTCGTCGCGGTCGGCCGCGAGGAGCTTGGCGCGGGCCTCCGCCAGCTTCTGTCCGCGCGCGGCAAAGACCGAGCGCCGGTCGTCGGTGACGAGACGCTTTGCCGCCTCGATCAGGGCGGGCAAGGTCTCCTCGCCGTCGCCGGCGATGGCGAGATCGATTTCGGCGAAGCGCTGGAAGTTCTGGAAGTTCGATTTGAGGTAGAGGTCGCCGGTGCCAATGGCGACGGTCTTGACCCCGGCGCGCGTGAGCAATTTCGAGCTGCGATGGAGCTGATCGCGGTAGCTGTGGAGCGTGCCCCAGAAATCGTTGAGCTCGAGGCCGAGAATCACATCGGCCTGAGAGATCAGCGGGCGGGCGCGGCCGCTGTGATTGAGCTTGTGCCGCGACGGGAAGTTCATGCGGCCGCCCTGGTCGATCACCGGCGCCTGCAGCAACTCGGCCAGCTCGACGAGGCGCGCTATCCCGGCCGGCGTGCGCGCGAGCCGGTCGGCCAAGATCACTGGAGTCTCGGCCGCCACCAGCAGACGAGCCGTCTCGGCCACCGCCGCGGAATCGCCCTCGGGCAGCGTGCTCCGCGGCAGTTTCGGAATGGCGAGCGCGGCCTCCTCCTCGATCGCCCCTTCCTGCAGCTCGCTGTCGATCGCGAGGACTACGGGTCCCATCGGCGGCGTGACGGCGATCTTGTAGGCGCGCACCGCCGATTCCGCGAAATCCTGCAGCGAGGCCGGCTGATCGTCCCATTTGACGAAGTCGCGGACGATGACCGCGTTGTCCTGCGCGGTATGCGCCCACTCGACGCCGGGCCGGCGCATCTCGGCATTGACCGAATTGCCGACCATGAGGAAGACCGGCGCGCGGTCGCACCAGGCGTTGTAGAGCGCCATCGAGGCGTGCTGCAGCCCGACCACCGCATGCGCCATCACCGCGATCGGCTTGCCTTCGATCTTCGCGTAGGCATGCGCCATCGCCACCGCGGCTTCCTCATGGGTGCAGGTGATGAACTCGGGCCCCGTGTTCTTGCCGTAGTTGATGAGGGATTCGTGCAGGCCGCGGAAGCTCGAGGCGGGATTGGCGCAGACATATTCGAAGTCGAGGGATTTGAGCACATCGACCATGAAGTCGCCGCCGCTTCTGCCCTCGGTCAAGGGCTGCTCGCGCGGCGGCTCGCGGTTTTCGGCGGCGGCGAGTTGGATCGGCAGGGCCGGCCGCGCGGCCGGGCGCACCGGCGCCGCTGCGGCCAGCGGCGGCGCCACGGCGGCCGCTCCAACGAGGGTTGCGCCTTTGAGAAAGCTGCGCCGGGCGACGGCGCCCGGTTGCCGCGTCTGCCGCATCGTTCCGGCTCCGGTTCCGAGGCCCCGCTAGAACGGAATCTCGTCGTCGAGATCGCCTACGGGCGGCCGGCGTTCGCCGCCGCGGGCGCTGCGGCCGCTCGCGGGCGGCTCGTCCTCGCCGGGCGCGAAATCGCCGCCGCCGCCGCCGCCGAAGCCGGCCTCGCCGCCGCCGCGCGCGCCGTCGAGCATGGTCAGCTCGCCGCGGAAGCGCTGCAGCACCACCTCGGTCGAATAGCGCTCCTGGCCGGAATTGTCGGTCCATTTGCGCGTCTGCAGCGCCCCCTCGACATAGATCTTCGAGCCCTTCTTCAGGTATTTCTCGACGATATCGACGAGCCGCTCGTTGAAGATGACGACGCGGTGCCACTCGGTGCGCTCCTTGCGCTCGCCGCTGCTCTTGTCGCGCCAGCTCTCGGAAGTCGCGAGCGACAGATTGGCGACGCGGGTGCCGTCCTGGGTGGAGCGGATTTCCGGATCCCGGCCGAGATTGCCGACCAGGATCACCTTGTTGACGCTTCCGGCCATGATGCTGCTTTCGGGCGAGAGGTTGCGACATTTGTCGGCCCCTCACCCCCCGGTGGGGAGAGGGCGGTGAGGGGGCGTTATTCCGGCCATGATACTAGCGCCGGGCCGCCCCACAAGCGACCGACTTGTCTTGGGCTTCCACCAGCGCTTCCCATCTATAGCGCCCGGGGTGGCACGGCGCCGCCGCCCGACGCTATAGTGCGCCATCACCGGCCGGCCGAGCCTCATGCAGGAAATCCGCGTTCGCGGCGCCCGCGAGCACAATCTCAAGAATGTCGATGTCGACATGCCCCGCGACAGTCTGGTGGTGATCACCGGCCTGTCGGGCTCGGGCAAGTCCTCTTTGGCCTTCGACACGATCTATGCCGAGGGCCAGCGCCGCTATGTCGAGAGCCTTAGCGCCTATGCGCGGCAGTTCCTCGAGCTGATGCAGAAGCCCGATGTCGATCTGATCGAGGGGTTGTCGCCGGCGATCTCGATCGAGCAGAAGACGACTTCGAAGAACCCGCGCTCGACCGTCGGCACGGTGACCGAAATCTACGACTACATGCGCCTGCTTTACGCGCGCATCGGCATTCCCTATTCGCCCGCGACCGGCCTGCCGATCGAAAGCCAGACCGTGTCGCAGATGGTGGACCGCATCCTCGCCATGCCGGAGGGCACGCGGCTCCTGCTGCTGGCGCCCATTGTGCGCGGACGCAAGGGCGAGTACCGCAAGGAGCTCGCCGATCTGCAGAAGCGCGGCTTCCAGAGGGTCAAGATCGACGGCAAGATGTTTGAGATCGAGGCGGCGCCGGCGCTCGACAAGAAGCTCAAACACGACATCGAAATCGTGGTGGACCGCATCGTCGTGCGCGCGGGCCTCGGCAACCGGCTCGCGGATTCGCTCGAGACCGCGCTGGGCCTCGCCGACGGCATCGCCATTGCCGAGAGTGCCGATGGCGGCGAGCGCACGCTGTTTTCGGCGAAATTCGCCTGTCCGGTCTCGGGCTTCACCATTCCCGAGATCGAGCCGCGGCTCTTCTCCTTCAACAATCCGCATGGCGCCTGCCCCGCTTGCGACGGGCTCGGCACCAAGCCGTTCTTCGATCCCGAACTCGTCGTGCCGGACGAGCGGCTTTCCTTGCGCGAGGGCGCGATCGCGCCGTGGGCCAATTCGAGCTCGCAATGGTATGCGCAGACGCTCGACAGTTTGGCGCGCCATTACAAGATCAGCACCAACACGCCGTGGAAGGATGTGAAGGAGAGCGTGCGCCGCGCCATCCTGTTCGGCTCGAACGGCGACCCGGTCGCGATGAAATACGACGATGGCGTCAAGGCCTATACGACGACGCGCGCTTTCGAGGGCGTCATCCCCAATATGGAGCGGCGCTGGCGCGAGACCGACAGCGCCTGGCTCAAGGAGGAGCTCGGCCGCTATCAGGGCGAGGCGCCGTGCGAGACCTGCCGCGGCAAGCGGCTCAAGCCCGAGGCGCTCGCGGTCAAGATCCGCGGCCTCGACATCAGCGCGGTCACTGATTTCTCGATCCTCGCGGCCTTCGAGTGGTTCGGGGCGCTCGACCAGCACCTGACGCAGAAGCAGCGCGACATCGCCCAGCGCATCCTCAAGGAGATCAACGAGCGGCTGGGGTTCCTGAGGAATGTCGGGCTCGAGTATCTGACCTTGGCGCGCGCCTCCGGCACGCTTTCGGGCGGCGAGAGTCAGCGCATCCGCCTCGCCTCGCAGATCGGCTCGGGCCTCACCGGAGTGCTCTATGTCCTGGACGAGCCTTCGATCGGGCTGCACCAGCGCGACAACGACCGGCTGCTTGCGACCCTGAAGCGGCTCCGCGATTTGGGCAACACCGTCATCGTCGTCGAGCACGACGAGGAGGCGATCCGCAGCGCCGATTATCTCGTCGATATGGGACCCGCCGCCGGCATCCATGGCGGCCGCGTCGTCGCCGCGGGCCCGCCCGATTCGGTGCTGAAGTCGCCCGACAGCATCACCGCGCAGTACCTCACGGGACAGCGGCGCATCGAATTGCCGCTCGTACGGCGGTCCGGACGGCGCGGCCAGACCCTCAAGGTGGTGGGCGCGCGCGCCAACAATCTGCAGCGCATCGACGTGACGATTCCGTTGGGCACCTTCACCTGCGTCACCGGCGTCTCCGGCGGCGGCAAATCGACCCTGGTGGTCGACACGCTCTACAAGGCGCTCGCCCGGCGCCTGAACGGCGCGCATGAGCATCCCGGCGCGCATGACCGCATCGAGGGCGCCGAGCATCTCGACAAGATCGTCGATATCGACCAGTCGCCGATCGGCCGCACGCCGCGCTCCAATCCCGCCACATATACCGGCGCCTTCACGCCGATCCGCGACTGGTTCGCGGGCTTGCCGGAGGCGAAGGCGCGCGGCTACGGGCCGGGGCGGTTCTCTTTCAACGTCAAGGGCGGACGCTGCGAGGCCTGCGAGGGCGACGGCGTCATCAAGATCGAGATGCACTTCCTGCCCGACGTCTATGTCCAATGCGATGTCTGCAAGGGCAAGCGCTACAACCGCGAGACCTTGGAGATCGCCTTCAAGGGCAAGAGCATCGCCGATGTGCTGGACATGACGGTCGAGGAAGGCGCCGAATTCTTCCGCGCCGTGCCGTCGATCCGCGAGAAGATGACCACCTTGGAGCGCGTGGGCTTGGGCTACATCCATATCGGCCAGCCCGCTACGACCTTATCGGGCGGCGAGGCGCAGCGGGTGAAGCTGGCGAAGGAATTATCGCGCCGCGCCACCGGCCGCACGCTCTACATCCTCGACGAGCCGACGACCGGCCTCCATTTCGAGGATGTGCGCAAGCTTTTGGACGTGCTGCACGCGCTCGTCGAGCAGGGCAACACGGTGCTGGTGATCGAGCACAATCTCGAGGTCATCAAGACCGCCGACTGGATCATCGATCTGGGCCCCGAAGGCGGCAACGGCGGCGGCCGCGTCGTTGCCACCGGCACCCCCGAGCAGATCGCCGCCGCGAAGGACAGCTATACCGGGCAGTACCTCCGCACTTATCTCGCGCGCAATGCGGGCGAGAAGAAGAAGCTGAAGCGGGCGTGAATCCGGGTTTGCACCAATTGCGTGACCATGGGATGGTCATATCAGTGCGTCCTCTCGATCGTCATGGCCGGGCCGGCCGAAGGCCGAGTTCCGGCCATCCACGTGTTCCGGCAGCCGAACAAACGTGGATGGCCGTGACAAGCACGGCCATGACGAACAAAGAGCCCAATTACAATCTCCCATTCGCGATAGCCGATACCAGCGCAACCACATCGTCGCGTCGAGGTGGATGAGGCTGATGCCCTCTCCCCTCCACATCATCGGCGGCGGGCTTGCCGGCTCCGAGGCGGCGTGGCAGGCGGCGCAGATGGGGGTGCCGGTGGTGCTGCATGAGATGCGGCCGGTGCGCGGGACCGAGGCGCATGTCACGGACGGGCTCGCGGAGCTGGTCTGCTCCAATTCCTTGCGCTCGGACGATGCCGAAAACAACGCCGTCGGGCTGCTCCACGCGGAAATGCGGCGCTGCGGCTCGCTGGTGCTGCGCGCGGCGGATGCGCATCGCTTGCCGGCCGGCGGGGCGCTCGCCGTCGATCGCCGGGGATTTTCGCAGGCAATCGAGACGGCGCTCGCCGCCGCGCCGCTCGTTGAAATCCGGCGCGAGGAAATTGCCACGCTGCCGCCGCCGGAATGGGACAGCGTCGTCATCGCCACCGGCCCCCTCACCTCGCCTGCTCTGGCTGCGGCGATCCGCGATCTCACCGGCGAGGATTCCTTGGCCTTCTTTGACGCCATCGCGCCCATCGTCCATGCCGAGACCATCGATATGAGCGTCGCCTGGCGCCAGTCGCGCTACGGCAAGGGCGATGGCGCCGATTACGTCAACTGCCCGCTCGACAAGGCGCAATACGAAGGCTTCGTCGCCGCTCTGCGCGACGGCGACACTACGCAATTCCACGAATGGGAGCGGGCGACGCCCTATTTCGAGGGCTGCTTGCCGATCGAGGTGATGGCGGCGCGCGGCCCCGACACCTTGCGCTGGGGGCCGATGAAGCCGGTCGGGCTGCACGATCCCCGCACCGGCCGCGGCACTTACGCCGTGGTGCAGCTGCGCCAAGACAATGCGTTGGGCACGCTTTACAACATCGTGGGCTTCCAGACCAAGCTCCGGCACGCCGAGCAGAAGCGCATCTTCCGCCAAATCCCCGGCCTCGAGCGCGCCGAGTTCGCGCGGCTGGGCGGGCTTCATCGCAACACCTTCCTCAACAGCCCGCGCCTGCTCGACGCGAGCTTGCGCCTCAAGGCGGAGCCGCGCCTGCGCTTTGCCGGCCAGATCACCGGCGTCGAGGGCTATGTCGAGAGCGCCGCGATCGGTCTCCTCGCCGGACGCTTCGCCGCCGCCGAGCGGCGGGGATGGACGCATGCGCCGCCGCCGGCGACGACGGCGTTGGGCGCGCTTTTGGCGCATATCAGCGGCGGCGCCGATGCCGGCACGTTCCAGCCGATGAACGTCAATTTCGGGCTCTTCCCGCCGCTCGCCGAGGGCATCGGCCGCACGCACCGCAGCGAGCGCAAGCCGGCGCTTAGCCGCCGCGCGCGCGCCGATCTCGAGCGCTGGCTTGCCGGCACACCCGCCGCCGCGGCTCAGTAGCGTCCGCGCCACGCCGTAAGCGCAAGGCGCAAGATCTGTCCGCGCTCCGGTGCGGCAACGCGCCGGTCGAAGGGATCGTGCCCGACTTGCGCCAGGCGCTCGAGCCAGCGCTCCGCAAGCACGGCCGGCAGCAACGCCGGACGCGCCGGCTTCGCGATGGCGCTGCGCCGCGCCCGCGCCGCGGCGAGATGCCCGCGCGCCGCCGCCGCCACTTGCGCCACGACTTCGCGCAACTCCGTCGAGGTCTTCAGCTCGAAGAGCCCGCGCGCGACATCGAGGCGCGATTCATCCACCAGATCGGCCGGCAGATAAAGCCGCCGCTGCCGGGCGTGGAAGGGCACGGCGCGCAGCAATCCCGCCATGGCGTAGGCGATCCCCACTTCGCGGCCGGCGGCGGCGGCATCGCCGTCGCGCACGCCCAACACCTCCAGCGCGAGCAGCACGAGCCGGCCGGCGCTGTCCTCGGCATAGGCCGCGAGCGCGGCCAGGCTCGCCGGCGGCGCATCGGCGAGGTCGGCTTCGCGCGCTTCGATGAGCGCCTCGAAATGGGCGCGCGTCAGATCGTGGGCGCGAATGGCGGCGGCGAGCGGCTCGATGACTTCGTGCCGGCGCAGCGGCCCGCCCTCATAGATGGCGGCGATGGCCTCGCGCCACCATTGCAGTCGAATGCGGCCGAGCAGCGGCTCGCGCACCATCTCGCGCGTCTTCGCCACCTCGTAGTTGAAGGCATAGAGCGCGAAGAGCGCCTCGCGTCGCGACGCCGGGGCAAAGAGCGCGGTCTGGAACCGCTCACGGTCGCGCGCGCGCACCAATTGCGCTAAAGCAGATCCCGGCTGGATCGATGCGGTGCGTCCTTCGAGAGGCTCGCTTCGCCGGCTCCTCAGGACGAGGACTTTTCTTCGTGCCATCAAAGACCTTCCTTGTGCTGAGGAGCGATCCGAAGGATCGCGTCTCGAAGCACGCATCTCGGCCATGCAGTCGGCGCCTGCCCTCGCCTCGGCTACATCGGGCTGCTCCGGCGGCTCGCCATTCCCGACGCTCGCCTAGACTGATCCGATCATTTCCTGGCTGCAATTCGCTCCCGTGGTATAGTTAATGCCGCGATTGCGGCGACAAGGAGGAAAATCCGATGAAAAATCCGCTGGACTCACTGGGGCAGACGGTTGGCTTGGGGGTCATTCTGACCGTTGTGGTGGTCCTGCTGATCCACGTCATTGCCTGACGCGGGGGAGGAACGCCATGGAACTCGTAAGCTACGAATGGTGGGCCCTCTGCTTCCGCTGGCTGCACATCCTGAGCGGCATCATGTGGATCGGCCACCTCTGGTATTTCAACTTCACGCAGACGCCGACCATGCCCAAGATCCCGATGGAGCTGCGGCCGGCGATCTCCCGGTTCATCCTGCCGGAAGCCTTGTGGTGGTTCCGTTGGGGCGCGATGGCGACGATCGTCACCGGCCTCATCCTCGCCTGGATGAACGGCTATCTCGGCAACGCGATCAAGCTCGGCATCGGCGACGGCAATGCAAAGTTCACCACCATCGGCTTCGGCATGTGGCTCGGCACCATCATGTGGTTCAACGTCTGGTTCATCATCTGGCCCAATCAGAAGAAGGTGCTGGGGCTGACGCCTGCCAACGATGACGCCAAGAAGGTGGCGGCGCGGACCGCGGGCCTCACCTCCCGCATCAATACCCTGTTGTCGATCCCGATGCTCTATTGCATGGCCGGCGCCTCGCATTTCTACTAGACAATCGAAGCAAGCCGGACAAAATTTTGGAACCGGGGCCGCGAGGCCCCGTTTCCTTGTCGGGCGACCATTGCGCCTCGCCGCGGCGATGCGTCCCCGCTTCGTTCACCCGGTCTTGTGGAGAGTAGATTATGGCCTTCGAACTTCCGCCGCTGCCTTATCCGAAAGACGCGTTCGAGCCGCACATGTCGGTCAAGACGCTGGAGTTCCACTATGGCAAGCATCACCAAGCCTACGTTGCCAAACTCAACGATCTCGTGAAGGACACGCCCTTCGCCCAGCAGCCCCTCGAGGACATCATCCGCGCCACGGCCAAGGACGACTCCAAGGTCGGCATCTTCAACAACGCCGCCCAGGCGTGGAACCATAGCTTCTTCTGGCAGTGCATGAAGCCCAAGGGCGGCGGCAAGCCGTCCGGCGATCTCGCCCAGGCGATCGAACAATCCTTCGGCAGCCTCGACAAGTTCAAGGCGGAATTCAAGAACGCCGCGGTGACGCAATTCGGGAGCGGCTGGGCCTGGTTGGTTCGCGACGGCAATCAGCTCAAGATCACCACGACCCCGAATGCGGTCAATCCGCTGGCGCAAGGCAAGACCGCACTCCTCACCTGCGACGTGTGGGAGCACGCCTATTATCTGGACTACCAGAACCGGCGGCCCGACTTCGTCCAGACGTTCCTCGATATGCTGGTGAACTGGGACTTCGTCGCCAAGAACCTGAGCGCGCGCTGAGGCGGCGCCAGCGAGCGTTCGCCGCGCTCACCCCGCCGGCAGCAGCGCGGCGGCGACGCGGCGGTCCTCGGCGAGGAGGACGTTGTAGGTGCGGCAGGCGGCGCCCGTGTCCATCGCATCGACCACGATGCCGGCGGCACGGAGCGCTTGGCGCAGCTCGCGCTTGACCGGAACCATCCGCGGTCCGCAGCCCAGGAGCAGGATCTCGACGCCGCCGCGCGCCGTCACCGGCGCCAGGCTTTCCAGCGTGATCTCCGCCGCGCTCGCCGCCCAGGACCGGGTCTCCTCGGGAAAGACCAGGATCGCGCCCTCATAGGCGACGCCGCTCACGCGGAAGCTGTGCTGGCCGTAGCTTTCGATCACCTGGCGGTCCGCCGGGATGAGCGGCGTCACCTCCATGTCACGATACCTTTTCGGGCTCCGCCGGCGATGCGGCGTCGGCGGCGCGGCCGGGCTTGCCGCTGCGCTTGGGCTGGAGGTAGTAAAGCAAGGGCGCGGCGATGAACAGCGACGAATAGGTCCCGATCACGATGCCCCAGAGCATGGCGATGCTGAAGCCATGCAGCACCTCGCCGCCGAAGACCAGAAGGCAAAGCACCGCGATCGCCACGGTGCTCACCGTCAAGATGGTGCGCGACAGCGTCTCATTCAGGCTCTTGTTGATGAGGTCGCGGAAATCCATGGTCTTGTGCTTCCGCATGGTCTCGCGCACGCGGTCGTAGATCACCACGGTGTCGTTGATGGAATAGCCGGCGATGGTCAGGATCGCCGCCAAGGTCGTCAGGTTGAACTCGAGCCGCAAGAGCGCGAACAGCCCGACCGTCGTGATGGTGTCGTGCAGGGTCGACAGCATGGCGCCGACGCCGAACTGCCATTCGAAGCGGAACCAGACGTAGATCGCGATCGCCACCAGCGCCAGCACCGTGGCGATGACGCCGGCGCGGATCAACTCGCCGCCGACGGTCGGCCCGACCACCTCGGTGCGGCGGTAGTCGTAGGAATTGCCGAGCGTCTGCTTGACGATCTCGACCGCGTGCTCCTGCGCCTGGTCGCTGCCGGGCTGGCGCTGCAGACGGATGAGCACGTCGCCGGGGCCGCCGAAGTTCTGCAGCGACACATCGCCCAGGCCAAGGCTGTCGAGACTCGAGCGCATGGCTGCGAGATCGGCCGGGCCCGATGTGCTGCGCACCTCGATGATGGTGCCGCCGCTGAAATCGATGCCGTAGTTCAGGCCCTGGACGAGGAACAGCAGGATCGAGCCGAGCGTGAGCAGGCCGGAAAAGACGAAGCCCAGCTTGCGCAGGCGCATGAAGTCGATGCTGGGAATATGGCGGATGATGATGAGCGGGCGCATGGGAATTCCTAGATCGGCACGGTCTTGGGCCGCAGGCGCCGGAGCCAGGTCACGATGAGCAGCCGCGTCACCAGGATCGCCGAGAACAGCGAGGTCAGGACGCCGATGCTGAGCGTCACCGCGAAGCCCTTGATCGGACCGGAGCCGAGCCAGAACATCAGCGCGCCCGCGACCAGCGTCGTCACATGGCTGTCGAGGATGGTGCCGAAGGCGCGCTGGAATCCCGCTTGCAGCGACGAGATCATCGAGCGCCCGCCGCGCACCTCCTCGCGGATGCGCTCGTAGATGAGGACGTTGGCATCGACCGCCATGCCCATGGTGAGCGCGATGCCGGCGATGCCCGGCAGGGTCAGGGTCGCGCCCAACAATGTCAGGCTCGCCAGCATGAGGCACAAATTGAAGAACAGCGCGATGTCCGCGAAGATGCCGAAGAGCCCGTAGAACACGATCATGAAGACGACCACCAGCGCGACGCCGACGATGCTGGCGAGCGATCCCGCATGGATCGAATCGGCGCCCAGATCCGGGCCGACGGTGCGCTCCTCGAGAATGGTCAGCGGCGCCGGCAGCGCGCCCGCGCGCAGCAGCAATGCCAAATCGCTCGCCGACTGCACGGTGAAGCTGCCGGAAATGACGCCCTGCCCGCCGAGGATGGGCTCGCGGATCACCGGCGCGCTGATCACCTTGTTGTCGAGCACGATGGCGAAAGGCTTGCCGACATTGGCGCGGGTCGCCTCGGCGAAGCGGCGGGCGCCCACCGAATCGAATTTGAAGCTCACCACCGGCTCATTCTGCTGGAAGGTGGGCTGTGCGTCGGTGAGCGTGTCGCCGCTGACCATCACCCGGCGCTGCACGACATAGCTCTGGGCGGGCTGGCCGGGCTTGCCCTCGCCTGGCAGCACCACGTCGCCCGGCGGGATCGACCCGCCCGGTACGGCATTGGTGTCGACCATCTGGAAGGTCATCTTCGCGGTGCGGCCCAACAGCGCCTTGATGTGCTCGGGATTGTCGACGCCGGGCAGCTCGACGACGATGCGGTCGCCGCCCTCGCGTTGGATCGTCGGCTCCTTGGTGCCGGTCTCGTCGATGCGGCGGCGGACGATCTCGATCGACTGCTCGACCGCCGAGAGCCGCCGCGCCTGCAGCGCCTGCTCATTCGGCTTCACGGCGATTTGATCGCCGGCGGCGGTCATCTCCAGATCCGGGTCGAGCTTCTGCACCGCCTGGCGCAGCTCATCGAGACGGGCGGGATCGCGCAAGGTGAAGCCGACGTGGTCGCCCTGCACGCCCAATCCGGTGTAGCCGATCTTGGCGCCGACCATCGCGGTCCGCAGTTCGTCGACGAGCCCGTTGAGCCGTTCGCGCTCGACCGCGGGGTTGTCGACCTGGAGCAGCAGATAGGAGCCGCCGCGCAAATCGAGGCCGAGACTGACCTGCCGCTTCGGCAGGAAGCGCGGCCAGCTCGCGACGGTCTGCTGCGAGAACAGATTGGGAATGCTGACGATCAAGCCCAGCGCGCAAATCGCCAGGATGAGCGTCACCTTCCAGGTGGCAAAATAAAGCATAGGGGATGCGCCCCGCTGCCTCGTTTACTTGCCGCCGATCAGCCGCTTGAGCCCGCTCATGAGCTTCGAATCCTCGGGCCCCGCATTGGCGGCGGCGGGCTCCGGCGTCTTCTCTTCGTCCTTAGCCCCCTCCTTGGCCGCGACCGGCTCGGTCTTGGCAAGCACGCTGGTGATAGTGCTGCGCAGCACCCGCACCCGCACGTTGTCGGCGATCTCGACCGTCACTTCCTGGTCGTTCTGCACCTTGGTCACGGTGCCGATGATGCCGCCGCCGGTCACGACACGGTCGCCGCGCCGCAGCGCATCGAGCATCGAGCGATGTTGCTTCGCCTTGGTCTGCTGCGGCCGGATCAGGAAGAAATAGAAGACGACGAAGATCAGCACCAGCGGCGCCATTTGCATGAGGCTGCTGGTGTCTCCCAGAAATCCGAGCGACTGCGCATAGGCCGGCGAAATGAACATCGGCTGCTCCTCGGGCTCGAGCTGCGGGGGGACTGCGCCGGCGCATTCCTACTGGAACGGCTGCGAAAGAGCAAGCAAGCGACGGCCGCGGCGGTTGACCCGATTTGGCCCTGTGCTAGGGTCCGCGCCCGTCCCTCGGCGAGACCTGCGGCACCCGATGACCGACCGTCGCACCATCGAGCCTTTGTTGCAGCGCATCGCCGACGCGCTCGACCGCCTCGCGCCGCCGCCGCCTCCGGCGACCCGCCTCGACGCCGCCGATGCCTTCATCTGGCACGCCGACCGCGAATATCTCGAGCCGGTCGCCAACGTCAATCGCGTCGATCTCGCGCTGTTGCAGGGCATCGACCGCGTGCGCGACATCCTGCTCGACAACACGCGCCGCTTCGCCGCCGGCTTTTCCGCCAACAACGTGCTGCTGTGGGGGGCGCGCGGCATGGGCAAGAGTTCGCTCATCAAGGCGGCGCATGAAGCGGTCAATGCCGAGAAGCCGCGCTCGCTGGTCCTCGTCGAGATTCATCGCGAGGACATCCCGAGCCTGCCACGGCTCCTGACCTTGCTCCGGGATTCGCGCCGGCGCATCGTGCTGTTCTGCGACGATCTCTCCTTCGATCAGCAGGACACCAGCTACAAATCCTTGAAGGCGGTGCTCGAAGGCGGCATCGAGGGCCGGCCCGCCAATGTCGTGCTCTACGCCACCTCGAACCGGCGGCATCTCATGGCGCGCGAGATGATCGAGAACGAGCGCTCGACCGCGATCAATCCCGGCGAGACCGTCGAGGAAAAAATCTCGCTCTCCGACCGCTTCGGCCTGTGGCTGGGATTCCACGCCTGCGACCAGGAGACCTATCACGCGATGGTGCGCGGCTATGCCGAGCATTTCGGCCTCGCCGTGCCGCCCGAGCAGCTCCGCGCCGAAGCCAACGAATGGGCGATCACCCGCGGCGCGCGCTCGGGCCGCGTCGCCTGGCAATTCATCCAGGATCTCGCCGGCCGGCTCGGCAAGACGCTGGGATAGACGCCCGCCCGATCACGCGGCGCGCGCCGCCGATCACGCGGGTCAGCAAATTCGTGATCCGAAGTGTCAAGACGGCGGCGCACTCTTCCGAAATACTCGCGCACGTCTGACGCAAGGTCGGGCTTCAATACGGAGGAGAAGATGAAGATGCTGCGTGTCGCGATGATGGGCGCTGCGGTCGCCCTCGCCGTTTCCGCCGCGGGTGCGGCATTCGCCGATGTCATGCCGTCCTATACCCTGATGGTCTATCCGAACGGCCGCTTCGTCGTGGTGCCGCTCGACCAGAAGATGACCCAGGACGTGCTCGGTCATTCCAAGGCTGCCACCGAGCCGATGATGGTGACGGTGTCCGGCGGCAAGGCCTATCTGACCTCGGACACCAAGATGCCGGACGGCAAGATGATGAGCGAATACATGGGGAACGAATATTGGAACGCGGCGGCGCATATGCACTGACCAATCCCGCGCGCCGCTCCTGGTCCCCTCCCCGCCATCGGGGAGGGGTCGGGCGGCGACTATCGCGAGGCCGCAGCGCTCAGCGATGGCAAGTATCCGGCCGGATCGAGCGCGCGGGTGCCGCGACGAATCTCGAAATGGAGTTGCGGCTCTTGCACGGCCCCGGTGGCGCCGATCTTGGCGATGGGCTGGCCGCGGCGGACGTGGTCGCCGCGCTGCACCAGCAACGCCGCGTTGTGCGCATAGGCCGTCATGAAGCCTTTGTCGTGCTTGATGAGCACGAGATAGCCATAGCCGCGCAACTCGTTCCCGGCATAGGCGACAAGGCCCGCCTCGGCCGCCAGCACCGGCGTGCCGGCGGGCGCCGCGATGTTGATGCCGTCGTTCTGCGTGCCGTTGGCGCCGAGGCCGAAGCCGCTGAGGATGCGGCCGCGCACCGGCCAGACGAAGCCCTCGCCCGGCGTCGCTTCCTGCGGCGGCGGCGCCGGCTCGAACGGCAGCGCGGCGATCTCGGCGCGCGGCGGAGCCGTGCCCTGCGGCTCGGCCGGGGCTTGCGCCGGCGGCGGGGCATTCGCTGTCGGTGTCGCTGGCCGCGGTGCCGATGCTAGCCGCGGCGGCGCGCTTCGCGTCGTTTCGGCCGGCGCCGGCAAGACCAAGGACTGG
>DATNIY010000065.1:0-9182 GCA_035604195.1 Allostellaceae bacterium
CGACCGAGCTGGTCTGGCTCAGCCTCGAAGATGACCCCGACGGCGAGCCGCGGATCGAGGGATTCCTGTCGGTCCCGCAGGGCGTGGTGACCTTGGCCGACCGCTATGGCGGACGAGCGGTAACCGAGGATGTTTATGACGCCATGGTCGAGGAGATGCGCCAGGCGATCCTCCCTTTCGAGCGCCGCCACGCGATTGGCGGCCGCATCGCCGAGGGAAAAGTGCAGCTCCTCGGCAGTTCCGGCACGGTGACGACGCTGGCCGGCGTTCATCTCGAATTGCCGCGCTATGACCGCTCGCGTGTCGACGGCTCGAGCTTGAGCTTCGATGAGATTCGCCGGGCCTCGCGCCGGCTTGCCGCGCTCACTTACGCGGAGCGCGTGGCGCATCCCTGCATCGGCGGCGATCGGGCCGATCTGGTGCTGGCGGGCTGTGCCATTCTCGAGGCGATCTGCGCGCTCTGGGCGGTCGGGCGCGTCGTCGTCGCCGACCGCGGCATCCGCGAAGGCATTCTGCTCGGCCTGTTCACCGGCGCCGCAGGCTAGCGATGGCCGAGGGCGATAAGGGGCGGCGCGGCCGGCGGGCGCCGGTGGGAACGCGCGAACCCGCCATCCGGCTCGCCGGCGACAAGCAGCGCAAGCCCTCTTCGCGCGCCTGGCTGACGCGGCAGCTCAACGATCCCTATGTGCGGGAGGCGCAGCGCCGGGGCTATCGCTCGCGCGCGGCGTTCAAGCTCATCGAACTCGACGATCGCTTTCATTTCCTGCGCCGGGGGGCGAAGGTCATCGACCTCGGCGCGGCGCCGGGCGGCTGGATCCAGGTCGCGGCGGCGCGGGTCAAGCCCGGCAAAGCCGGCGGCGGCAGGATCGTGGCGGTCGATGTTCTGCCGGTGGCGCCGGTCGAAGGGGTGCAGATCCTCGCACTCGATGTCCTCGATCCCGCGGCGCCAGCAGCGATCAGGCAAGCTCTGGGCGGTGTCGCCGATGTCGTGCTCTCCGACATGGCGGCGCCGGCCACCGGTCATGCCGCCACCGACCACATCCGCATCATGGCGCTGGTCGAGGCCGCCTACGATTTCGCCGTTTCGGTCCTGGCGCAGGGCGGCGTTTTCGTCGCCAAGGTCTATCAGGGTGGCACCGAGGCCGCGCTGCTCGCGCGCCTCAAGCGCGACTTCGCCACGGTCCGCCACGCCAAGCCGCCGGCGAGCCGTGCCGAATCTGCCGAGGTCTATGTCGTGGCGCTCGGCTTCCGCGGCGCCGCCTAGGGTTGCGCCGCCCGCGCTTCCCTTGGAGGCGCGGTGCTGTATAGTGCGGCGCCAACCCATTTGCGGGAGGCAGCATGGACATCCGACAGGCGCTCACTTTCGACGACGTCCTGCTGGTGCCAGCCGCCTCGGCCGTGCTCCCCACCGAGACCGATACCCGGACCCATCTCACGCCCGAGGTGGCGCTCAGCATTCCCATCATCTCCTCGGCCATGGACACGGTCACCGAGAGCGGTCTCGCCATCGCCATGGCGCAGGTCGGCGGGCTCGGCGTCATCCATCGCAACCTCGGCATTGCCGAGCAGGCGAACGAGGTGCGCAAGGTCAAGAAATTCGAGGCCGGCATGGTGGTGAATCCGGTCACCATCCACCCGGACGAGACCTTGGCCGATGCGCTGCGTCTCATGGCGGAGCACCGCATTTCCGGCATTCCCGTGGTCGAGCGCGGCAATCAACGGCTCGCCGGCATCATCACCAACCGCGACGTGCGCTTCGCCACCGACGCGAAGCAAAAGGTCGCGGAGCTTATGACCAAGGAGCGGCTCGTCACGGTGCGGGAAAGCGTCGACCGCGACGAGGCGAAGCGGCTGCTGCATCAGCATCGCATCGAGAAGCTCCTGGTCGTGGATGACGCCTACCGCTGCGTCGGCCTCATCACCGTCAAGGACATGGAGAAGTCGCAGCGCTTCCCCAACGCCTGCAAGGACGACCAGGGCCGGCTCCGCGTCGCTGCCGCGACCGGCACGGGCGAGGACGGCGTCGCGCGCGCCGAGGCGCTGTTCGATGCCGGCGTCGACGTCTTGGTGGTGGATACCGCGCACGGCCATTCCCAGCGCGTGCTCGAGGCGGTCGCGCGCATCCGCCGGCTTTCCAACTACACGCAGATCGTTGCCGGCAATATCGCGACATCCGAGGGCGCCGAGGCGCTGATGCAGGCGGGCGCCGATGCCGTCAAAGTCGGCATCGGGCCCGGCTCGATCTGCACGACGCGGATCGTCGCCGGCGTCGGCATGCCGCAGCTCACCGCGATCCTCGATGTCGTCGAGGTCTGCCGCAAGCGCGGCGTGCCCGTGATCGCGGACGGCGGCATCAAATTCTCGGGCGATCTCGCCAAGGCGATCGCCGCCGGCGCCGATTGCGTGATGATGGGCTCGCTCTTCGCCGGCACCGACGAGAGTCCCGGCGAGGTCTTCCTCTACCAGGGCCGCAGCTACAAATCCTATCGCGGGATGGGTTCGGTGGGCGCCATGGCGCGCGGCTCGGCCGACCGCTATTTCCAGCAGGAGGTGCAGAGCACTCTGAAGCTCGTGCCGGAGGGGGTCGAGGCCCGCGTGCCGCACAAGGGGCCGGTCGCCAACGTCGTCCATCAGCTCATCGGCGGCTTGCGCGCGGCGATGGGCTACACCGGCAACCGCACCATCGCGGAGATGCACGGCAATTGCCGCTTCGTGCGCATCACCTCGGCCGGCCTGCGCGAGAGCCACGTTCACGACATCGCCGTCATCCGCGAGGCGCCGAACTATCCGCAGGAGCTGTGACCCCCGGCGCGCGGGTCGAGGCGGCGATCGGGCTTTTGGCTGCGATCGAGGCGGGAAGGGCGCCGGCGGACGACATCGTCGGCGGGTATTTTCGCCGCCATCGCTTCGCCGGCGCCAAGGACCGCGGCGCCATCTCCGAGCATATCTATGCCGTGCTGCGCCATCGCGCCGCGCTCGATTGGTGGATCGAGCGCCAGGGCCGCGGCCTGCCGGTCGATGCCAGGCGGCGCTTGCTCGCCGGGCTGGCGCTCATCGAGGGCTGGACGCCGGAGGCGGTCGCCAAGGCCTGCGACGGCGACCGCTTCCGCCCCGCGCCGCTCGACGCCGAGGAGAGGCGGTTCCTCGCCGCCGTCGCCGGCAAGGATCTCCGGCACCGGGACATGCCGGGCTGGGTGCGCGGCAATTATCCGGGCTGGCTCGCGCCCCATCTCGAGGCGGCGCTAGGCCGCGATCTCGCCCGCGAGATGGCGGCCATGCAGGAGGGCGCGCAGCTCGACCTCCGCGTCAATCTGCTCAAGGGCGACCGCGACAAGGCGCGCGCCGCATTGGCCGCGGAGGGCGTCAAGGCGATGCGTACCCCGCTTTCGCCCATCGGGCTCCGAATCTATGAGCGCATTCCCCTGGGCAGCCTCGACGCTTTCCGCGCTGGGCTCGTCGAGGTCCAGGACGAGGGCTCCCAGCTCGCGGCACTTCTGGCGGATGCGCGGCCGGGCATGCGCGTCGCCGATTTTTGCGCCGGCGCCGGCGGCAAGACCTTGGCGCTCGCAGCCAGCATGGAAAACCGCGGCCATCTCGTCGCCAGCGATATTGCGGCGAAGCGGCTCGAGCGCGCGACCGAGCGCTTGCGCCGCGCCGGCGCCAGCATCGTGCAGCGCAAGCCGCTCGCGAGCGCGCGCGACAAATGGGTGAAGCATCACGGCAAGAGCTTCGACCGGGTCTTCATCGACGCGCCGTGCACCGGCACCGGCACATGGCGGCGCAATCCCGACGCGAAATGGCGCCTGACGCCCGAGGACCTCGCCGAGCTCACGGCGCTGCAGGCGGAAATCCTCGACAGCGCCGAGCGCCTCGTGCGCCCGAGCGGCAGGCTCGTCTATGTCACCTGCTCGCTGCTGCGCGAAGAGAACGAGGCGCAGGTCGAGCGCTTTCTAAGCGCGCATCCGGATTTCACGCTGCTGCCGATCGCCGCGCTATGGCAAGCGACGATCGGCGGCGAGTGTCCCGCCAAGGGCGACATGCTCCGCCTCACCCCGGCGCGCCACGGCACCGATGGATTCTTCGTCGCCGTGCTGGAGCGGAAGGCGGCGGCCCGACCCGACGTCAGCGCTTGATGTTGGTCTCGATCCAGGCGGCGAAGGCCTGGAGGAATTTCTGCAGAAACTCGCGCGTGCCGTCCTTGGTCAGCTTTCCGTTTGCGTCGAAAAGGTCGGCCGCGCCGCCGATATAGGCTTCGGGCTGCGGCATGGCCGGCACGTTGAGAAAAACCAGTGACTGCCGGAGATGATGATTGGCGCCGAAAGCGCCAATGGCGCCGGGCGAGATGCTGATCACGGCGCCGGGCTTGCCGTTCCAGACGCTCTGCCCATAGGGCCGCGAACCGACATCGATTGCGTTCTTGAGCGGCGCCGGGACGGAGCGGTTGTATTCGGGCGTGACGAAAAGAACGGCATCCGCGGATTTGACGGGCTGACGAAAGGCCGTCCAAGCAGCGGGCGGCGCGGCGTCGTCATCCTGATTGTAGAGCGGGAGCTGGCCGATCTCGACGATTTCCAACTTCAGCTCGGCCGGCGCCAGCGCGATTAGCGCGTTGGCGAGTTTGCGGCTGAACGCGTCCTTGCGCAGGCTGCCGACCAAGACGGCAACATTGCGGACGGTGCTCATGGGATTTGTCTCCTACGGTTCCGGCGAGGATCGCGGGACGATCGGTCGGCAGGCCGCGACGATCCAGCGCAGCCCGCGGTCCAATCCTAGCGCGAAGAGCGCGAAGGCGCAGCCGGCGGCAGTGTCGAGCACCCGCGCCTCGAGCAGGCCGCCGGCATCGCCGCGCGCGGTCGCGATCAGCTCGATGACGAGCATCACATACATGGTGAGCACGGCGACGCCGAGGACATCGGCCTGTCGTTGCGCCGGCCAGCGCGCCAAAGCCGCCAGCACGATGCCGATCATGAGGGCGTGGCGGTTGGGAAAGAAGCGCGCATAAAACCCGGCCATGAGCACGCCGAGAACGGTGCCGAGAAAGCGCTCGACCATGAGCTTGCGGCTCGACAGGAAATCGACCCGAAGCACCAGGACGAGCGTCAAGAGCGCCCAATACGGGCGCTCGAGGCCGAGGCTGACGCTCGTCCAATAGGTCAAGGGAATCGTGACGGCGACCGCGACCGCGAAGATCCGGCGCTCGCGGTGGCTTGCCCGGAGCTGCGCCCGAAGCCGGAGCCAGGACGGCGCGGTCGAGGGCCGCCAGCGCCGGCGCAGCCCGTCCCAACCGACCGAGATGAGCCACGCCGCCGCCGCGGTGCCGGCGATGAATTCCAGGTCGACGACGCCGAAGGGCGGATAGAGCGCGCCGATCGCCAGGGAGAAGCAGAGAAACCGCGACAGCGTGAGCGCGACGGGAGCGGCGCTCTCGGTCAGGGCGTAGATCACGCCGCAGACCGCGAAGGCGGCGATGAGGAGCGGCGTCGATCCTCCGAGGAGCGTCGCGGTCGCGCCGCCGAGGGCGACGACGAAGCCGCCCAACGCCATCGGCACGAGTCGCGCCAGCGGGCGCCCGCCAGTGTCGGCCGCGAAGGCGACGGTCGCCGTCACCAAGGCATAGATGAGCCAGGACTGCGCACCTAGGAAGGCAGCCAACAGCACGGGCGGCGTGACGGTCAGCGCGAAGCGGACCGAGCGCTCCCACAGCGCTTCCTCCGCCGCCTTGGCGCGCGGCATCGCGCCGCCGCCCCGAGTTTGCCCTGGCATTGCCGGCCTTCCCTGTCCCGTAAATTATCGCCGCGACAGCGTGAGCGCGCCAGCACCAGCGCCGGAGGGCCGGGTTGCGGCGGCGGCGGCGATGCGGATAATGCCGGCAAACGTCTCGCCCCGCCGCATGACCGATCGCGTCCTCATCCTCGACTTCGGCAGCCAAGTGACTCAGCTCATCGCCCGCCGGCTGCGCGAGAGCGGGGTCTATTGCGAGATCCATCCCTACGACATGAGCGACGAGCGCCTGACCGCGTTTGCGCCCAAGGCGGTCATCCTGTCGGGCGGCCCGGCTTCGGTCGCCGAGGCCGGCACGCCGCGCGCGCCGCAGAAGGTGTTCGAGCTCGGCGTGCCCGTGCTCGGCATCTGCTATGGCCAGATGACCATGGCGGCGCAATTGGGCGGCCGCGTCGAGACCTCGGACCATCGCGAGTTCGGCCGCGCCTTCATCGAGGTGACCGGCGAATGCGCGCTGTTCGAGGGGTTGTGGCAGAAGGGCGCGCGCGAGCAAGTCTGGATGAGTCATGGCGACCGCATCACGGAGGCGCCGCCCGGCTTCCGCGTCGTCGCCGTGAGCGAAGGCGCGCCCTTCGCCGTCATCGCCGACGACCGCCGCAGATTTTACGGGCTGATGTTCCACCCGGAGGTCGCGCACACGCCGCAGGGCGGAGAGCTGCTGCGCAACTTCACGCATCGCGTCGCCGGCTGCCGCGGCGACTGGACCATGGCCGCTTTCCGCAAGGACGCGGTCGAGCGCGTCCGCCGCCAGGTCGGCAAGGGCCGCGTCATCTGCGGCCTTTCGGGCGGCGTCGATTCATCGGTGGCGGCGGTGCTCTTGCACGAGGCGCTGGGCGATCAGCTCACCTGCATCTTCGTCGATACGGGCCTGATGCGCGCGGGCGAGGCGGACGAGGTGGTGACCCTCTTCCGCGACCACTACAATATCCCCTTGGTCCATCGCGAGGCGAGCACGCTCTTCCTCGGCAAGCTCCGGGGCGTCGAGGATCCCGAGCAGAAGCGCAAGATCATCGGGGCGGCGTTCATCGATGTCTTCGACGAGGAAGCGCACAAGTTCGGCGGCGCCGATTTTCTGGCGCAGGGCACGCTCTATCCCGATGTCATCGAATCCGTGAGCGTCGCCGGCGGCCCGAGCGCCGTCATCAAGTCGCATCACAATGTCGGCGGCCTGCCTGAGCGGATGAAGCTCAAGCTGGTCGAGCCGCTGCGCGAGCTGTTCAAGGATGAGGTGCGCGAATTGGGCCGCGAGCTCGGCCTGCCCGACCGGATCGTCAAGCGCCATCCCTTTCCCGGTCCCGGCCTCGCCATCCGAATTCCCGGCGCGGTGACGCGCGAGAAGCTCGACATCCTGCGCAAGGCCGATGCGATCTATCTCGAGGAAATCCGCAACGCCGGGCTCTACGATGCGATCTGGCAGGCCTTTGCGGTGCTGCTGCCGGTCAAGAGCGTCGGCGTCATGGGCGACGCGCGCTCCTACGATCATGTCTGCGCCCTGCGCGCGGTCACCTCGACCGACGGCATGACCGCCGACGTCTTCCCCTTCCCGCAGGAATTCCTCGGCCGCGCCGCGACGCGCATCATCAACGAAGTGCGCGGCATCAACCGCGTCGTCTACGACGTGACCTCGAAGCCGCCCGGCACAATCGAATGGGAATAGGCGTGATCGCCCGGACCAGGGCGGCGGCGATGGTTTGCGCAACGCTTGCAGCGCCCGCCGCGGCGCTTGCCGGGCCGCCGTTTCGCACCGACGATCCCGAGCCGGTCGATTACCAGCATTGGGAATTCTACGCCTTCTCGCAGGCGACGCGGGTGCACGGCGACACTTCGGGCATGCTTCCGGGCGTCGAGATCAATTACGGCGCCGCTCCCGAGCTGCAGCTCCACATCATCGCGCCCTTGGCTTTCGCTGCGCCGAGCGGCGGCGGCACGCGCTTTGGCTATGGCGACACCGAATTGGGCGTCAAATACCGCTTCGTCGATGAGGACGTGGATGGCTGGCGCCCACAGCTCGGCGTCTTTCCGCTCCTCGAGGTGCCGACCGGCGATGAGCGGCGCGGTCTCGGCTCGGGCCAAGTCGATGCCTTCATTCCGCTGTGGCTGCAAAAGAGCTTCGGTCCGTGGACGACATACGGCGGCGGCGGCTACTGGATCAATCCGGGCGCCAGCAACAAGAACTATGTCTTTCTCGGCTGGCTGCTGCAGCGCCAAGTGACCGATGCGCTGGCCATCGGCGGCGAGGTCTTTCATCAGACGGCGGATGTCGTCGGCGGGCATGACACCAGCGGTTTCAATCTTGGCGCGGTTTATGATTTCAGCGAGAACCACCATCTCCTGGTGTCGGCCGGGCGCGGATTGCAGAACGCGCCCAGCACCAACGAGCTGTCCTATTATCTCGCGTACCAATTGACGTTCTGACGGCATAACGACAATTTGATGACGCTCCGCTCGTGGCGGATCGTAGAATTGCGAGAAGAGAAAGCAGGGGGACCGCCATGACCGATGCGACCATCGATCCGAAGCGACTGGTTTTTTCCGGGCTCGCCCGGCTTTACCAGAGCTTCTCGCCCTACAGCTATTCCTTCATGCGCTTTGCCGCCGGCGCGGTCCTGGTGCCGCACGGAATTCAGAAAGTGTTCTTCGGGTCGAGCGGCTTCTACGCCGATTTCATCGCCAAGGCCGGGTTGCCGTTTCCACTGGCGCTCGCCTATCTCACCTTCTTCACCGAATCGGTCGGGGCGATTTGCCTCGCCATCGGTCTCTGCACGCGCCTTGCCGCGCTGATGATCTGGATCGAGATGACCGTCATCATCCTCGTGTTCAATTGGCGGTTCGGCTATTTCTGGACCAACCGCGGCGTCGAATATGCGCTGCTGTGGTGGCTCCTTTGTGTCGCCATCTTCTTCCGCGGCGGCGGCCGCTTCTCGGTCGACCGGCTCCTCGGCAAGGAGCTGTGATCGCGCCGCACCGGCGAGGGCCGGATCGGGCGGCGGATCGCCCGCTCAGACCCGCTTGTGCGTGCCGTCGCAGAACGGCTTCTTGCCGCTCGCCTTGCAGCCGCAAAGCCAGGCCTCTTCGCTCTTTTGCGCGGTGAAGCCGATGGGCGAAAGCCCGGTCCCCTTGTGCGATCCGTCGCAGAAGGGCTGCGACTTGCTGCGCCCGCAAGCACACCACCAATATTCCTTCCCGGCCTCGAGCTGGACGCCGTAAGGGCTTTTCTGCGCGGGAATCGGTTCCGCCATGAACGGGGCTCCACGAGAGAGAATGTCGGCACCACTCGTAACAGCATCGGGGGCGCCCGATCAATAAGGGCAGCAATCCGCCATGGGATGGCCGCTATGAGGAATGGGCATGATGGCCGGGAGGTCGGTCTCTCCCGGTTCGAAAGGGATGGCGAGCGCCTG
>DATNIY010000066.1:0-26166 GCA_035604195.1 Allostellaceae bacterium
CTCGCCGCCCCGGCGCACGCTGCCGAGCCGATCAAGATCGGCTTCGCCATGTCCTTGACCGGCGGGCTCGCGGTCAACGGCAAGGCGGCTCTTCTCGCCATGCAGCTCTGGCAGGACGACGTGAATGCCAAGGGCGGGCTCTTGGGCCGCCCGGTGCAGCTCGTCTATTACGACGATCAGAGCACGCCCTCGAACGTGCCGGGCATCTACACGAAGCTCTTGGACGTCGACAAAGTCGATCTCGTCGTCGGCCCTTATGCCACGGCGGAGATCGCGCCGGCGATGCCAGTGGTGATGCAGCACAACATGACGTTCCTCGCGCTCCTGGGCCTCGCGGTCAACAGCGAATTCCACTATCCCAAGTACTTTGCGATGATCCCCTCGGGCCCCAACCCCAAGACTGCCTTCACCAAAGGGCTCTTCGATCTCGCGATGACGCAGACACCGAAGCCCGAGACCATCGCCATCGTCGCCGCCGACCAGGAGTTCGCGCGCAACGCCTCTGATGGCGCGCGCGACAATGCCAAGACGGCGGGCCTCAAGATCGTCTATGACAAGACCTATCCGCCCTCGACCACCGACTACACGCCGATCGTGCGCGCGATCAACGCGACCAACCCGGATCTTTTCGTCATCTGCTCCTACCCGCCGGATTCCGTCGGCATGATCCGCGCCATCAACGAGGTCGGCACCAATGCCAAGATCGTCGGCGGCGGCATGGTCGGATTGCAGGCGACCGCTATCAAGATGCAACTCGGGCCGGCCTTGAACGGCATCATCACCTATGATTTCTGGCAGCCCGCGAAGACCATGATGTTCGCAGGCGTGGAGGAAGTGATGACGCGATATCAGGCGAAGGCCGCGGGCGCCGGCGTCGACCCCTTGGGCTATTACATGGCGCCCGTGTCATACGCCTATTTGCAGATCCTCGGCGATGCGGTCGAGGGGACGAAGAGCCTCGATCAGGACAAGCTCGCGGATTATCTCAGCAAGACCACCTTCAAGACCGTCTTCGGCGACATCAAATTCGGCAAGGATGGCGAATGGGCCGAGCCGCGCATGCTGATGGTGCAGTTCCAGGGCGTCAGCGGCAGCGACATCGGCCAGTTCAAGGATCCCAAGAAGACGGTGATCCTCGACCCGTCGGCCTACAAATCCGGCGACGTCATCTACCCCTTCAGCAAGGCGAAGATGTAGCGGCGCAACCGTGCCCCACCCTGCCCTTCCCGGCCGGGGAAGGATCAGGGCGGGATGATCGCGCGGCCGCCGCGCCCTAAACGCACTCCCGCAGCGTTCCTGCCCGTTGCGTGGCGCCCGCCATGAGGAAGGGCAGGTCGGTGCCGCTCAGAATGAGCCGCATGCCCGCGCCGATATAGCGGCGCAAATACTCCTCCGACCCGACGCCGCCCATGCCCGGCCATTTGCCGTGACGGCGGCAGGCGGCGATGACGGCATCGTAGGCGGCGACGACGCTGGGGTGGCCGAATTCGCCGGAGATGCCCATTTCGAGCGTCAGATCGTTGGTGCCGATGAGGAGCGCGTCGATCCCCGGCACCGCCGCGATGCGCTCGGCATTATCGACGGCGCGCGGCGTTTCGATCATCGCGACGAGCAGGATCTCGGCATTGATGGCGCGCGCCGCCTCGCTCGCCTTCATCGCCTTGTAGCCGAAATGGGGCAGCGTCCCGCCGCTGGAGCGATGGCCGGCGGGCGGGAATTTGAGCCGCGCGGCGATCTCCGCCGCCTCTTCCGGCGTGTCCACATGCGGCACGACGATGCCCCAGGCGCCGCCGTCGAGCGCGCGCGAGGCCATGTCGAACTGATGCGCCGGCACCCGCACGATGGGCGCAATGCCCGCATCGAGCGCCGCGACCGAAATCTGCGAGCATTGGTCCAAGGACATCACGCCATGCTCGAGATCGAGGAACAGCCAGTCGTAGCCGCAGCTCCGCATGATCGTGGCGATCTCGACGGTGCGGCAGAGCCGGATGCCGACGCCGAGCGCCAATTCGCCCTTGGCGAGGCGCTCGCGCGCGGGATTGCGAGGATGGTCCATGATGCCCCCGTCGGATGTGCGATCGTTCCATCTTAGCCGCCGCGCGACCGCCGGCGCCAGCCGGTCCGATCCACTGTCGCGACGGCGCGGCGGAGGCCCTATGATGGTGTCCGGCCCTTGGCAGCAGAGCTGGAGCAGGCAATGAAATTCGTCACACTGAAGGCGACCGGCGGATTGGGCGTGGTCGACGCAAGGCGCGGCATTCTCGACCTCAAGAAGGCCGGCAGCGGACTTCCTGCCGACATGCTGTCGCTCATCGACGGCGGCGAGGCGGCGCTCAAAGCGGTGAAGAAGGCGGTCGATGCCGCCACCGACAAGGCCACGCTGTGGCAGCCCTATGCCGCGTCGGCGCTGCTGGCGCCGATCCCGCACATGCGCAAGAACGTCTTCTGCGTCGGCCGCAACTACAAGCTCCACATCGAGGAGGGCGCGCGGGCGCGCGGCGTGCCGCCGAGCTTTCCCAAGGTGCCCGAATTCTTCTCCAAGCCGCCGACCACCGTCATTGGGCCCGAGGCCGGCGTCGAGCGCCACGCCGCCCATACCAAGCAGCTCGACTACGAGGTCGAACTCGCCATCGTCATCGGCAAGCGTACGCGCGACATCGGCGAGGACCGCGCGCTCGCTGCCGTCTTCGGCTACACCGTGGTCAACGACGTCACCGCCCGCGATGCGCAGCGCGATCACGGGCAATGGTTCAAGGGCAAGAGCTACGATACCTTCTGCCCGATGGGCCCCTGCATCGTCACCGCCGACGAGTTCGGCGATCCCAGCGGCCACCGCATCTCGCTCAAGGTGAACGGCGAGATCCGCCAGGACTCGAATACGTCCGACCTGCTCTTCAACGTGCCGCAGATCATCGCCTGGCTCAGCGCCTCCTTGACGCTCGAGCCGGGCGACGTCATCGCCACCGGCACGCCTTCGGGCGTGGCGCTGGGCATGACGCCGCAGAAATGGCTCAACACCGGCGACGTCGTCGAGGCCGAGGTCGAAGGCATCGGCATCCTCAAGAATACCATCGTCGAAAAGGCGGGCTGAGCCCAGAGCAGCCGCGCGACCGTGCGCCATGGACAGGGACGGTCCGCCATGCCAGGATCGCGCCCATTCCCATGAAAGATGCGGAGGAAAGCCGTGCTGACTCTTTATTATTGCCCCGGCGCCTGCTCGATGGCGGCGCACATCGTGCTCGAAGAAAGCGGCGAGAAATACGAACCGCACAGCGTCGATCTCGCCAAGGGCGAGCAGCGGAGCGAGGCCTATCTCAAGATCAACCCGCATGGCCGCGTGCCCGCGCTCAGGCTCGACAATGGCGAGTTCGTCAGCGAGAACACGGCGATCCTGCCCTATCTCGGCAAGCGGTTTAAGCTCTGGCCCAGCGATCCCATCGCCGAAGTGAAGGCGATGTCGTGGGTCGGCTATTTCGCCTCGACCGTGCATCCCGCGCATGGCCATGTCGGCCGGCCCGAGCGCTATGCGAGCGACGCGGCGGCGCATGCCAGTATCAAGGAGACTGGGCTCAAGACCTTCCACGCCTGTCTCAAGGAGATCGACGGGCTCTACGCCGGCCGCGACTGGCTCATGGACCAGTTCTCGGTGTTGGATCCCTACGCCTTCGTCTTCTACACCTGGGGCGTCCGCCGCGAGCTGCCGATGAGCGAGCTCAAGAACTACACCGCCTTCAAGGACCGCATGCTGAAGCGGCCGGCGGTGCAGCGGGTCGTCGCGGACGAGAAGGTCAAGGTTTGAGCGCGCGGCGGCCCGTCCGCCGCGCCGGCAGCCATATCAACCCGCCGCCATGGCCCGGCGCTTCCACAGCGCCCAGGGCCGCTCGAGCAGCCGGTCGTTGGCCTCGGCGCCGCCCTTGGCTTCGCCCGGCGTCAAATAATTCACCGGCCCCAGCCGCATCGCTTCGGATTGCAGCCGCGCGTTCATCTCCATGTAGATCGCGCGATAGACCGACTGGCGCAGCGAGACGCCGACGGCGATCGAGCCGTGGCCGCGCATCAGCGCCACCGGCTTCTGGCCGAGCGTCTCCGCCAGCGCGCGGCCGAGCTTGCCGTCGGTGATCAGCATGTTGGTGTCCTCGCCGGCGAACTGACGGATCTCGAAGACCGGCACGCCTTCGCCGAGAAAGCCCGTCATGTGATAGATCGGCTGCAACGGCACCGGGGTCACGCCGAAGGGGATGAGGTTGGGCGAGTGGCTGTGCACCACCGCACGCACATCGCGGCGCGCACGGTAGATTTCGGCATGAATGAAGCGCTCGAGGAAGACGGCGCGGCCACGCGGATCGAGCGGCGTGCCGTCGTAGTCGAATTCCATGATGTCCTCTGCCGTCACCAGCCCCGCCGCCATGCTGCGGGCGAGCAGGAACCGCTCCGGGTTGCGCTCGTCGCGGACGCTCGCATGGCCGAAGCCGTCGAGCACGCCCTCATGGAACAGGATGCGGTTGGCGACGACGAGATCATCGACAATTTCGCTGTTCGCCATCGCTCGCTCCTCTCGCCCGGTCATTCGCCTTGCCAGCGCGGGGGACGCTTCTCGAGGAAGGCCGCCATCCCCTCGCGGAAATCCTTGCTCATGTAGCACATCACGATGAGATCCTCGCCCTCTCCGGGCGCGATGCGCGGCTGGAGCCGGCGGAGCGCTTCTTTGGTGGCGCGCAAGGTCAAGGGCGCATGCCCGGCGACGGTGCGGGCAAGCTCGAAGGCCCGCGCCAGCAGCGCCGGCGCGTCGGGCAGAACCTCGCTGACCAGGCCCAACGCCAGCGCCTCTTCGGCCGCGATGAGCCGCGCCGTGAAGATCAGCTCCTTGACCCGCGCCGGACCGACGATCGCGGCAAGCCGCGCGTAATTGCTCATCGACAGGCAGTTGCCGAGCGTGCGCGCCACCGGAAAGCCGAAGCGCAGATTGGCGGCGGCGATGCGCAGATCGCAGGCCGCGGCGATGCCGGCGCCGCCGCCGGTGCAGGCGCCGGCAATGGCGGCAATGGTCGGTATGCGGCAGCGCTCGAGCGCGCTGATGACGCGGTCGAGCCGCGCTTCATAAGCGAGCGCATCCGCCGGCGCGCGGAAGCTCTGGAACTGCGCGATGTCGGTGCCGGCGGCGAAGGCCTTGTCGCCGGCGCCGGTCAGCAGCATCACCTTGAGCCCGCGGTCGGCCTCGGCGTCGCGGCAGATCTCGGCGAGCCGCTCGTACATCGCGAAGGTCAAGGCGTTGCGCGCCGCCGGACGATTGAAAGTCACTTGGGCGATGCCGTCCTTGACCTGGTAGAGGATTTCATCGCTCACATCGCCACTCCCATCGCGCCGGCGGTCAACTCTATGCCACGGTACCAAGACGCCGCAACGGCCCCGCGGTGGCGAAGCGGCCCGGCGTTCGCGGCATGATGCGGCGGGCACTGGTCCTGGCGGCGGAAGACGCGCGGGCCCGAGGCGGGCGGCAACGGCCGCCGCCGCACCAGGTCGTGCCCGGCAGATAAGTCTTGTGCTGCGAGCCGCGGCGGCGCAGGCTGGCTGCTAACGAGGGATGGAGGCGTCTATGCAAGAAAAGCCCGCAATGGGGCAGAACCCCGGGCTGCGCTACGGGTTTCCGGCCGCCTGGCCGAACCGCGCCAGGGACATTCTGCGCCGCAAATTGATCCGTAAGATGGTGAGCCGCCGGCAACGCGCGGCCAATGAAACACCCCTGTTCCGCCGGGTGTTCTGAACCCGCCCCCTGGTTGAATTGACTTCTAGTATTTCCCTTACCGATTGAGGAGGGCGCGGCACTGCCGCGGCAGTGCCGGTATAGGGCGCGGCCCTGAGGGCGGCGCCGGCGGCGGCTGGCGGGCCCACCAATCGAGCGTGGCATCGCAGCCGAGGCCCGGCGGCAGCGGCGCCTGCGCGCTGCACTCGGTCGAACCGGGCGGGCAGCTCAGCCGGACATGGAAATGATCGTCGTGGCCATACCACGGCCGCAGACGGCGCAGCCAGCCCCGGTCTCCGTCCCCGGCCCCGTCCGCGCCGTCGCACAGCGCGCGCTTGATCGCCCAGTTGACGAAGATCCGGTCCACCGCGGGATCGGTCGCCGCCCAGCGCAGCAACTCCACCTGCCGCGCATCAAAGCGCTTCGGGTCGAGTGTCCGGCCATCCGCCAGCAGCATCGAGGGCAAGGCCATGTCCTCGCGCTTGGCCTTCGGCAGATTTGCCTGCGTGTCGAGATCGAGCCAGATGTCGACGTCGATCCCGCTCTGATGGCTGGCGTGACCATAAGGCAGCGGCCCGCCGCGCGGCTGCGCCATGTCGCCGACATAGAAAGGCGGCAGCCCCGAAGCGGCCGCGCGGCGGCCCAGCCGTTCGACGAAGGCGACGGTCGCGGGATGGCCGAAATAGCGATGCCGGCTCAGATGGATGACTTCGAAGCCCGGCCCGTCCGCCGGGAGCGGAATGCCGCCGGCGAGGCAGCCATCCGCCGGCCCGCCGATCGCCTGCGGCGGTCCGAGGGTCGGGGTCGTCACATCGCTCCAGGGCGAAGCGCCTGCCGGACCCGCCGCGCCCGAAACCGCGAGCAGGAGAAGCCCAAGAAGCCTTGGCCAAGGCCGTCGACTGGTGAAACCGCTTCTCATTCCGGCCTCGTTGTTATATTCGGCCTGGCTCGCTTTCGCCAGCGGCGCGGCCAGGAGGAAGCATGGCACAGGTCCTGATCATCACCGGCGGCAGCCGCGGCATCGGCGCTTCGGTCGCCCTGGCGGCGGCGCGGCGCGGCTATGCGGTGGCAATCGGATATCAAAGCAACCGCGCCCGCGCCGAAGCCATCGTCGCGACCATCGCCGGGGATGGTGGCAAGGCTGTGGCCGTCCCCGCCGAGGTCACCGACGAAGCGGCCGTGACCGAGTTCTTCGCCACCGTCGATCGCGCCTTCGGCCCCATCACCGGGCTGGTCACGACGGCCGGCATTCTCGGGCCGACCGGCCGGGTCGAGAACTACGATGCGGCGAGCTTGGCACGGCTTTTCGCGATCAACGTCACGGGCACGCTGATCTGCTGCCGCGAGGCGATTCGCCGCATGTCGCGTAAGCATGGCGGCATGGGCGGCGCGATCGTCACGGTGTCCTCGACCGCTTCGCGTCTCGGCGGCGGCGGCGCCAATGTCGCCTATGCCGCGAGCAAGGGCGCGATCGATACGCTGACCTTCGGGCTGGCGCAGGAACTTGCGACCGAAGGCATCCGCGTCAACGCCGTCCGTCCCGGCGTCGTCGCCACCGAAATTCATCCGCCGGGCCGGCTCGAAGCGATGGCGCCGACTCTTCCGATGAAGCGGGCCGGGCAACCCGAAGAGGTCGCGGACGCCATTCTCTGGCTGCTCTCCGACGAGGCCGCCTATGTCTCGGGCGCGATCCTCGACGTCTCCGGCGCGCGCTAAGCCTTGACCTCGCCCCAGAAGCGCAGCACCAAAGCGGCGATGAGCGCGAGCACCACCGCCACTGCCGCGACGCAACCCGGCCATCCCGCCAGATTCCAGGCGAATCCTGCGATCACCCCGCCGGCGCTGCCGCCGACATAATAGAAGGTCACGTAGAGCCCGACCGCGGAGGAGCGCGCCTGTCGCGCCGAAATGGCGACGTAGCTCGTGGCGCAGGATTGGCAGACGAAGCCGCAGGCCGCGCAGATCGTGAGCGCAGCAAGGATGAGCGCCAGGCTCTTGCCGAAGGTCAGCAAGAGGGCACCGATCCACAACCCGATCGCGAGCGCGACGAGCCGGCGCCGGCCGAGCCGGCGCACCAATACTCCCGTCATCGGCGCGATCCAGAGACCGATGAGATAGACCACGAAGATCGAGCCGAGCGCCGCGGTCGAAAGCTCGAAGGGCGGCTCGACCAGCACGAAGTCGATATAGGTGAAGATGGCGATGAAGGAGAAAAGCACGCCGAAGCCGACGCCGAAGGTGGCGACGAGCTGCGGATTTGTGAGATGCCCGAGCATGAACCGGCTGGAGGCAAGCACCCCGCCGCTGCGGATGAAGCGCCGCTCGCGCGGCATCAGCCAGGCGACCGCGGCGGCGCAGACCAATGTGATCGCGGCGAGCACGAGAAACGCCGGCCGCCAACCGAAATGCTCGGCGATGAGGCCGCTCAAGAAGCGACTCAGGAACCCGCCGAACGCGGTCGCGGCGACATAAATTCCCGTCAGCGTCGTCGCCCGCGCCGGCGGCCATTCCTCGCCGATATAGGTCACCGTGACCGCGAAGATCGGCGGCAGCAACAGGCCTTGGACGAAGCGCCAGAACACCATCGCGCCGAGCCCGTCGACCCGGGCGATCATGATAGTGGGTAGCACCAGCGCGAACATCGCGGCGACGATGAGCCGCTTGCGCCCGAGCGCGTCGGAGACGGCGCCGATGAAGGGCGCGATGAGCGCGACGGCAAAGGTCGTGGCGGTGACCGTCAGGCTGACATCGGCCGGCGTCGCGCCGAAGTCGCGCGTCAGCATCGGCAGCAGGGCCTGCGTCGCGTAGAGGTCGAGAAAGGTGCAGAGGCCGGCGAGTATGACCGCGAGCGCCCCTGGTTCGGCGAGCATTGGGCGGACAGTCTATCGCGAAGTCGCGGGGGGTGCCGGGCTTTTCATTGGTCCGGCTCTGGCGTAGAAACCCCGGCGGAGACGGGCAGCGGTGGACCGCAGGGATTCCGAGCATTATCGCGCCGCCGGCGTCGACATCGATGCCGGCAATGCGCTGGTCGAGGCGATCAAGCCGCTCGCCCGCGCCACCGCGCGCGCCGGGTCCGATGCGGGATTGGGCGGCTTCGGCGCGTTCTTCGACCTGAAGGCGGCGGGCTACCGCGACCCGATCCTGGTCGCCACGACCGATGGCGTCGGAACCAAGCTCAAACTCGCGATCGCGACCGGCAATCATCAGACCATCGGCATCGACCTCGTCGCCATGTGCGTCAACGACCTCGTCGTCCAGGGCGCCGAGCCCCTGTTCTTCCTCGACTACTTCGCGACCGGCCGGCTCGATGTCGAGAAGGCGCGCATCATCGTCGCCGGCATCGCCGAAGCCTGCCGCGCGGTCGGCTGCGCGCTCATCGGCGGCGAGACCGCGGAGATGCCGGGGATGTACCGAGAAGGCGACTACGACCTCGCGGGGTTCGCGGTCGGCGCGGTCGAGCGCGGCCAGGCGCTCGACGGAAGCAGCGTCGCCGCGGGCGACATCGTGCTCGGCATCGAGTCGAGCGGACTGCATTCGAACGGCTTCTCGCTCGTCCGCCGGGTGGTCGAGCAGGCCGGGCTCGATTATCGCGCGCCCGCGCCTTTCGCGCCCGGAACCAGCCTTGCCGAGGCCTTGCTGCGGCCGACGCGGCTTTACGTGAAGCCTTGCCTCGCGGCGGTGAAGGCGGGCGGCGTCAAGGCGCTTGCCCATATCACCGGCGGCGGACTCCTCGAAAACCCGCCGCGAGTTCTGCCGCCGGGTCTCGCCGCCGAGCTCGACGCGCGGCGCTGGCCGCTGCCCCCGGTGTTTCGCTGGCTCGCCGAAACCGCGTCGATCGCGCGCCAGGAGATGGCGCGGACCTTCAATTGCGGCATCGGCATGGTCGCCGTCGCAGCACCCGTCGATGTAGCGCGAGTGACGCGCGCGCTGGTCGATGCGGGTGAGCGGGTGCACGAGATCGGCAAGATCGTGCCCCGGCCCGCGGGTGCGCCCGGCACGGTCATCGCGCATTGGGAGGCGGCGTGGCCCGGCTGAGGACCGCCGTTCTCATCTCCGGGCGCGGATCGAACCTCGAAGCGTTGATCGCGGCCTGCGCGCAGCCGGGCTTTCCCGCCGAGATCGCGCTCGTCCTCGCCAACCGCGCCGATGCGCCGGGCCTCGCCCATGCAGAGCGCGCCGCTATCTCGACCCGCGTCATTGCGCACCGCGACTTCGCGACGCGCGAGGCATTCGACGCTGCGATCGATGCGGCGCTGCGTGCGGCGCACATCGATCTCGTCTGCCTCGCCGGCTTCATGCGCCTCTTCGGCGGAGATTTCTGCGCGCGCTGGCGCGACCGGCTCGTCAACATCCATCCGTCGCTGCTGCCGGCCTTCCGCGGCCTCGACACGCATGCGCGCGCGCTCGCCGAGGGGGTGCGCTTCACCGGCTGCACCGTGCATTTCGTGCGCGCCGAGATGGACCACGGGCCGATCATCGTCCAAGCGGCCGTGCCGGTGCTGGCGGGCGACGATGCCGAGCGTCTCGCGGCGCGCGTTCTCGCGGCCGAGCATCGGGCATATCCGCTGGCGCTCAAACTGATCGCCGAAGGGCGCGTGCGCGTGCGCGACGAGCGCGTCGAGATCGCCGGCGTCGCGGCCGCTCCGGCGAGCCTGCTCAATCCGCCTGACGATGGCCTATGCGCATCGGCGTGAGCTTCGCCGTCGCCGCCGCGTTCTGGGTACTGTCCTTCCTGGTGCAGAAATTCAACTGGGGCGCCGGCGGGAAGAAGGCGCTGGCGCTGCTCGCGCTGCTGGCGGCGGTGCCGTTTCTCCTGCGCTGGGCGCGCCGGCCGCTCACCCTGCCGCGGTCGCGGACCGCGACAGGGCTGGCGATCGTCGTGGCCATCCTTGTCGCCTTGCAACTGGCCTATTTCGGCAAAGAGGTCCGGCATCCCGGCCTGATCGACGTCGCTACGACCACGCTCGCCGCGGGCACCGCCATGGTGGCGGGCGAGAATCCGTATCTGCTGCCGCTCGACAGCGTCGCCGCCAGCAACCCGGCGACCGCCGCCTTCGCCGGCTACAAGTACCTGCCGATCATGCCGTTAGTGTATTTGCCGCTCGGCCTGCCCTTCGGCGCGCGCGGGCTTCTCGCCACCAATTTGCTGCTGCAGCTCGGAATCGTCTTCCTGGTGGCGCGGCTGGCGCGCGAAGCGGCGAATGGCGCGACCGGGCTCTTGGCCGCGACGCTCTATCTCGCGGTGCCGCTGGCGATCCAGCAGGTGCTGGCCAAAGGCGCGACGGATCTCGCGGCCGTGCTGCCTTTGCTCGCGGCGTTGTGGCTGGTCGAGCGCAACTCTTGGCTCTGCGGGCTCGCACTCGGCCTGTCGATTGCCGCGAAGCCGTTGCCCGGGCTCTTGCTCCTGCCATGCCTGCTGCCGCCGCGGGCGGGCGGGATCTGGCGCTATGCCGCCGGCATCGCGGTCGGGCTCCTGCCGATCCTCCCTTACGCGCTGTGGTCGCCCGCGGCGCTCTTCGACAATGTCGTGCGGTTCAACGCGCTTCGCCTGCCGGATTCGACGAGCTGGCTCGCCATTGTCCCGGCGGGCGCCGCTCCCGCGCGCATCGCTCTCGCGCTTCTGGTCATCGCCGTCGGGGCCTATGTCTGGCGCTATCCGCCGGCGCTCGCGGGCCGCGCCGGGCTCGGCGCTATGGTCACGCTCGCCGGCGTTTTGGCGAGCCCGTCGGCGCACCACAATTATCAGCTCTGGTGGCTGCCGTTCTATTGCGTGCTGCTGGCGCGGGCGATCATGGCGGCGGCGCGAGACTTGCCTCGCCCCGGCGAGGCGCGATACGGTGCGCCCAGCCAGGGAGAACGGAGAACGTCGTTATGACGATGGACCAAGAGTATCAGCGCCACCTTGCGACATGGCAGGGCTTTGCCCGGCTGTTGCGATGGACGGTGGCGATCATCGTGATCACGCTGCTGCTGATGGCGCACTTCCTGCTCTAGCCCGTCAGGGGCAAATCTCGATCCCCGCGAAGAAGAAGGCGATCTCGGTCAGTGCGTTCTCGGGCGAATCCGAGCCATGCACCGAATTGGCCTCGATCGACTCGGCGAAATCCCGCCGGATCGTGCCGGGAGCGGCTTTCTTGGGATCCGTGGCGCCCATGACCTCGCGGTTCACGGCCACGGCATTCTCGCCTTCGAGCACTTGGACCACCACCGGCCCCGAAATCATGAAGGCGACCAGATCGCCGAAGAACGGGCGCTCCTTGTGCACGGCATAGAACTGCTCGGCCTCATCACGCGCGAGCGTTAGGCGCTTTTGTGCGACGATGCGCAGACCGCGCTCCTCGAAACGGGCATTGATCTTGCCGGTCAAGTTCCGGCGCGTCGCGTCGGGCTTGATGATCGACAAGGTACGTTCGCTGGCCATCGGCGCTGGAACTCCTTTGCAGGTGCAAGAGCGGCGCGGTTATAGCCGGCGGCGCTACCGCCTTCAACTCGTCTCGCGCTTCTCCCAGCCGGCCTCGGTCTGCTGCCAATAGACGAGCGCGTGGCCCGAATCCTTGGCGGCGCGCCAGCGCCCGCGCGCCGCGGCGACCGCTTCCTCGTCGTTGCCGTCGAACATGTCGCAGACGCGCCGATACTCGGCGAGACGTTCGGAGCGCGTGCCGTCGAGCAGCACCAGCATGCTCGCCTGGTTGGGATTGTCGTCGGCCGTGGTGAGCCAGATCGGCTGGCGCGCCGCGTTGCCGTCGCGGGCGCTGCCGTGCGGCAGAAAGCTCTCGTCATTGTAGGTCCAGAGCAGGGCATCGAGCGACTCGGTGCGCTCCTCGGAGCCCGCCATCACCACCACGCGATGGCCCTCGGCGAGCGCCCGCTCCAAGAGCCGCGGCAGCGCGCGCTCCAGGCTCCAGCTCTTCAGGTGATAGAAGCCGACCTCGCTCATCCCTCGTAATGCTCGGCGATGAAGCGGTCGAGCAGGCGCAGGCCGAAGGCGGTAGCGCCCTTCGGCACGATGGGCGCATCCTTCTTCGACCAGGTGGTGCCGGCGATGTCGAGATGCGCCCAGGGCACGTTGTTGACGAAGCGCTGCAGGAATTGCGCCGCGGTGATGCTGCCGGCTTCGCGGCTGCCGCTGATGTTCTTGATGTCGGCGGCGTCGCTGTCCATCAGCTTGTCATAAGCCTCGGCGAGCGGCAGGCGCCACAGCTTCTCGCCGACCGCTTTGCCGGCGGCGACGAGCCGCTCGGCCATTTCGTCGTTGTTGCTGAAGAGCCCGGCATGCTCATGGCCAAGCGCGATCATGATCGCGCCGGTGAGCGTGGCGAGATCGACCATGAGCTGCGGCTTGAAGCGGTCCTGGCAGTACCACAGCGCGTCGGCAAGGACCAGACGCCCCTCGGCATCGGTATTGAGCACCTCGACGGTCTGGCCCGACATGGTCTTGACGATGTCGCCCGGCCGCTGCGCCATGCCCGAGGGCATGTTCTCGACGAGCCCCGCGACGCCGACCGCATTGACCTTGGCCTTGCGCCCGGCGAGCGCCCGCATCAGCCCGATGACGACGCCGGCGCCGGCCATGTCCCATTTCATGTCCTCCATCCCCGCGGCCGGCTTGATCGAGATGCCGCCAGTGTCGAAGGTCACGCCCTTGCCGATGAAGGCGAGCGGCGCGGCGTTCGCCGCCTTGGGATTGCCTTTCCATTGCATGACCACGAGGCGCGGCGGCCGCACGCTGCCTTGGCCGACGCCCAAGAGCGCGCCCATGCCCAGCTTCTTCATCTGCTTCTCGTCGAGCACCTCGACCGCGACGCCGAGCCGCTTGAGCGAGCGCGCGGCCTCGGCGAGTGTCTCCGGGTAAATCACATTGGCGGGCTCGGAGACGATGTCGCGGGTGAAGCAAATCGCATCCGCCACCTTGTCGCGCGGCTGAAATGCCTTCTTCGCCGCGGCCGGATTCTCGACCAGAAAGGTCAGGTCCTCGAGCGTGGGCTTCTTCTCCGGCTTCTCCTTGGTGCGGTACTTGTCGAAGCGGTAGGCCCTGAGCCGCGCGCCGAAGGCGAGGTCCGCGGCAATCTCGGCCGCCTCGCCGCCCGGCCGGTCGATGGCCACCGCCGCCTGCTTCTCGCCCGCCGCATTGAGCTGCGCCACGATCTGGCCGCCGCGATTCTGCCGCGCGACCGGCTCGGCCGCTTCGGGCTTGCCGATGCCGAGGAGAAGGATGCGCGAAACATCGAGATGCGCCGGCGCCAGCACGGCCAAGGTGTCGTCGCCGCGGCCGGTGAAGCGGCTCGCCGCCATCGCCCGGGTGAGCGCGCCGCCGCTCTCCTGGTCGAGCTTCTGCGCCGTCGGCGACAGTTTCCGGTCCTCCATGACGGCGACCACCAAGGTGCCGGAGCGCGGCAGCCGCGGAGCGGCGAAAGCGATCTTCATCTCGACTTCCTTCCGAGCGCGATGTTGCCGGGCGATAGAGGAGATTGGCGCCGAGTGTCAACCGGGAAGGCAGAGCGGCGCGGCGGCCATCACCTTGGACCAGCGTGCGCCGCGCGGAACCGGCGAATAAGGCCAGGCCGCGAGCGCGGTCCAGCCGGATGCGCCGCGCTCGAGGAGCGCCGCCGCTCCCGCCGGAACGCCCGCGACCCCCGCCGGCGCGCAGGACAGCAGCGCCAGGCGAATGCCCGCCGCATCGAGCGCGGCCAAGGAATTTGCGTCGAAGGAGCGCTCAACCGTGACCTCGATGTCGGGCCGCCGCGGCCGCGTCATGCGCAGCAACCCCTCGAGCATGGCAGCGACGCTGCCATTGTCGCCCGGCAGCACCAGCGCCAGCCGCTCGCGGTCCGCGATGCGGGAAGCCGTCTCCTGCGCGAGGCGCCAGGTGCGGAGCTGCGGCACTTCGAGATCGAAGCGCAGGAAGGGAAAGAACGCGATCGGCGCGGCGAGCGCGGCGAAGACGAGCGCGGCAGGAGCGACGCGCCGCACTCGCGCGCGCTGCGCCCAACGCTCGACCCAAGGCGTTTCGCGCCCCAGCAGCACGATCGCCACCATCAACAGCAGCGCCAGATGCGTGTTGTAGCGGAAGTAGGAATGCGCACCGGTCCCCATCTCGCCGACGAAGGACGCGACATAGGCAAGGACCAGCGCGGCGTTGTAGATGACGAAGACGCCGAAGAGCAGCGTCGCCGTCCCGGTGGCGAGGCCGAGCTCTCGCCGCAGCAGCCGCCGCGCCAGAATCACGAACACGGAAGCGAGCGCCCCGAAGAAGACGATCTTCTCGCCGGTCGCGCCGAGCATGTGCTGGAGAATAAGCGGCAGCGCGCGCAGCTGCCATTGCGCGACCGGCAGCGGCTTGAGTTCGCCCTCGGCGAAATGGCCGAGCACATACCAGCGCCAGCCGAGATAAAGCAGCAGCGCCGGCAGTGCGGCGAGCGCGAGCGCGCCGAGCGCCTGCCGCCGCGCCGGTGAGCGCGCCGCCAGCGCCAGCAGCGCGGCCGAGACCAAAAGGCCCAGCACCAGCGCGATGCTGTCCTGCTTGATGTTGACCAGCGCGGCGAGCGACAGCGCCAGGAGCCAGGCCGTCATTCCGATCGGGCCGCCGGAGGCGGCGCGATCAACAAGCCGCGCCGCAAGAAAGCCGGCGAAGGCCAACGTGACCGCGACCCCGGCCTCGCTGTAGCCGGAGAGGTAATAGCGCGGCACGAAACCGGGATTGAGCGCCATCGCCAGCAAGAAGCCCAGCGCGCTCGCACTCCAGGACGGCGCGCGGCGATCGTCTTCGCCGGCGCCAATGAGGCGCGCGAGCAGCAGCGCGGCGGCAAGCTGCAACACGAGGTTGAGGCCAATGAGCGCGCTCGGGGGAAAGCCGGGCGTGATCAGCGACGCGATGAAGGCGGCGAGCTGCAAATTATAGGGCGCACCCGGCAAGTAGGAGTAGGCCGGCGGGCGGGCGTCGGCCGGAAAGCTGGCGTGGTCGTAGAGATAGGCGGCGTTGGGCAACAGGTTGAGGAAGGTGTCCGGCAGGCTCGGCCTGGCGCTCGCCATGATCGCAATGAGCGGCAACGCGACGACGGCGAGCCGCAGCAGGCTCAGCCAATCGGCAGCGGAAAGCCTGAGCCGCGGCAGCGCTTGCCCGATCAAGCCGCAGAGCACCACGACCAGCGCGGGCCAGCGCAAAGATGCCGGCGTGAGAATGCCCCAGAGCGTCAGCAGCAACGCCGCTCCGCCCCAGCCGGCGATGAGCGCGGTCTCCGGCGGCGCGTTACCCGCCGACAACAATCGGCCGAAGCCGATGAGCGCCAAACTCGCGAAAACCACCCCCGCCCAAGTCGCGAGATCGAGCCAGCTCGGGATCAGCAAAAGCATCGGTCGATCGTTGCAGGCGGCTGCGGCGGCGCGCCGGTCCTACCGGCGGCCACCGGCTCCGTCAAGCTGCGCCACCCGATAAAGGGCAAAGCGCCGCGCCTGAAAGGCAAGCTCGAGCCCGGCCGTGCTGGCGAGCGCGAAGGGCTCGCGGTCGGTGAAGACGACGTAGTCATACTCCGCGAGCGCGGCGCGCCGGTCGGAATCGAGTGGCGCCGCGCCGGTGACAAAGGCCGCCCAGAGCGAATCGGGCGAGAGGCGCTGGGCCAGCGCTTGGAAGGGCGGAAGCAAGGTCACCGGCTGTTGCCCCGCCTGGGCGAAGAGCGTCGGCACGAAGGCCTGGCGGCGCGCCACGGCGAGCACGGGAAAATGCGTCAAAGGCGTCGCCACCACGTTCACCGCGCCCTCGGAATATGCGACCGCGATGCGGCTGCCGATGGGGATGCGGTCGAGTTCCGCCAGCAGCGCACGATAGTCGCTGTCGCTCGTCTGCCAGCTCGCCATAACGGTGGCGAGCCTCAGCGCCAGCATGGCGGCAGCGGCGCCGAGATAGAGCCGCTCGAGTCGCGGCCGCGGCGGGACCCAGGCGCTGCTTCCGAAAAGCGTCAGGAACAGCGCCAGAGGCAGCCTTCGGTCCGCCCCGGAGGCGCCGAGGAGCTGAGTTGGCATTGCCAAATAGACCATCGCAAGCAGCGCCAGCGGCACAACCATTGCCGGCGCGAGCGCGATCCAGCGCCGCCAATAGGCCCAGCCGAGCCCGATCACCGCCAGCACGAAGCAGGCGACATCGAAGGGCCGATGGTAGAGATCGAAGACGCTGAACAGCAGATCGAGCTTGCGCCAGGGATGCGAGAAGCTCACGCCGCCGCCGCCGCCGCCGTTGCCCGCAAGGGCCATGATGGCGAGCGGCACCGCGAGCGGCAGGCCCGCGACGGCCACGGCCCGGAACCAAGCTCGGAGCGGCGCTCGCCGGCGCAGCAACTGGCCCGCTTCGTAGCCCAGCAGCAGTACGGCATAGACGCCGAACGCCATCAGATGCGCCAAATAGACCGCGAGCGCAAAGATCGTCCCGGCCACGATTCGGACGGCATTGCCGCGCTCGGCGAGGGCGATCCAACCGGCCAGCGCGGCCACGGCCAGGCCGATGCCGAACAAATAATTGAGCAGACCCCAGAGCAGCAGCCGCCCGTAGAGCAGCAGAAAGGCCAGGCAGGGCCACGCCGACCAGCGCCCGAAAAGCACGCGGTGGAGCGCCGCGGCGCCGCCCGCCATCAGGGCGAAACTCGCCAGGACGAACAGCTTTCCCGTTGGCAGGAGCGGCAGGAACCGCAGCAGTGGCGGGGCGACGAGGTCGATCGCCAGATCGGGAATCGGCCGCCAAGCGAGTGTGTAGAACTGCTGGAGAACCGGCGATTGCGCCAGGCTTGCCAGCAGCTGCACGCGCGCGAGATGATTGGGATAATCGACCAGCGGCAGGATGTCGCAAGCCAGCAGCGGCGCGCTCGACGCCGCAAGAAGCACCGCGAACAGCGCCGCAAAGGCGCGAAACGAGAGCCCGCGGTCGAAATCCGGAGTCATCGGCCGAGAGTTCCATGCCGCCGCCGCCCCCGCAAGTGGCGCGCCCGGCTCGCCCGATGAAATCCGGGCTAGGCTGCGGCAGGAGGGCGCCCGTATAATCCGGCGCGATGAACCGGATCACGCGGTACATGCTGCACCAGACGGCGTTCGTCACGCTCTTCGTCTGCGCGGCGTTCAGCGTCGCCGTCTGGCTGGTACAGTCCCTCCGGCTCGTCGACCTCATCGTGAATCGCGGCCTGTCCGCCGGGCTTTTCCTTTATCTGGCGCTGCTCATCCTGCCGCGCTTCATCGAGGTCGTGCTGCCGATCGCAGTCTTCGTCGCGGTGCTCTTCGTCTACAACAAGCTCATCGCCGAGAGCGAGCTCGTGGTAATGCGCGCCGCGGGGATGAGCCAGTCGGCGCTGGCCCGCGCCGCGCTCATCGTCGGGATCGGCGCGACCATCCTGCTTTACGCGCTGTCGCTCTACATGCTGCCGGCGGCCAATCGCGGCTTCAAGGACCTGCAGTTCAAGATCCGGAACCGCTTCGCCTCGGTGCTGATCCAGGAAGGCGTGTTCAACACGCTGTCGGACCGACTCATGGTCTATGTGACGAGCCGCAACGCCGCCGGCGAGCTGGTGAGCCTGCTGATCTACGACACGCGCGATCCGGAAAAGCCGGTCACCGTCTTTGCCGAACGCGGCGCGGTCGTGGACACTCCGGATGGACCGCGCATGCTCATGGTCAACGGCACGCGGCAGCAGCGCAACAATCTCGACGGGCACCTCACCGTTCTGAGCTTCACGCGATACACGCTCGATCTCTCGGAATTCGGCGATGTTCCGGGTGGGCGGGACCGCCAGCCCGACGAGCGCTACACCAGCGAGCTCTTGTTTCCGGCGGCGGGGGCCAGCCCCGATTCGGCACGCGCGCTCTTTGTCGAGCTCAACCTGCGGCTCGCTGGACCTCTCACCGCGCTGTCGATGGCAGCGCTGCCGATCCTGTGCCTGCTGTCCGGCGAATTCAATCGGCGCGGGCAACCCCGGCGCGTGCTGGTCGCCATCGGCCTCGCTTTCCTGCTCGAGCTCTTCGACATCGGGCTCAAGGATCTCGCCGGGCGATCCGATGTTGCCGTGCCGCTTCTCTACGTCAACGCGCTCATTCCGATTGCCGCGCTGCTGTGGTTCCTGTGGCGCGATGCGGCGGGAGACCTTCCGATCCGCCTGATCCCGCGACCAGCGAGATAGGTCGTTCATGTCGCCGTGGAAGATGCTGTTCCGCTACATCGCCCGCCAGTTCTTCGGCTGGTGCGGCAGCGTCTTCCTGGCGATGCTCGTGATCGTCTTTCTGCTCGACTACATCGAGCTCATCCGCCGCGCCGGAACCAAGCCCGACGCCACGCTGATGATGCTCTTCGAGATGGCGGCACTGAAGCAGCCCTATATGGCGCAGCAGATCCTGCCGTTCGCCATTCTGTTCGGCACGATGATGGCCTTCTGGCGCCTGACGCGGAGCAACGAGCTGGTCGTGGCGCGGGCCGCCGGCGTCTCGGTATGGCAGTTCCTGACGCCGCCCTTGTCCGGCGCCTTTCTTGTCGGCGTGCTGGTGGTCACCGTGTTCAACCCCATCGCATCGGTCATGCAGGCGGGCTACGAGCGGCTCGACGAGCGGGTTCTGCGCGGCGGCGGCGACCAGCTCACCCTGTCGCATTCCGGCCTCTGGCTGCGCCAAAGCGACGACGCCGGCAATCATTCGGTGGTCCATGCCGACTATTTCCAGGCGCGCGAGCGGACGCTGCGCGGGGTGATGTTCCTGTTCCTCGCGGACGATCGGCGGCTCAGCCGGCGGATCGACGCGCAAGAAGCGCGCCTCGTTACCGGCAAATGGGAAGTGCGCAACGGCACAGAATGGCTTCCCGGCAAGCAACCCGCGCCGTTCGAGAGCACGGAGGTCGCGACCAATCTCACGCAGCGCAAGATCCAGGAAAGCTTCGCCTCGCCCGAGACGATGTCGTTCTGGGAGCTGCCGGGCTTCATCCGCCTGCTCGAGAACTCCGGCTTCTCGGCGCAGCGCCATCGTCTCTATTTCGACGCGCTCCTCGCGCGGCCCTTCCTGTTCGCGGCCATCGTCCTGATCGGCGCGAGCTTCAGCTTGCGCATGCAGCGCCGCGGCGGCGCCACTTTGATGATCGCCGGCGGTATCGCCAGCGGCTTCGCTCTCTACTTCCTCTCGGACGTGGTCTTCGCGCTGGGCTTGTCGGCGACCATTCCGCTTTCCCTCGCGGCCTGGACCCCGGCGGGCGTCAGCTGCCTGCTCGGCGTGACCCTTCTGCTGCACCTCGAGGACGGCTGAGACGCATGCGGCGCGCCGCGGCTCTCTCGCTGATCGCCTCGCTCGCGCTGCTGCCTTCCTCTCCGCAAGTGCGCGCCGCCAACGAGGCCCCGCGCACCCTCGGCAACTCGCATGCGCCGCTCCTCTTCAGCGCCGACGAGATGCAATTCGATCGGGAACTCGGGCTCGTCATCGCCAAGGGCAATGTCGAGATCAGTCAAGAGGACCAGATCCTGCTCGCGGACACCGTGACCTACAACCAGCGCACGGACACCGTCACCGCCTCGGGTCATGTCAGCCTGTTGCAGCCGACGGGCGACATCGTCTTCGCCGATTTCATCGAACTGCACGACGACATGCGCGATGGCTTCATCAAGGATGTGCGAATGCTGCTCTCCGACCGCTCGCGGCTGGCGGCCAATACCGGCCGGCGCGTCGGGGGCAAGCGCATCGAGATGCGCCGCGGCGTCTTCTCGCCGTGCGAGCTTTGCCGCGATGATCCGAGCGCCCCGCCGCTGTGGCAGATCAAGGCCGAGCAGATCGTCGACGACAAGGTGAGCCAGACCGTCGAGTACCGCGACGCCGTGATGGAAATCGCCGGAATTCCCGTCTTCTACGCGCCCTATTTCTCGCACCCCGATCCGTCGGTGAAGCGGCAGAGCGGCTTCCTGCCGCCCACCGTCGGCACCGGCAACACGCTCGGCTACCACACGACCATTCCCTATTATTGGGTGCTCGGCCCCGACAAGGACGCGACCTTCCGCCCGATCTTCACCACCAAGGCCGGCCAGGTGCTCGACGGTCAGTACCGTGAACGCTTCGGCGACGGCAAGCTGCAGGTCGACGGCAGCGTCGCCTTCGATGCCGGCGGCGGCGCCATCTCGACGACCAACCCGACGCCGCCGCCCTCCTCGACCCGCGGCCATGTGTTCGGCAGCGGCGAGTTGGATCTCGACGATAATTGGCGCACCGGCTTTGACCTGCAGCGCGAGTCGGACTTGACCTACATGCTGCGCTATCATTTCCCGACGCCGCAGAATTTCCTCACCAGCCGGCTCTATGGCGAGAATTTCGGCGCGAACAGCTACGCCAACATCAGCGCCTACGGCTTTCAAAGCCTCAACCCCGAAGTCGGCGATTCGGCATCGCCGTTCGTCCTTCCCGTGGCGACCTATGGCTGGATCAGCGATCCCGACCGGCTGGGCGGGCGATTGGGGCTGCAGGGCAACGTCATCAATTTGGCGCACCCCCACGGCACGGACACGCGCCGGCTGTCGCTCGGCTCCGACTGGCGGCTGCCGTTCAGCGGACCGATCGGCGATCGCTACAGCTTCATCGCGAGCCTGCGCACCGACGGCTATTCGTCGAACAACCTGCTGCTCGAGCCAACCGACACCTCGACCCATACCGAATTCGCCGGCCGCGTATTCCCGCAAATGTCGCTGAAATGGAACTACCCCTGGGTCCGCACCGGCGCGAGCGGCAACGCCCTCATCGAGCCGATCGCGGCCGTCGTCGCCGGACCCAATGGCGGCAATCCGGCGGCCATTCCGAACGAAGACAGCCAAGGCTTCGAGTTCGACGAAACCAGCCTGTTCGTGCCCAATCGCTTTCCCGGCTACGACCTCATCGACACGGGCCAGCGCGTCGACTACGGCCTCCGCGGCGAGCTCAACACGCTCTCTCTCGGCCGCTGGGAAACGCTCATCGGCGAAAGCTATCGCTTTCAGCAGGCGAGCGCCTTCGCACCCGGCTCCGGACTCAGCTACCGCCGCTCCGACGTGGTCGGGCGGGTCGTGCTGTCGACCGGTAAGTTCCTCGACTTCGTCTATCGCTATCGCCTCGACCGCGATGATTTGGCGATGCGGCGCCAAGAGGCGAGCATCAGCATCGGCCCCACCAATTTGCGCGTCAATTTGAGCTACATCTCGATCCGGCAAATTCCCGGCATCGTGACCCCGCAGCCGGGAGCGCCGATTACGGGAGACCAGATCAGCACCGGCCTCACGGCGGCGCTGACGCGGTACTGGTCATTCGCGCTGACCGATACGCGCAACGTCGCGGGCGGCAACGGCGCCACGATCAATTCCGGCGCAACGGTCACCTACCGCGACGACTGCTTCGCGGTGATCGCATCGTTGACCCAATCCGGCATCAGCATCGGCGATGTGCACCCCGGCGTCTCCATGGTGATCACCTTCGTCTTCAAGGACCTCGGCGAAATTGGCGCGCGCGCCTTCTCGGAAAGCGGCAGTTAGGGGCTCGAATCCCCGGCGACAGGGAGCCGCCGACGCGGTATTCTTCGCTTCCGCACGGAAATGGCTTTGGCGATGTTCATGAGATGGATTGTTGCGCTTTTTCTGATCGCGACCTGTGCCGCCGCCGCGATCGGCCAGGAGACGCGGATCGCCGCCGTCGTCAATGACGAGGTGGTTTCCCACGACGACGTCACCGCGCGCCTCGTCCTGGTGATGCGTTCCTCGGGCATGCAGGATACCCCGGAAAATCGCAAGCGCATCGAGCCGCGCGTGCTGCGCCAGCTGATCGACGAGCGGCTGCAGATGCAGGAGGCCAAGCGCCTCAATGTCACCATCCCGAAGGACCAGATCGACGCCGCGCTCGCCCAGATCGAGCAGCGCAACAACATGCCCAAGGGCGCGCTCGATAAATATCTCGAACAGACCGGCATTTCCCGCGCCTCGCTGGTCGATCAGATCACCGCGTCGCTCGCCTGGGAGAAAGTGGTGACCAACCGCCTGGTGCAGGACGTCACCATCTCCGACGAGCAAGTGAAGGAGTCGATGGAACGGCTCAAGACGGAGGTGGGCAAGCCGGAAAATCGGGTCGCCGAAATCTTTCTCGCCATCGACAATCCGAGCCAGGCCGATGACGTCAAGCGCCTGGCCGACCGGCTCATCGAGCAGATCCGCGGCGGCGCCAATTTCTCCGCCGTCGCCCAGCAATTCTCCCAATCGCCGAGCGCGGCGGTGGGCGGCGACATCGGCTGGGTCACGCCGAGCGAGCTGAGTCCGCTCCTGGGCGAAGCGCTGCAGAAGATGAACCCCGGCGAGATGTCGTATCCGATCCGGACGACGGCCGGATACTACCTCCTCTATGTCATGGACCGTCAGACGCTCGGCGACAGCTCGCCGGAACAGATTCACTTGTCGCTGGTCGAGGTGGTCTTCCCGGTCGCGCCGAATGCGACGCCGGAAGAGCGCCAGCATGCCCAGGCGCAGGCCCTGGAGGTGTCGGACGGGGCCAAGAGCTGCGCCGACATGGCGAAGTTCGGGCAGGAACGCGCGCCGCAACTGTCGCGCCAAGTCCCGGACATCCGCGCCAGCGATCTGCCGGCGGAGGAGCGGCAGCAGGTTCTTGCGCTCAAGCCGTCCGAGGCGAGCAAGCCGCTGCCGCTGCATGACGGGCTCGGCGTCGTCATGGTTTGCCAGCGCCAGGATCCCGCCAGCCTGCCGACCGCCGATCAGATCCGCGAGAATCTCGGGCGGCAGCGGCTCGATGCGCTCGCCCGACGCTACCTGAGCGATCTCCGCCGCGGCGCCTACGTGGACATCCGGGGATGACGGCGCCGCTGGCGCTCACGATGGGCGAGCCGGCGGGGATCGGCGGCGAGATCGCGCTCGCCGCCTGGCAGCAACGGCGCGAGGCCGGGTTGCCGAGCTTCTTCGCGATCGACGACCCGGCGCGGCTCGAGCGCTTGGCGGCCAAGCTGGACTGGACGGTGCCGATCCGGCGCATCGGCGCGCCCGAGGAAGCGCAAGCCGCCTTCGCCCACGGCCTGCCGGTCCTGACACTGGCCTTGCCCCGCGCGGCGGTTCCGGGTCAACCCGATCCCGCCAATGCGCCGGCGGTGATCCAGTCGATCACGATGGCAGTGGCGCTGGTGCGGGCGGGCCGCGCCGCGGCACTCGTCACCAATCCGATTCAGAAAGAGACGCTCTACGCCGCCGGATTTCGCCACCCCGGCCATACCGAGTTCCTCGGCGAGCTCGCGGGCTCGCGCCCGGTGATGATGCTGGTCTGTCCGGGCCTGCGCGTCGTGCCCGTGACCGTGCACCTGCCGCTCGCCGCCGCGATCGCGAGCCTGACGAGTGCGGACATCGTCGCCACCGGACGCATCGCCGCTGCGGCGCTGGAACGCGACTTCGGCATCGCGCGCCCGCGCCTCGCCGTCGCCGGTCTCAATCCCCACGCCGGCGAGCACGGGACGATCGGCCGCGAAGAGATCGAGATCATCGCCCCGGCGATTGCGATCCTCAAAAGCGACGGCATTGCGGTTTCGGGTCCCGCGCCGGCCGACAGCCTATTTCATGCCGCGGCGCGCCGCCATTATGACGCCGCGCTTTGCATGTATCACGACCAGGCGCTCATTCCATTGAAGACCATCGATTTCGACCGCGGCGTCAACGTCACCTTGGGCCTGCCCTTCATCCGAACCTCGCCCGACCACGGCACGGCCCTTGACATCGCCGGACAGGGCGTCGCCAATCCCGCGAGCCTCATCGCCGCGCTCGATCTCGCCGGCAAGATGGCGGCCCGCCGCGCCGTTTTGAGCCCCGCCGGCTGAGCTTGCCCGCCCAGCCCGAGCCGCAGCCCGCGCTGCCGCCGCTCCGCGACATCATCCGCCGCCATTCGCTCGACGCCAGACGAGGCCTCGGCCAGAATTTTCTCTTGGATCTCAACCTCACGCGCCGCATCGCGCGCGCGGCGGCGCCGCTCGAAGGCTGCGACGTGATCGAAATCGGACCCGGCCCCGGCGGCCTGACGCGGGCGCTTCTCTTCGAACGCGCGCGCCGCGTCGTCGCCATCGAGCGCGACCGGCGTTGCATCGCCGCGCTCGCCGAGCTTGCCGCCGCCTTTCCCGGCCGGCTTACCGTCGTCGAAGCCGATGCGCTCGCCATCGACCCCGCCACCCTCGCAGCAGCGCCGCGCAAGATCGTCGCCAATCTGCCCTACAACATCGCGACGCCGCTGCTGATCGGCTGGCTCCGGCAGATCGATTCCTATGCCGGGTTCGTGCTCATGTTTCAGAAGGAGGTGGCCGAGCGGCTGACGGCCGAGCGCCGCACGCCGCAATACGGGCGGCTTGCGGTGCTGGCGCAATGGCTGTGCCATGTCGAGCGCGTCTTCTACGTGCCGCCCAGGGCCTTCGTGCCGCCGCCCAAGGTCACCTCGACACTCGTGCGCTTGACGCCGCGATCGGCGCCGCTCGGCCAATGCCGGATGGAGGATCTCGAAAGGGTCACCGCCGCCGCCTTCGGCCAGCGCCGCAAGATGCTGCGCCAGAGCCTCAAGAGCCTGGGCGGCGATACCGCGGCTCTCCTCGCCGCCACCGGCATCCCCGGCACCGCCCGGGCGGAAGAGCTCACGATCGAGGAATTCTGCGCGCTGGCCAAAACCCTAAGTGACTGATTTATTGGCATAAATTGGCTTCGTTTTGTAGAAATTAACTTTTGCACGCTGCCGGCCTCGATGATTGACCGTATCTTGCGGTATTGTGCCCTTGACGTAGGTATAACAACGGCTAGTATGTGAGGGCGTGACAGGCCGGTTCTCTATAAATATCAATGAGATGACGACAGGGTAGCCGATAGCGCCGCGACTCTAGCATTTGCGTACAGTCTCTCTTATAATCGCGAGCATGCGCGCGCGGACTCCAATCGGAGCGACCCGCATAGCGTGCCCGGCACTTAGTGTTGAGCGCGATGATTTCGCGCGCCTAGGGTGCGTCGAACAGCTCGATGATCGAATTCGCAAGGCTCGCGAACTTACTCAACGCTGCAATAATTGGTTCTCTGATAGGAGGGTCAATCTCTGCGACGAATATCTCAGGGGTGTATTGCAGATTGGGTTTAGGAGTTCCCTTAGCCAAGAGAACCAATACGGTTTCGTCATCTGCCGCCATATAGCCGGTAGCAGTTCGCGGGAAAACCAAATCTTCCTTTCTGAACGAACCAATAAGGCCGAACCTGGCGGGAGCATGATTGACCGCGAGCAATCGGTGGTGCTTACGCACAATATCGAGTTGATGGAGTGCCCAAAGGGCGTCATTCCCTCCCTGATAAGGTTTCAGAGATTCGATGATACCACGTTCCATGTCGGGCAGCCGCTTTACAAGTTCCGCGCCCTTGTAATTACGGCTCCTAAACTCATCCAAGGAACGGGCGACTGGG
>DATNIY010000067.1:0-15506 GCA_035604195.1 Allostellaceae bacterium
GGACCAATAGTCGGTCGCCTCCGGCGTTCCGAGATTGACAAGCAGAACGCCGATCTCGGCGGACTTTGGCGCAGCACTCATGTTGAACCTTGGGACGCGGCGGCCCGATACTTTCGTCGCGACCAAGTTACACCTAGACTGTTCCAAAATTGAGCAGAATTAACCGGCTGTTTACCGCGGTTACGGAAATTCGTGGACAGGGGCGGCACGCGACGGCGGATCATGATTCGGCGCTTAGCCCGCTCCTCGCGAACGTGGGTTCAAGGCCGGGGCCATCCCCGCCGGAGAGAACATGATGAGAGCGGTTCCCTGGAGCGGCAGGGATGGGAGCGAAGAGGCGCGGCATCCGGCGCAGCGTGGCGAGCCTCGAATCTCGGCAGTCGCCCCCGCGCGCCTCTATGGCAGCCAATTGAACCGCATGGAATCGACGCTCAATTCCCTGTTGGAAGCGGTTGCGTCCTCGGCTGGCGCGGAAGGGCCGGCGCGGCCAAGCCGACCGCGGGCCGGCAAATCGCATCCCTCGCTCGGCGCGGCGATCGCCGAGATTGCCGGCCGGCAAAGAGTCTTGGAAGACCAAGAGCGGACGCCGCGGCGCGCGGAACCGTCGGTGCAGTCTCGGGCATCGGGCGCCGGGGGCGAAGTCGCCTCGCGGCCGGCCGCGACATCGCTCGTCAGCCTGCAAGGCGACATCGCGGCGCTCGCCGCCAAGCTCGACGACATGCGCCGCGAACAAGCGGCGCGCCACGCCGAACCGCCCGTCTGCAACCTCGACAAATTGCGGACGGAGATCGCCAACATGTCGGAGGCGCTGCGCGATCTCGCCTCGCGCGGTTCGATCGCCGCGCTTGAGCAGGCGATCCGCGGTCTCGCGCAGAGGATCGAATCCTCGCGCACAGAGGGCATCAAGGACACGGTGCTCCAGCCGCTCGAACAACTCGTCGGCGAGCTTAGGCATTCGCTTGCCGAGATCGATCCGCGCATGACGATCAAGGGGCTCGAGGGCGAACTGAAAAGGCTCGGCACCAAGCTCGATGACCTCGGCAAGTCGGGGCTCGATCCCGCGGCTTTCCAAAATATCCAGCAGCAGACGCAGGAAATCCGCGATCTTTTGACCGCAGCCATGGCGCGGCCGCTGCCGGTCGAGCGGATCGAACGGCAGGTGGCACAACTGGCCGAGAGCATCGACCGTCAGCGCGAGGCGGCGGTTGGGCTTAACTTTTCCGGCGAGGCCAGTCGGGACGATGCGGCGCGGATCTCGGCGCTCGACAAGATCGAGGGTCGACTCGACGCCATTGCCGCCAAAGTCGAGGAGGCGATCGCCGAGGCCCGCGACCAGAGCCGTTATGAGGCGCTTTCGCGCCGCATCGACAATGTCTATGAGGAGCTGACGGCGCGCATCGCCGAGGCCTGGCCGGCGGTGGATACGCGGCCGCTTGAAGATCTCGTCCGCGGCCTGGCCGAAAAACTCGAAAGGGCGCAGCAACCGCAGGCCGAGTCGCAGGCGATCGAAGCCTTGGAGCGACAGATCGCCGAGCTCGCGCAGCGGCTCGACCGCTCGAACGCCGGCTTTTCGTCCTTGAGCGCGCTCGAAGAGACGGTCGGCGATCTTTTCGGCGAGATGGAAAGGACGCGCCAGGTCGCTCTCGAGGCGGCGGAAAATGCAGTGCGCCACGTCCTGAATGAAGCCCCCGGCTCGCATCCGCAGCACATCGGGCAGGAACTTCAAAGGCTGCGCGTTGTGCAGGACGAGGCCGACCGGCGCACGCTCTCGACGTTGAACGCGGTTCACGAGACCTTGGAAAAGGTCGTCGATCGCTTGGCTATGGTCGAAGAGGAATTGGTCGTGCGGCCGAAACCGCCGGGCGAGCTTTTGGCCTCGGGCCCGGCGCCGGCCTTCGCGCCGCGCGACTTGGGCCAGCGCGAGCCGGCGCAGCGCGATCCGGCGGGCATGAAGAGCGCGCAGATCGGGTCCGACGATCTTGCGGCGCGGCGCGACAACGGCAAGAAAAATGGCATGCCGCCCGCCGCCGCCCTCGAAGATTTCCTCATCGAGCCCGGCAGCGGCTTTCCCGGCCGCCGCGAGGCCGTGAAGGACGAGGCGGTCACCACCGGCCGGCAAGGACGCGCGGCGGAGCCGGAGGCGCCGGCAACTCGCTCCGACTTCATCGCCGCGGCGCGCCGCGCCGCGCACGCCGCGCAGACGGAATCGGCCGCCGCGGTTGCGCGATCGCAGGTGCGCGCGGCGGTCGCGCCGATAGACAGCGCCGGCCTCATCCAGCAGGCGCGCAATTTCATCGCCCAGCACAAACGCCCGGTGGTTCTCTCGCTCGCCGCGCTGTTCGTGGCGGTCGGCGCCTATGCCGTCATCAAGACGATGGGCCATACGCAGCCGGCGAGTCTCTCCTTGAACGTGGATGCGCCGGCTCCCGCGATCACCGCGGCCCAGGCCACCCGGCCGGTGCCGCAGATCTCCGCGCCGGCGCAGATCACCGCCGCGGCGCTCGATCCCTCGCCCATCCAGAACAGCGTGCAGCAGGGCAAGCCGGACGTCGACCCGATGCCGACCGGTTCTATCGGAAGGTCCAAGGACGCGGCCGGACCAATGCGCGACATCACCCAAGCCGACATGCAGGCCGCGGCGGAGGCCGGCAATGCGACGGCGCAATTCGCCTTGGGGACGAATTATGCGGAAGGCAGGCGCGTGCCGCGCGATCTCGCGGCTGCCGCGCAATGGTACGCCAAGGCCGCGGCGCAGGACCTCGCGCCGGCCCAATATCGTCTCGCCTCGTTCTATGAGAAGGGTCTCGGCCTGCCGCGCGATCTCGCGCAATCCAAAGCCTGGTATCAGAAGGCAGCGGAGCAGGGAAACATCCGCGCCATGCATAACCTCGCGGTTCTCGCCGCCGGCGGCGGGGATAGCGGCAGGCCGGATTACGCCACCGCCGCGCAATGGTTCAAGAAGGCGGCGGAATATGGCGTGCGCGACAGCCAATATAATCTCGCCGTGCTTCTCGCCCGCGGCCTCGGCGTGCAGCAGAACCTCGTTTCATCCCACACATGGTTTGCGATCGCCGCCGCTCAGGGCGACGATGACGCCGGAAGAAAGCGCGACGATGTCGGCGCGAGGCTCAATGCCAATCAGCTCGCCGCGGCGAAAGCCATGGCCGCCGCCTTCCATGCAAAGACGCCGGATGCCGCCGCCAACGATATGCCGACCGGTGGCTGGAGAATCTCGCCGCCCGCGCCCGCCTCGATGAGCAAGACACCAAGGCCGAAGGTGACGATGCTGTGAGGGAACGGGCTCGCTACCGAGCAGGCGGAGCCGACGGAGCAGGCGCGTGGCGCCCCCCGAACCGGCACGTTGCCGCGGGAGAAGACTCTCGGGGCATAAACATGCGCACGGTCCAACTCGCGCTGACCGCTCCTTCGGCGCAGATCTGGTGGGCAAGCTGTACGGCGAGCTGCCTTTCGACGTCTGGGCTTATCGCCGAGGTTCGCGGCGTCGCTGCGACGAGATCAAGAGTCTTCGTGTTGGCGTGGATATCGTAATGCGTGATGACCCCCACGGACTTATTTGCGTCGCCGATATTGCCGAGAGCCCGCATGTCGTCGGCGCCCGCGACATTTGCCAAGCCGCACGTCGCAAAGGCTATGGCGACGGCTGCAACTTTGGCCGACCACGATGAGGTGGATAAGTTCGCTATCTGAATTTTCAACATGAGTTGAGCTCGTTGCAGGTGAAGCACAAAGAAGACGCGCGTTCCCTCTCCCCTTGCGGGAGAGGGTGGCCGGCGGAGCCGGCCGGGTGGGGGGTCGCGCAATCCCTCATCCGCCCCGCCATAGCCCGCCGCATGCGGCGGGCGTTCTATGATTGACGGGCGTGCGAAGCACGCCCTATGGCGGGGCACCTTCTCCCGCAAGGGGAGAAGGAACGCGCGTCACCAATCACTTGGCCATCTTCCACCGATTTTGGAAACTGATCTACTGGGTGCATGCGGGCGCGCCTTGCCCAAATCAACATGAAGATGCTGCCGCTCAATCCGGCAGGCATTGCTCCTGCGCCACCCTATAGACTCGTTCGCGGCCGAGGACATGCGCGAAAACTGCGGCACCGCCCGGCCCGAACAGCGCCGCAAACGCGCGGTCGCGCAGATTGAGGCCGCCGGCATAGGCGCCGAAGGCGGGCAGCACGCAGCGGGCGCCATTGCTCACGAAACAGCGCCGCCTGACCGAGCCGACCGTGCCCGCAACCCGCGCCATGGGGTGAAAATGGCCGGCGATCTCGGCCTCGCCCTCAGCCTCAGGCCTGTGGCGAAACATGATCCCGCCGATCGCGATCTCGGCGTGACGCGCGCCGCCGAGATCGGCCGGCAGGACAGGATCGTGGTTGCCGGCGACCCAGATCCAGTCGCGCCCGCTCTGCAGGCGCGAAAGCGTGGCGCGGTCCTGCGCCGCCAGGCGCTCGCCGCCGCTGACATCGTGGAAGGAATCGCCGAGCGCCAGCACGCCGCGCGGCGCGTAGCGGGCGACGAGCACGGCAAGCGCCGCAAGCGTCGTCGCCGTATCGTAGGGCGGCAGGAACACGCGGCGCGCCGCGAAGGCGGAGCCTTTTTCGAGATGCAGGTCCGCGACGGCGAGCAGCCGTTCCTCCGGCCAATAGAGCGCGCCCATCGGGTCGGCGACGAAGGAGGCTCGTCCGAGCGCGAGGACGGTGGCGGCCGAACACCATGTATCGCGTGTCGTCAGGCTATTCATGCGGGTTCCTGATGCATCTTCGAAGGGGCATTCGCAGGGGGGAGACGATTCGCCCACTATGCTGGCAGGCGTCGCCTCCATCAATAGCGAAACGGGACAGGCGAAGATGGCACCACAACAATCTGCGAACCCGCCGCCTGCTTCCGAGCCCGCGCTTTGCCGCCTCCGGTCCCGATGCTATAGGGGCGCTCCGAGCCACTCCCGGAAAAGGTCCTGCGATGAACAAGATCAAGGTCGCAAATCCCGTCGTCGAACTCGACGGCGACGAGATGACCCGGATCATCTGGCATCTCATCCGCGACAAGCTCATCCATCCCTATCTCGACATCGATCTCGAATATTACGACCTCTCGATCCAGAACCGCGACGCGACCGAAGACCAGGTGACGATCGACGCCGCCAATGCGGTGAAAAGATGGGGCGTCGGCGTCAAATGCGCGACGATCACGCCGGACGACGCGCGCGTCGTCGAATTCAATCTCAAGGAAATGTGGAAATCGCCGAACGGGACGATCCGCAACATCCTGGGCGGCGTCATCTTCCGCGAGCCGATCATCTGCAGGAACGTGCCGCGCCTCGTGCCGGGCTGGACGGCGCCGATCGTCGTCGGCCGCCACGCCTTCGGCGACCAATACCGGGCGACCGATTTCAGGGTGCCCGGCAAGGGCCGGCTCACCATCAAGTTCGAGGGTGACGACGGCAAGGTGATCGAGAGGGAAGTCTTCAACTTTCCCGGGCCCGGCGTCGCCCTGGCGATGTACAATCTCGACGATTCAATCCGCGATTTCGCCCGCGCCTCGCTGAATTATGGCCTGCTGCGCAAATATCCCGTCTATCTCTCGACCAAGAACACCATCCTCAAAGCCTATGACGGGCGCTTCAAGGAGATCTTCCAGGAGGTCTACGAGAACGAGTTCAAGGCGCAATATCTGGCCGCCCGGCTCACTTATGAGCACAGGCTCATCGACGACATGGTCGCCTCGGCGCTCAAATGGTCGGGCGGCTATGTCTGGGCCTGCAAGAATTACGACGGCGACGTGCAGTCCGACACGGTGGCGCAAGGCTTCGGCTCGCTCGGCCTCATGACCTCGGTTCTCCTGACGCCGGACGGCAAGACGGTCGAGGCGGAGGCCGCGCATGGGACCGTGACGCGGCACTATCGCGAATATCGGAAGGGCAGGGATACCTCGACCAATTCGATCGCCTCGATCTTCGCCTGGACGCGCGGCCTCGCGCATCGGGCCGAGCTCGACGACAATGCCAAGCTGGCGAAATTCGCCGCGACCCTTGAAAAGGTCTGCGTCGATACGGTCGAGGCCGGATATATGACCAAGGACCTCGCCCTGCTGGTCGGCGACCAGCAAAGATGGCTCTCGACGACCGGCTTTCTCGACAGGATCAGCGAGAATATGCACCGCGCCATGGAATCGGCTGCAGCCTGATGCGCGGCAACGCACCCGGCTGCTCGGCAGCCGAGCAACACTCGCCTGCGGCTTTGGCCAGCCACTCGACAAGTGATTGTCTCGCCGCACGCATCTCGATATAAGGCCAGCGTTTTGGTTAGAGGTGCGGAGATTCGACACGTGCCGACCGATACAATCGGTGTGGACTACCGGCCGTCCGAAGACGAGCCTTTCATGAATGAGCGCCAACGCGATTATTTTCGTCGCAAATTGCTGACGTGGAAGGAGGATATCCTGCGCGAAGCCCGCGAGACCCTGGTCGTCCTGCAAAACGAAAACGAGAACCTGCCGGATCTGGCGGATCGCGCCTCCTCCGAAACCGATCGGGCGATCGAGCTTCGCGCCCGCGACCGGCAGCGCAAATTGATCGCCAAGATCGATTCGGCGCTCGGCCGGCTCGATGATGGCAGCTATGGCTATTGCGAGGAGACCGGCGAGCCGATCTCGCTGAAGCGGCTCGATGCGCGCCCGATCGCGACCTTCTCCATCGAGGCGCAGGAGCGCCACGAACGGCGCGAACGCGTCTACCGCGACGGGTGAATTCCCTCTCCCCGCTTGCGGGGAGAGGGGTGCCACTCCGCGAAATTGCTTCCTATATTGCATCGAGCTAGCTTGTCTGAGCGCCCGGCGCCGGCTGTGCCGCGCCATGGATCTTCAAGCCCTTCCAGAAAGATAAAATGTCCCACGCCAAACCGCTCGGTCCTGCCGAGCTTACGCTTTCCACATCCGCCCCGGCCAAGCCCGCCGGCCCGGCCGTCACAACGGCGCGGCTCGCCAACGGGCTCGATATCGTCGTCATCCCCGATCATCGCGCCCCCGTGGTCACCCATATGGTCTGGTATCGCAATGGCTCGGCGGACGATCCGGTCGGCAAGTCGGGGATCGCGCATTTCCTCGAACATCTGATGTTCAAGGGAACCAAGGATCACCCGGCGGGCAAATTCTCCGAATTGATCGCCGATCTCGGCGGCCAGGAGAATGCCTTCACCTCGAACGACTACACCGCCTATTTCCAGCGCGCCGCCAAGGAACATCTCAAGGTCTGCATGGACTATGAGGCCGACCGGATGAGCAATCTCGTGCTCACCGACGAAGTGGTTAAGCCCGAACGCGACGTCGTGCTCGAGGAGCGCCGCATGCGGACCGATTCCGATCCCGCCGATCTCCTGAACGAGGCGGTGCAAGCGGCGCTCTTCACCCGCCATCCCTATGGCACGCCGGTCATCGGTTGGGCCGACGATATCGAAGGCCTCGGGCGCGCCGACGCGCTCGCCTATTACGAGCGTTTCTACACGCCGGAAAACGCGATCCTCATCGTCGCGGGGGATGTGGACCCCGCCGCGGTCATCGATCTCGCCACCACGGTCTACGGCAGCATTCCCGCCCGCGGCGCAGCGCCGAAGCGCTTCCGTCCGCGCGAGCCGGACATCCACGCGCATCGGCTGGTGACGCTCGCCGACCAGAAGGTCGAGCAGCCCTCCTATCAGACCGTCTTCCGCGTGCCGTCCTATCGCACGGCGGCGCGGGGCGAGGCCGAAGCGCTGGAAGTGCTCGCCCATTTTCTCGGCGGCGGTCAGGCGAGCCTGCTCTTCAAGACTCTCGTCATCGACAAGAAGATCGCGGTCTCCGCCGGCGCCCATTACGCCGGCACGGCGCTCGACGACACGCGCTTCTACGCCTATGCCTCGCCCGCGCCCGGCGTCTCGCTCGAGACCCTAGACAGCGAGATCGAAAGGATCATCGCCGAGGTGGCGAAAAAGGGCATAGAGGAGGCCGATCTCGCCCGCGCCAAGACGCGGCTCGTCGCCGACGCGATTTATGCGCAGGACAGTCAGGTGGCGCTCGCGCAATGGTATGGCGCTTCGCTTGCCGCCGGTCTTGCGCTTACGGATATTGCGTCCTGGCCCGAGCGGATCGAAGCGGTCACGGCGGCCGATGTCGTGAAGGCAGCGCGCTGGCTCGACCGGCGGTGCAGCGTCACCGGCTTTCTCCTGCCCGAGCAGGCGGCTGCGGCATGAGGTGGCTGATCACATGACCGCACATTCCAAGACCGAGACGGGCGAGGCCGCCACACCGTCCCGCGCGGCAAGCGTGCAGACCATCGTCTCGCCAGGCGGCATCGGGGCCTGGCTCGTCGAGGATTATGCGGTGCCGCTCGTCGCGCTCGAATTCGCCCTGATCGGCGGCGCCGCGCAGGACCCGCAAGGCAAGCCGGGCGTCGCAACTCTGCTGGCCGGGCTGCTCGATGAAGGCGCGGGGCCGTATGATTCGGACGCCTTCCACCGCGCCCTCGAAGAACAGGCCATCGAGCTTTCGTTTTCGGCCGACCACGATTTTCTCTCAGGCCGGATGCAGACGCTGGCGCGGAACAAGGCGCAAGCCTTCGAATTGCTTCATCTCGCCGTCGCCGAGGCGCGGCTCGAGGCGGACGCCTTCGAGCGGGTGAAGAGCCAGATCGCGGCCGGCTTGAAGCGCGAGTTGAACGACCCCGACCATGCCGCGAGCCGCGCCCTCCGCGGCCTTTCCTATCCGGGCCATCCCTATGGCGCGCCGCTGCGTGGCGATCTCGACACGCTCCCCGATCTCACGCGAACCGATGTCTTCGACATGCGCGCCGCGACCTTTGCCCGCGACAACTTGAAGATCGCCGTGGTCGGGGCGATCGATGCGGAAACGCTCGGCAAATATCTCGACGAGGTCTTCGGCGCTCTGCGCGAGGAGGCCTCGCTCGCGCCAGTCGCGGATGTCGTCTTTTCGGGCGCCGGCACGCGCCATATCGTCGATCTCGACGTTCCGCAATCGACGATTCGCTTTGGCCGGCAGGGCATCGCGCGCAGCGACAAGGATCTCATTCCCGCGATGGTGGTCAATCATGTGCTGGGTGGCGGAGTGTTTTCGGCGCGGCTCTTCAAGGAAGTGCGGGAGAAGCGCGGGCTCGCCTACTCCGTCTATTCGCGGCTCATCGATGAGGACCATGCGGCGATGCTGTGGGGCGGGACCTCGACCAAGAACGAGCGCGCGGCCGAATCGATGCAGGTGATCGAGGCCGAGATCCGCAATTTGAGCGAAGCGGGCCCGACCGAGGAAGAGCTCGACAAGGCGAAGAAATATCTGATCGGCTCCTATGCGCTGCGTTTCGATACGTCGACCAAGATCGCCGGCCATCTCGCCAGGCTGCAGGCCGAAGGCTACGGCGTCGATTTCCTCGACGAGCGCAACAGGCTGATCGCCGGCGTGACCATGGAAGACGCCAAGCGCGCCGCCAAGCGCCTGTTCGGCGACGGCTCGCTCCTCGTCGCTGTGGTGGGACGGCCGGTGGGGATGTAGATTGCCTGCCGCTCCTCTCCCCATTTCGCTGACGCTCATGGGGAGAGGGGACACGCCAAGCGAGGAATGATGCCCGTCCGCCGCCTCGATCCCGTGCTCGTCGATCGCATCGCCGCCGGCGAAGTCGTCGAGCGGCCGGCCTCCGCGGTCAAGGAACTCGTCGAGAATGCGCTCGATGCCGGGGCGAGCCGCATCGAGGTCGCCATCGAAGCGGGCGGCCGGCGGTTGATCCGCGTCATCGACAATGGCGCCGGCATGAGCGCTGAAGATCTCGATCTCGCGGTCGAGCGCCACGCGACATCGAAATTGCCGGACGGCGATCTCAGCTCTATCGCGACGCTCGGCTTTCGCGGCGAGGCTCTGCCCTCGATCGGCTCGGTCGCGAGCCTCGACATAACCACGCGCTCAGCGGGCGCGGCGCATGGCTCAGCCATCCGCGTCGATCAGGGCGTGAAGGGCGCGCTCGTGCCGGCGGCGCAGCCGCAGGGCACGCGGGTCGAGGTGCGCGAGCTTTTCGCCGCGACCCCGGCGCGGCTCAAGTTCTTGAAGAGCGAGCGCGCCGAGGCGCAGGCCGTCGGCGATGTCATCCAGCGCCTCGCCATGGCGCATCCTTGCGTGCGCTTCACGCTCTCCGGCCCCGACGTGACGGGCTTCGACTACGCGCCATGCGCGGCGGACGAAGCAGGCTTGCTGCAGCGGCTCACCCAGGTCCTCGGCAAGGAATTTCGCGCCAATGCGCTGCCCCTCGATGCCGCGCGCGAGCGCGTGCGCCTTCACGGCTTCGCCGGCCTGCCGACCTGGCACCGGGCCAATGCCTCGGCACAATATCTCTTCGTCAACGGCCGGCCGGTGCGCGACAAGCTCTTCGCCGGCGCGATCCGCGCCGCCTATATCGACCATATGCCGGCCGGCCGCTATCCGGCGCTCGTCCTGTTCGTCGCCTGCGATCCGGGCGAGGTCGACGTCAACGTGCATCCGGCCAAGGCCGAAGTCAGGTTCCGCGACTCGGGGCTCGTCCGCGGCCTTCTGATCGGCGCGCTGAAACAGACCTTGGCGGCGGCGCTGCATCTGGCGACGCCGTCCGGCGCCGCCGCTACGATCGAGGTGGTCACCCGCCGCCAAGGCATGAACGGCGCTTGGCCGCGCGCCAGGCCGCATGCTGCGGAATGGAGCCCGGATCGCTCGCCCGCCAATCCGGGCTTCGCCGAAGAGCAGGCGCGCTTCGAAGAATTCGCGCCCGGCGCCGATGCGCGGGCGCATGCGGGGGAGCCCGAGACCTGCGCGGCGCCGCTCGGCGCGGCCCGCGCGCAGGTGCACGAGACCTATATCATCGCGCAGACGCAGGACGGGATCGTCATCGTCGATCAGCACGCGGCGCATGAGCGGCTGGTCTACGAGCGGCTCAAGGCGGCGCGTGCGCAGGAGGCCATCGAGCGCCAGCCGCTGCTTATCCCGGCGGTCGTCGACATGGACGAGGCCAGCGTGGCGCGGCTCATCGATGCGGTGCCGCTGCTCGCCGAGTTCGGGCTCGCAATCGAGCCTTTCGGGCCTGGCGCGGTCTTGCTGCGCGAACAGCCAAGCCTGCTGAAGAGCCTCGATGCGGGGCGCCTGCTGCGCGATCTCGCCGACACGCTCGCCGAAGATGATCGGACGACCGTGCCGCTCGAGCGGCGGCTCGATCATGTGCTCGCGACGCTCGCCTGCCATAACTCGGTCCGCGCCGGCCGGCGGCTATTGCCGGAGGAGATGAACGCGCTGCTGCGCGAGATGGAACAAACGCCCGGCGCCGGCCAATGCAATCACGGCCGCCCGACCTATATCGAACTGAAGCTCGCCGACATTGAGCGCCTGTTCGGGCGGAGATGATGGAGAAGCAATTCATCTCATGGAATCCACGCGATCAAAAGCATGAATCGCTACGCGCGTTCCTTTTCCCCTTGCGGGAGAAGGTGCCCCGCGAAGCGGGGCGGATGAGGGGTTACGCGACCCCTCACCCGGTCGGCTCCGCCGTCCACCCTCTCCCGCAAGGGGAGAGGGTTCGCGCACCCGGGCATGTGAGGATGCCTTATCTGAGCCATTGCTCTAAGTGTGCATCGTGAACCTTCTTCTCCTCGGCTCGGGCGGACGCGAGCATGCGCTCGCCAATCAATTGGCGAAAAGCCCCTTGCTCGACGTTCTCTACGCGGCGCCCGGCAATCCGGGCATCGCGCGGCTCGCCACGAATATTGGGCTCGATCCGTCCGATCACCCCGCCGTCATCGATTTCTGCCAGTCGAACGACATTGGCTTCGTCGTCGTGGGGCCGGAGGCGCCGCTCGTCGAAGGCATCGTCGATGCGCTGGAGGGCGCCGGCATCACAGCCTTCGGGCCGAGCCGCGCCGCCGCGCAGCTCGAAGGCTCGAAAGGCTTCGCCAAGGAGCTCTGCCGCCGCGTTGGAATCCCGACCGCGGATTATGCGCGGTTCACCAAAGCCGCGCCGGCGAAAGCGTACATCCGCAAGCGCGGCGCGCCCGTCGTCGTCAAAGCCGATGGGCTTGCCGCCGGCAAGGGCGTCGTCGTCGCGCAGAGTCTCGCGGAGGCGGAGGCGGCCGCGGACATGATGCTCAAAGGCGGCTTCGGCGCGGCGGGACGTTCGATCCTCATCGAAGACTATGTCGAAGGCGAGGAAGTCTCCTTCTTCGCGCTCTGCGATGGCAAGACGGCGCTCGCCTTCGCCTCGGCGCAGGACCATAAGCGCGTCGGCGATGGCGATACGGGGCCGAACACCGGCGGCATGGGCGCCTATTCGCCGGCCCCGATCATGGATCAAGCGCTTGAGGCACGCGTCATGGCCGAGATTGTCGATCCCGCCTTGCGCGGCATGGCGGAGATGGGCATGCCCTTCAAAGGCGTGCTCTTCGCCGGTTTGATGATCAGCCGCGACGGGCCGAAGCTCATCGAGTTCAACGTCCGCTTCGGCGATCCCGAGGCGCAGGCCATCCTGCCGCGGCTCAAAGAGGATCTTCTTGTGCTGATGCTCGCCTGCGCCGAGGGGCGGCTCGCCGAGCGCAGGCTCAAATTCTCGCCCAAGAGCGCCTTGACCGTGGTGCTCGCCGCTGAAGGCTATCCCGGCACGCCGAAGAAAGGCTCGGAGATCCGCGGGCTCGACAAGGCGGCGGCGATGCCGGGCGTGCTAGTGACGCAGGCCGGAACAAGGCGCGAGGGGCGGCGGCTTCTCGCCGACGGCGGGCGGGTTTTGAGCGTGACGGGCGTTGGCGCCACGCTCGCAGAGGCGCGCATCCGCGCCTATGCCGGGGTCGACGCCATCGACTGGCCGGGCGGCTTCTGCCGCCGCGACATCGGCTTGCGCGCGGTGAAGGGGTGCGGCCCCTGTCCGCGCTAGCGGGGGAGAAGGAAGCGCAACCCTCTCCCCGCTTGCGGGGAGAGGGTAGAGTGAGGGGTCGGGTGATTTGCACCAAGCGGTGCACCCCCCTCCCTAACCCTCCCCCGCAAGGGGGGAGGGAACGCGCGCCCCGAGAATCACGATTTTCGTATCCCCATAGACGCGCGTTTCGAGAATTCGATAGAGGTCAGGCACGAGAAGCTCGGCATCCGCCCTCTCTTCAACGACGACCAGCGCGCGCGGAGCAAGCCAACTGCCGTCGCGCAACGCGACGAGCGCAGCTTCCGCGAGATGTTGGCCATAGGGCGGATCGAGGAAGGCGAGGCTGAAGCGCTCGCCCGGCGGCGCTTGCCCAAGCTTGCGCGCATCGCGGCGAAAGATCCGCGTCGCGCCGCCGAGCCCGAGCGCATCGACGTTGGCGCGGATGAGCGCGCGGGCCTCGCCTGACGTCTCGACGAACAAGGCCTTGCGCGCGCCGCGCGACAGAGCTTCGAGCCCCATCGCGCCGGTGCCGGCGAAAAGGTCGATCACCGCCGCGTCGGTCACCGGATCATCATAGGCATGCGCGAGGATGTTGAAGATCGTCTCGCGCAAACGGTCGGAGGTCGGCCGGATCTCGCTGTCGGCTGGGCTTTGCAGAACCCACCCCTTGAACCGCCCGCCGATGATGCGCATGAGGCTCCTTATGAACTCGCTGAGCCGCCATTGCGAGCGAAGCGAACAGCGCGAACCCTCTCCCCTTGCGGGAGAGGGTGGCTTGCGGAGCAAGCCGGGTGAGGGGTCGCGCGACCCCTCATCCGCCTCGCCATAGCCCGCCGCATGCGGCGGGCGTTCCATGATTGAGGGCGTGCGAAGCACGCCCCATGGCTCGGCACCTTCTCCCACAGGGGGAGAAGGAACGCACACGCACATTATGGATTGCTTCGCTTCGCTCGCAATGACACGGCAAGCGGCTCGACGGATCAGGCGATAATCTTAGCAAACCGCTTGAAGAATAATACGTCAACGTCTCCGCGGCAGGCGTCCCTTGCGGCCGGCGGTGTCAGGTCGGGGGTTGCCTCGGTATTTATTGCCAGACCTTTGCCGCTTCTGTGCGCCTGCAATCTTCTTCTTTGTCGGCGCTGGCGCGGCGACCCGCCGCTCGACCTCCACCACGCGGCCTTTGCGGTCTTCGGTCGCGCCGCGCTCGATGCGACGGCGGCCGGGGCCGCCGCTCTCGTCCTTCCGTTTTTCCGATTCGGCCCGCAGCGCCGAGACATGTTTGCGCGGCCCCGGCAGCGGCCTTCCCCTCGGCTTTGGCGGCTCGGGATCAGGCGCCGCATGTCGCGGCTTCGCGCGTCGAAACGGTGCAGAACCCGACGCACCTTCTGGTCTCATCTCCGACTGCTGCGGCGCCTCGATCGGCGCTTCCAAGTCGGCACCGGCCTCGCGCAACAAAGACGGCCCAAGCTGGTCGCGCAACACGCGGGTCCGCACTTCTTCGAGCGCGCCTTCGGGAAGCTCGCCGAGCTGGAAGGGACCGAAGGAGAGGCGGATGAGCCGATTGACGGCGAGGCCAAGATGTTCGAGCACCCGTTTGACCTCGCGGTTCTTGCCTTCCCGCAGGCCCAGCGTCAGCCAGCAATTGGCGCCCTGGATGCGGTCGAGCACCGCCTCGATCCCGGCGTAATGAATGCCGTCGAGTGTGATGCCTCCGGCGAGCCGGTCGAGGCTCGCCTGATCGATCTGGCCATTGGCGCGCACGCGATAGCGCCTGAGCCAGCCGGTCGCCGGCAGTTCGAGGACGCGGGCGAGGCCGCCGTCGTTGGTGAGGAGCAGCAATCCTTCCGTGTTGATATCGAGCCGTCCGACGCTGACGAGGCGCGGCGCTTGAGGATGGTGCGCGGCGAGATAATCAAAGATCGTCGGCCGGCCCTGCGGGTCCTTGTTGGTCGTCACCAGGCCGCGCGGCTTATGGAAGAGGAAGAGCCTGGTGCGCTGACGTTGCGCCAGCGGGTTGCCGTCGACGCTCACCTGATCCTCAGGGCCGACGCTCACCGCCGGGCTGGTCAGCAGCTTGCCATTGACGGCGACGCGCCCTTCGGCGATCCAGGCCTCGGCGTCGCGGCGCGAGCAGAGGCCGGCGCGGGCCATCACCTTGGCAATGCGCTCTCGCCGCGCCGCCGACGCGCCGGGCTCGACCGGCGTGGCGCGACCTATTTTGGTCTTGGGACGGCGATTTGTGGTCTTCGGGCGGCGATGTCTGTCTGGTCTTTCTTGGCGCATGCGGCTTGATAGCAGAACGGCTGAATGGCGCGAACTCTGGAGTGTGACATGACGAGCAGCAAGCTCGATCCCATGTTGGAAGCCTTCGAGGAAGCGGGTGCCGCCGGGCAGCGCGGCGAAGTCCCGATCGGCGCCGCCATCGTCCACGGCGGCGAGGTCATCGCGCGGGCCGGCAACCGGACGCTTGAGATGAAGGACCCGACCGCGCACGCCGAAATCCTGGCGATTCGGGTCGCTTGCGAAAAGCTCGGCTCAGAGCGGCTCGCCGGCTGCGACATCTATGTGACGCTCGAGCCTTGCGCCATGTGTGCGGC
>DATNIY010000068.1:0-22274 GCA_035604195.1 Allostellaceae bacterium
GAGGGAGGGCTTCGGCATTACGTCGATTCTGCTCGGCGCTCGTCTCAATTCACCCTCCCCGCCCCAACACCTCCATCAATTCCCCCCACTCCCGCTTGCCGAGCCCGCTTGCTTCCTGCGTCACCTTCTCGCCGGCGACGAGGCGCTTCACTACGGCGAGCGCGGCGGCGGAGAGATGCGTGCCGCCGAGGCGGTGCTGGCGGAAGGCTTCGGCGGTGACGGGGACCCAGCGCTCCAAGGTCCCGATCATCGTCTCGGCATAGACGCGGATCTCGTATTGCGCGTGCGCGTCGGCGCGCAGGCTCAGGAAATTGAGGAGATTGTGCAGGTCGGTCTTCCAATACCACTGCGTATAAAAATTGAGGCTCAGATTCATCCGCGCCAATTCGCGGGCGAGGCCGGTGCGGCCGGGGTCGATGACCTGTCCCGTCTCGTCCTCGTTGAGCATCTCGACATAGCCGCGATAGGCGCGCGCGGCGTCGTCGCGCAAGAGCGCCAACACGCGCGCTGCCTCCTCGGGCGCCAGCACTTCGCCGCGGCCCTGGCGGTTGCTCGCGGATTGCGCCGCGAGATGCTCGGGCGCCGGGACATAGAACTCGTTGTCGAGGATCGAATAGCGCGCGGAATATTCGTTGACGTTGGCGGTGCGGTGGCGGACCCACTGCCGCGCCACGAAGATCGGCAGCTTCACATGATATTTGATCTCGCACATCTCGAAGGGCGTGGTGTGCCGGTGCCGCATCAAATAGTGGATGAGGGCGCGGTCCTCGCTGACCTTCTTGGTGCCCTTGCCGTAGGAGACGCGCGCCGCCTGCACCACCGCGGTATCGTCGCCCATATAGTCGATGACCCGGACGAAGCCGTGGTCGAGCACGGGAATAGCCTGGTAGAGGATCTCTTCGAGCGCCGGCACGGTGGCGCGGCGGGTCGACGCGGTCTCGGCGCGCAGGCGCTCGATTTCGGCCTTCTGCTCGGGCGTGAGCGGCATGGACCCCTCGTTTGGGTATCGAAGGCCACTTTACCCGCCCCCGCGCCGCCCTACCAAGCGCGACTCGGACGGCGCTCGGAAACCATCCTTCGCGGTTGTCCCGCCTGCGAAAGAGCCTATATTGAGTGGGTCGGGCAACCGACTATGGCGATACACGGCGCATGGAATAGGCGTTGCGGACCCGGGGGCAGTACCCGGCGCCTCCACCAGATTTCGCGGGCCTCGGCGAGGCCCGCTTCATGGGGGCGAACTAGGATCGACGCGCGTAATAAAGGTGTGGCCGTCGCTCGGCATGGTACCGCCGTTATCGGGCCAAACACTAGGTGCGAACGACAATTTCGCCCATGAGGCACTCGCGGCCTAATCCCTTCGCGGGGATGACAGCCTAGAGCTACTCGCGGTCCGGGGGGCACCGGGCAACAGAAGCCCCCCACTTCGCCAACCCGGGCGGTGCCGGACCGTCGTGAAAGACTTGTTGCGATACGACAAGATGGTGGAGGACGCGCTGCGCGGCGTAGTCCGCGACGTGCTCGGCCACGCCGCCGCCAACGGGCTCCCCGGCGCGCATCATTTCTACATCACCTTCCGCACCGGCTTTCCCGGCTGCGCGCTCCCCGACTACCTCCGCAAGGAATACCCCGAGGAAATGACCGTCGTGCTCGAGCATCAATACTGGGACCTCGAGGTGACGGAAGCGCGGTTCGCGGTGACCTTGACCTTCAAGAACCGGCCGGAGCGACTCACCGTCCCCTTCGATGCGATCACCGCCTTCGCCGATCCTTCCGTCAAGTTCGGGCTGCAATTCCAGCCGGTGGCGCCCGAGCCCCCAGAAACGAGCGCCGAAGCCCCGCCGCGCGGCGGCAAGCTCAAAGTGGTGAAGCCCACGAAGCCCGCGGGCAAGTCGGGCGATGTGGTGACCCTCGACACATTCCGCAAGAAATAGTGCCGGCTCCTGGCATTGCCGCGACTGCGCCGCCATCGACTTGACGGTCGGGCGGAAAAGGTGATTCTCGGCGCGGCGCAGCCCACAGCAAAGGCGCAGAGGATGAGCGATTTCGCGTTTCACGAGCTGTTCCCGCTGGGCGAGGACGAGGCCCCCTATCGCAAGCTCACCGCCGATCACGTCGCGACGACGCGCTTCGCCGGCGACACCGTTCTAACGGTCGAGCCTGCCGCCCTCACCCTCCTCGCGCACCAGGCCTTCATCGACTGCCAGCACCTGATGCGACCCGGCCATCTGCAGCAGCTCCGCGCCATCCTTGACGATGCGGAGGCCTCGCCCAACGACAAATTCGTCGCCCTCGATCTCCTCAAGAATGCCAACATCGCCGCCGGCAAGGTGCTGCCGATGTGCCAGGACACCGGCACCGCCATCGTCATGGGCAAAAAGGGCCAGCGCGTCTGGACCGGCGGCGGCGATGTCGCGGCGCTCGCCGCCGGCATCCGGCGGACCTACACCGAGACCAATCTCCGCTATAGCCAACTGGCGCCCTTGTCGATGTATCAGGAGGCCAATACCGGCGACAATTTACCGGCGCAGATCGACCTCTACGCCGAGGAGGGCGATGAATACAAATTCCTGTTCATCGCCAAGGGCGGCGGCTCGGCCAACAAGACCTTCCTCTATCAGCAGACGCCGGTGACCCTCAACCCGGCCGCGCTCATCAAATTCCTCGACGAGAAGATCCGCACGCTCGGCACCGCCGCCTGCCCGCCCTATCATCTCGCCATCGTCATCGGCGGCACCTCGGCCGAGCTCAACCTCAAGACCGTCAAGCTCGCGAGCTGCCGCTATCTCGACACCCTGCCGCCCGCAGGCAACCGCTACGGCCAAGCCTTCCGCGACCGTGAGCTCGAAGAGGAGGTGCTGGGGCTGACCCGGCGGAACGGCATCGGGGCGCAGTTCGGCGGCAAGTATTTCTGCCACGATGTCCGGGTCATCCGCCTGCCGCGTCACGGCGCGAGCCTGCCCATCGGCATCGGCGTCTCCTGCGCCGCCGACAGACAGATCCTCGGCAAGATCAACGCCAAGGGCGTTTTCCTCGAGGAGCTCGAGGCCAATCCCGCCAAATACCTGCCCGATGTCGACGCCGAAACGTTCGGCGGCGCGGCCGTGCGGGTCGATCTCACCCGTCCGATGGCCGAGATCCGGGCGAGCCTGTCGCGTCACCCGATCAAGACGCGGCTCGCGCTCAGCGGCCCCCTTATCGTCGCGCGCGACGCCGCCCATGCCAGGCTCAAGGCGCGCCTCGACCGCAGCGAGGGCCTGCCGCAATATTTCAAAGATCACCCGATCTACTACGCCGGCCCGGCCAAGACGCCGCAGGGGTTTGCTTCCGGCTCTTTCGGGCCGACCACGGCCGGCCGGATGGATTCCTACGTCGATCAATTCATGGAGGCGGGCGGCAGCCTGGTGACGCTCGCCAAAGGCAACCGCGGCAGCGAGGTGCGCGAGGCCTGCCGCAAGCATGGCGGGTTCTATCTGGGCTCGATCGGCGGCCCGGCCGCCCGTCTCGCCCAGGACTGCATCAAGCGGGTCGAGGCGATCGAATATCCGGAGCTCGGCATGGAGGCGATCTGGCGGATCGAGGTGGTGGATTTCCCGGCCTTCATCGTGATCGACGACAAGGGCAACGACTTTTTCGCATGACCATGCGCGCGCGCGTCCGCGGCCCTGCCAGCCCTGCTCGCGTCGACGGGGTCGACGCGACGCCAAGCAACTTCATCGCCTATGTCACGGAGCAGCTGCAGCGCTGGGCGCCGATCTCGGCACAGCGCCTATTCGGCGGGCACGGCGTCTATCGTGGTGCCGTCGTGTTCGCCATCATCTCGCGCGACACGCTCTATTTCCGCACCGACGACATAAATCGGCCGGATTTCGAGGCTGCCGGCGCGGCGCCGTTCCGCGTCGGCGGTCCGAGCCGGCGCATTGTCCTCTCCTATCATGAAGTGCCTGCCGACGTGCTTGACGATGACGAGCTGCTGAGCGGGTGGGCGGAGCGCGCGTTCGCCGCCGCCCTGCGCCGCGACGCCCGCAAAGCCGGGCCCGGTCGCAAGCGCCCGGCAGGCAAAAGCCGAGACCGCGGCCCGCCGATGCGGCGGAAGGACTGACGCGTGGCCGATGCCGTCGATCTCGCAGCGCTGGTCCGGGGCGATAAGGCGGTATGGGCGGCGTTCGTCCGCCGTTATGCCGGACTGATCTTTTCAGCCGTGCGCGGCGTGGCGCGCGACCCGGGCGATGCCGAGGATTTGGCCCAGGAGGTCTTCCTGCGCCTGTGCAAGGACGATTTCCGGCTGCTCAAGACCTACGATTCGACGCGCGCCGGGCTTTCGACCTGGCTCACCATCGTCGCCCGCAGCACGGCGCGCGATGCCCGCCGCCGGCACCAGCTCAAACTCACGCCGCTCGACGCCGTGCCCGAGGCGGCGCTGTCCGTCACCGATATGCCGCGCGAGCAGATCAAGCTTCCCGACGAGCTCCTGTCGCCGCGGCAGAAGCTGGTGCTAACCATGATTTATGAAAAGGAAATGGAGGTCGCGGAGATTGCCGCGGCCCTCGGGATCGACCCGCAGACGGTGCGCAGCACCCATCATAAGGCGATGCTCAAGCTGCGCAGCCACTTCGCCCTCGAGGACGCCCCGCCAAAGCTCGATCGGCGGGGATGAAACGGTTGTGGGACGCGTAAGTTGATGGCAAGGAGATGACTATGCCGGGACCGGGGGACGAGGCGGGCGAGGCGGCCCTGTGGGCGCGTTGGCGCGCGCTTGCGGCCGCGTGGGGAGCTGGGCGGGTGCCGGAGCCCGATGCGCTCTTGCTTGCCGCCTATGCCGAGGGTCGCCTGGACGAGGCCGCCGCCGCTTCGGTCGAGGACTGGCTGGCCGAAGAACCCGAGCGGATTGCCGATGTCGCCGCCGCCCGCGCCGCCATCAGCGCGCCCCCGGCGGTTGCGCCGGAAGGGCTGGTGGCGCGCGCCGCGGCGCTGGTCGGGCCGGTCGATCCTCAAATTGTCCCATTCCGCTACCCGACGCAGCGTGCCGCGGGGTGGCGGTCGGTCGCCGCCTGGGGCGGGCTTGCCGCCAGCATTCTCGCCACCAGCCTCATCGGTTTCGCCCTCGGCAACGACGCCTACGTGACGCTCGCCGGCGGGTCTGCCGGCGAATCGGCGGTGCAAGACTTGTTCGAGCCGCCCGGGAGTGGGATTCTCCCGACCATGGAGGAGGATTCGAGCTTATGAGCGCCGCCGTCGAGGCCGACCGGCCCGCCCGCCGGCGCGGCCGTCTGGTCTGGGTGGCGCTCATCCTGTCGCTCACCCTCAACGTGTTTTTCATCGGCGGTCTGGTCTGGTCGAAAGTTGCGCGGGAGCGCATCGAGACCCCGGCGGAGCGCTTTCAGCAGCTCGGGCGCGAGCTCAATCTGAGCAGCGCGCAGCAAGCCGATTTGCGCCAGTTCGTCCGCACCATCCGGCTCCGCGCCCGCCTTCTGCAAGAGAGCAATGGCCCGCTGCTCGAGCGCACCTGGCAGGAGGTGGCGAAGCCGTCGCCGGATCAGGCCGAGTTCGCGCGCCTGACCGGCCAGGCGGCACAGAATCGTGAAGCCTTCCAGAAGGACATGTCGGCTGCATTGGCGACCTTCATTGCGGCGCTGACGCCCGAGCAGCGCGCGCAGCTCGCCGGCATCGCGGCGCAACCCCGGGATCAAATCAGCCGCCGACTGCGCTGGCTCATCGTCCCCTGAGGGCTCGCTTCCGGCTCAAAGGCCTGCGCCTCCCCATATCTATCCCGGCAGCAGAAGCGCAGGGAGACCGGCCATGGCCGAACCGACCCCGACCCGGATCGAGCGCGACAGCATGGGCAGCGTGGCGGTGCCCGCCGCGCGCCTTTGGGGGGCGCAGACGCAGCGCTCGCTCGAGAATTTCCGCATCGGCGGCGAGCGGCTGCCGCCTGCCTTCATCCACGCGCTCGCCTGTCAGAAGCAGGCGGCGGCGCGCGCCAATGTCGCGCTCGGCGCGCTCGACCGGCGGCTCGGCGAGGCCATCGCCGCGGCGGCGCAAGAGGTGACCGACGGCCGGCACGATGCCGAGTTTCCGCTCGTCGTCTGGCAGACCGGCTCAGGCACCCAAACCAACATGAACATGAACGAGGTGCTCGCCAGCCTCGCGAACGAGCGCTTGGGCGGCGCGCGCGGCGCCAAGAGCCCGGTCCATCCCAACGATCACGTCAATCTCGGCCAGTCCTCGAACGACAGCTTTCCGACCGCCATGCACATCGCGGCGGCGCTCGAGATCGACCGCCTCCTCCTGCCGGCGCTGCGGCATCTCCATGACGCGCTCGCGGCGAAGGCGGCGGAATTCGCCGGCATCATCAAGATCGGCCGCACCCATCTGCAGGACGCGACGCCCTTGCCGCTCAGCGCCGAGTTCGGCGCCTATGCGCGCCAGGTCGAGCTCGGCATCGCCCGGGTCGAGGCCTGCCTGCCGCGGCTTTACGCCTTGGCACAAGGCGGCACTGCGGTCGGCACTGGCCTCAACGCGCCCGCCGGATTCGCCGAACGTTTCATCGAGGAAATCCGGGCGATCGCCAAGCTCCCCTTCGTCTCCGCCCCCGACAAGTTCGAGGCGCTGGCGAGTCACGATGCACTCGTCGAGCTGTCGGGCGCGCTCAATGTCATCGCCGCCTCCTTCATGAAGATCGCTAACGACATCCGCCTCATGGGCTCGGGTCCGCGCTGCGGCTTGGGCGAGCTCAAGCTGCCCGAGAATGAGCCCGGCTCCTCGATCATGCCAGGCAAGGTCAACCCGACCCAGGCCGAGGCGATGACCATGGTAGCGGCGCAGATCATGGGCAACCATGTCACCATTACCGTTGCCGGCAGCCAGGGGCATTTCGAGCTCAATGTCTTCAAGCCGGTGATCATCTACAATTTGCTGCAATCCCTGCGGCTCGTGGCGGATGCGGCGGTGAGCTTTGCCGACAATTGCGTCCGCGGCATCGCCGCCGACCGCGCGCGCATCGACGAGCTGCTGCACCGCTCGCTCATGCTGGTCACGGCGCTGAGCCCGCATATCGGCTACGACAAGGCGGCGGAGATCGCCAAGAAGGCGCATAAGGACGGGACAACCTTGAAAGCGGCGGCGATCGCGCTCGGCTATGTCAGCGCAGAGGATTTCGAGCGATGGGTGCGGCCGGAGACGATGATCGGGCCGGGCTGACGGCGGCGCCCAGGAAGCGCTCGGTCCTGATCGCCGGCCATGCCACCAGCTTTTCGCTCGAGGAACCGTTCTGGCGCGACCTCGCCGCAATCGCCAAGCGGCGCGGGCTGTCGCTCAATGCTCTCGTCGCATCGATCGATGCTGAGCGACGCGGCAATCTCTCGAGCACGCTGCGGCTCTTCGTCCTCGACTGCTACCGAAGCGGCGAGCTCGGGCCAAAACCCGCTGGCGCCGCGCCGGAAAGACCCTGACGACGGGGCGCCCAACGCGCATCGCCGCTTCACATTGGCCGCGCGCGTCTTTACCATGGACCCCCGGGCGGAGGTGGCCATGGCCGATGTCATCAATCTGAACCGCTACCGGAAGCAGCGCACGCGCAACGCCGACCGCAAGACCGCGGCGGAAAACCGCCTCCGCTTCGGCCGCACCAAGAGCGACCTCGCCAAGGGGCGCCGCGACGCCGAAAAGGCCGCGAAGAACCTCGACGACAAGCGGCTGGAATAGGGCGTCACCGCGGCGCCAGCTCCTCCTGATAAAGCGCCAGCGTCGCCCCATCAAAGCAGCAGAAGATCACCCGCTCGATCGCCGGCTCGTCGGCGAGGAAGCGCCGCGACTCCGCCACCGCGATACCGGCGGCGCGGCTGATGGGAAAGCCGTAGATCCCGGTCGAGATCGCCGGGAAGGCGATCGATTTGAGCGCGTGTTTCAATGCCAGCGCGAGGCTGTTGCGATAGCAGCTCGCCAACAGCTCGTCCTCGCGATGGCCGCCGCCTTGCCAGACCGGCCCGACCGTATGGATGACGTGGCGCGCCCTCATGCGATAGCCCCGGGTGATCCGCGCCTCGCCGGTGGGACAGCCGCCGATCTTGCGGCACTCCGCGAGCAGCTCGGGGCCGGCGGCGCGGTGAATGGCGCCATCGACGCCGCCGCCGCCGAGAAGCGCGGTGTTGGCGGCATTGACGATGGCATCGACCGCGAGCGTGGTGATGTCGCCTTGCATCGCCGCGATGCGCTCGGCCGCCATCAGCGACCTCCGTCTAGAGCCGCACGATCTTGCCGGGATTCATGATGTTGTCGGGGTCGAGCGCGCGCTTAAGCGTGCGCATCACGTCGAGCGCCTCGCCGTGCTCCGCCTCGAGGAAATCAATCTTGCCGTAGCCGACGCCGTGCTCGCCGGTGCAGGTCCCGTCCATGGCGATCGCGCGCTCGACCATGCGCCGGTGCAGCGCCGTCGCAGCGGCGAGTTCTTCGGGCCTTGCCGGATCGATCAGCATCGAGAGGTGGAAGTTGCCGTCGCCGACATGGCCGACGAGCGGCGCCAGGATCGTGCTTTGCGCCAGATCCTTCTTGGTCTCGGCGATGCATTCGACGAGGCGCGAGATCGGCACGCAGACATCGGTCGCCCAGGCGCCCGCGCCGGGCCGGAGCGCCAGCGCGGCGAAATAGGCGTCGTGCCGCGCCTGCCACAACCGATTGCGCTCCTCGGTCGTCGCCGCCCAGCGGAATTCGGTGCCGCCGCGCTCGCCGGCGAAGGCTTCGACCATTTCGACCTGCTCCGCGACGCCCTGCTCGGTGCCGTGGAACTCGAAGAACAAGGTCGGCGCAACGGTGTAATCGAGCTTCGAATAGCGATCGAGCGCGCCCATTTGCACTTCGTCAAGGAGCTCGATGCGCGCCACCGGCACGCCGGCTTGGATCGTCGTCACCACCGTGCCGACCGCAGCGTCAAGGCTCGGGAAGGCGCAAACCGCAGCGCGGATCGCCTCGGGAATGCACTGGAGGCGCAGGCTCACCTCGGTGATGACCCCCAAGGTTCCTTCCGAGCCGACGAAGAGCCGCGTCAAATCGTATCCCGCCGCCGATTTGCGCGCGCGCCGCGCGGTGCGGATGACGCGGCCGTCGGCGAGCACGACTTCGAGCGCCAGCACGTTCTCCCGCATCGTGCCGTAGCGCACGGCATTGGTGCCGGAGGCGCGCGTCGCCGCCATGCCGCCCAAGGAGGCGTCCGCCCCCGGATCGATCGGGAAGAACAGGCCGGTGTCGCGCAGATCCTGGTTCAATTGCTTGCGGGTCACGCCGGCCTCGACCGTGCAGTCGAGATCCTCGACCGAGACGCGGAGGATGCGGTTCATCTGCGAGACATCGATCGAGACGCCGCCTTCGAGCGCCGCGATATGGCCTTCGAGCGAAGTGCCCGTGCCATAGGGAATGACGGGAACCCGCTCGCGCGCGCAAAGCCGCACCGTCTCCGCAACGTCGTCGGTGCTGCGCGCGAAGACCACCGCATCGGGCGAAGCGGGCGGGTGATATGAGGCGTCCTTGCCGTGATGCTCGCGCACCGCCGCCGCGGTCGAGAGGCGGTCGCCGAAGCGCTGGCGCAGGGCCTCGATCAGCGCTGGCGGCGGCGATCTGCGGTGGTGCGGCGGGCCTTCCATGACCTTACAGCTTCGCCAGGATCGCGGCGTATTTCTGCGCGACCGCGGCGCGCAGCTCGGGGCTCGCGCGCGCCACGCGCGGAAACTCGCTCAAGCGGTCGAAGGGCCGGCAGGCGATGATCACCGCGCGCGAATTATGCGCCGTGCCGCGGGGAATGCGCGGATCGAGCGGCGTGCTCCACATGCGCCGGATCAGTTCGATGTCCTCGACCGGATCGCAGCGCGTGCACATCGCCCAGACCACATCGAAGAGGTCGGTCGGATCGACATCCTCATCCACGACGACGACGAAGCGGCCGAGATAGGCACCCGACTGGCAGCTCGCGGCGAGCATGCCGGCCTGGCGCGCGTGGCCGGCATAGGCCTGTTTGATGGCGATGACGTTGAACATGCGCGCACCGCCCGCCTCGTGGCACCACACGCCGGCGACGCCGGAAAGGCCGGCGCGCTCGACCTCGTCCCAGATCATGCCGGCCTTCATCACGCATTTGCTGAACGAGAAATCCGAGGGCGGCCGCATCGGCGTCGCGATCATCAAGATCGGATCGTTGCGCCAATAGACGCGCCGCACCCGCACCACCGGCTGGTCGCTCTGCCCGCCCGCGTAATAGCCGGTGAACTCGCCGAACGGGCCCTCGGGCGCGACATCGCCTGGGGTCATCTCGCCTTCGAGCACCAACTCCGCATGCGCCGGCATCGGCAGCCCGTAAAGCTCGCTCGGCACGAGATCATAGGGCAGGCCGCGGTGCCCGGCGGCGTAGTCGTATTCCGACAGCCCGTATTTCAGCTCGTTGCCGCTCGCCAGGAACAGGAGCGGGTCCTGGCCGCAGCAGATCAGCACCGGGCAGGGCTTGCCCGCTTTGAAGTATTTGTCGCAGATTTGCCTTCCCTGCTTGCCCGGCGACATCCACAGACCGACCGTGTTGCGGTCCTGCACCATCACCCGATATGTCGCGGCATTGACCCAGCCGTCCTCGGGATCGCGCATGACCACGAGATCATGCGTGCCGATGTAGCGGCCGCCGTCATGCTCGTGCAGGAAGGGCACGGGAAACTTGAGCACATCGACGGCATCGTCGCGGTCGATGTTCTCGAGCACCGGGCCGGTTGCAACCATGCGCGGCAGGATGGGCGCATGAATCTTCATGCGGTCGCGATAGGCCCGCACCACGTCGAGCGGTCCCTGCGGCTCGGCAAAGCCCAAGGTCAGCGCCAGCCGCTTCGACGAGTTGGTGGCGCCGGCGAGGACGCGCATGCCCGGGGGATAGCCGGGAATGTCCTCGAAAAGGATGGCGGGCGGGTCCTCCGTCTTGGTCTGATAGATGATCTCGGTGAGTGCGCCCATCTCGAGCCGCCAATCGACGCCCTTGATGCGCAACAGCTCGCCGGCCCGCTCGGTGCGCGCGATGAATTCGCGGAGATCGTCGTGCGGGCGGTTGTGCGCGCTGCCGCTGCGGGTCGACTCGACGCCCTCGGGCACCCCGCTCCTCCCGGCTAGCGCGCCGCGCGCTTCGCCGCGCTGCGCTCCGGCCGCATGCCGAGCGCGCGCAGGTAAGTGTCGAGCAGCGCCTCCTGCTCGTCGAGGTCTTCCTGGTCGATTCTCCGGATCTTAATGATCTGGCGCATGGTCTTGACGTCGAAGCCGACGCCCTTCGCCTCGGCGAGGACTTCCTTGATGTCCGCGGCGAGCGCCTTCTTCTCTTCCTCGAGCCGCTCGATGCGCTCGATGAAGGACTTCAAGCGTTCGCCCGCGATGCCGCCGACCACGGGCATAAGCCTCTCCCCCGTCTTTTTCCGGACTCGCGCACCCTAATCGAGCGCTAGCCGAGGCGCAAGCTGCGCCGGCTCAATGCTTATGCGCGGCGGCGACGGCTTCCTTCTGCTCCGCCTTCGCCTCCTTCTGATATTTCGCTTTCCATTCATCGTAGGGCATGCCGTAGACGATCTCGCGCGCCGCCGGGTCCGGGAGCGTCATGCCACGTTCCTGCGCCGCCTCGCGGTACCAGCGCGACAGGCAGTTGCGGCAGAAGCCGGCCAAGTTCATGAGATCGAGGTTCTGCACCTCGGTGCGCTCGCGCAGATGCTGCACGAGGCGGCGGAAGGTCGCGGCCTCGAGCTCGGTACGGGTCTGGTCGTCCATCGCAGCTCTCCAGAGATTGCCGGTCGTCCTCTCATTGTGGGGTCGAATCCGGCGGATTGCCAGAGGGGCGGCAGGCCTCGGCCAGGATTGGCTGGAAGGCGCGGGCGAGAAGGCGCGCCCAGCGCTCGGCACCGTCCTGCTCCTCGATCAAATCCTGCCTGAGCTCGATCGCGACATGCGGCAGGAAGCGAGATACCGCGTGATGCCGCACCGTGTAGCCCGCCGGCTCGCGCGCGGAATAAGGCTCGTTGTCGCCTACGACCAACGCTGGATCGGCGCGGAGCGCCGCCAGCAGCGGCACGGGGATGCGCGGATCGGCGTCCCAGAGCACGCCGACATGCCAAGGCCGCGCCACGCCGCGCAGCTCCGGCGTGAAGCTGTGAATCGAGACGAGCGCCGGCAGCGCACCCGCGGCGAGCCTCGCCTCGAGCCAAGCCGCGATGGCGGCGTGATAGGGATCGAAGATGTCGCGCTTGCGCGCCGCGCGCGCTGCCGACGAGACCCCGCGATTTCCCGGAATATCGACGCCGTCGGCCGTTTCGGGGATCGAGGTCGCATCGCCGGGATCGCGGTTGCAGTCGATGACCAGACGCGAAAAGCCCAACAGCAGCGCCGGCGTATCGAGGAGCGGCGCCAAGCGCCGCGTCACCGCCGCCGCGCCGATGTCCCAGCCGATATGGCGGCCCAATTCGGCGTCGGTGAGGCCGAGCGAAGCGAGGCTCCGCGGCACGGCGTTCGAGGCGTGATCGCAGGTCAGCAGCGCCGGCGCGCGCCCACCCTGATGATGGAATTCGACCGCCGGCGGATCGCCGGCGGCGAGCAGCGGGGCCGGAGTGGCGGACATTGGCGGCAAGGGTGCGGGGTTGTCTCGCGCTGAGCCGCCATCCTATCTTGTCGGCGCTTCGACGGCGAGACTTCGCGGCAACCATGGTGAAGGATTACGCGTGGATCAATCCGGCGGCGACCATCCTGACGCCTTCCTGCGCCGCCTTTTCGACGCCGCGCTCGCTGCGGCCGATCCCGCGGCGGCGGTGCCGCTGCACCTGCCGATGCCGACGCGAGGCCATACCATCGTGGTCGGCGCCGGCAAGGCCGCCGGCGCCATGGCGAAGGCGGTCGAGGACAATTGGCCGGGCGATCTCCAGGGCCTGGTCGTTACGCGCTACGGCCATGCGCTCCCCTGCCGCCGCATCGAAGTGGTCGAGGCGAGCCACCCCGTGCCCGACGCCGCCGGGGCCGCCGCCGCCCAGCGCATCCTCGAGCGTGTCCAATCGCTTGAGCCCGAGGATCTCGTGCTGTGCCTGATTTCGGGCGGCGCCTCGGCGCTTCTGGCCTTGCCGGCGCCGGGGCTGACGCTCGAGGACAAGCGCAAAGTGACGCGCGAACTGCTCACCTGCGGCGCCACGATTGGCGAGATCAACTGCGTGCGCAAACACCTCTCCGCCGTCAAGGGCGGGCGGCTCGCCGCGGCTGCAGCGCCGGCGCGGGTCGTGACCTTGGCGATCTCGGACGTCCCCGGCGATGATCCTGCGGTGATCGGCTCGGGTCCGACGGTGGCCGATCCCTCGACCTTCGCCGAGGCGCGCGCCGTGCTCGCCAAGTACGCGATCGCTCCGCCGGCGGCGGTGGCGGCGCATCTCGCAGCGGCCGCGGAGGAGACGCCCAAGCCCGGCGATCCGCGCCTCAAGCGCAGCGAGTACGCCTTGGCCGCGACGCCGCAGCAATCGCTCGAGGCCGCCGCCGCCGCGGCGCGGGAAGAAGGCGTGACGCCGGTCATCCTCAGCGACCGGATCGAGGGCGAGGCGCGCGAGGTCGCGCTGGTCCATGCCGCGCTCGCACGCCAGGCGGCGGTGCGGCGCCTGATCGTCGGCGAGCGCGCGGTGCCCTTGCCGGCGGTGCTGCTGTCGGGCGGCGAGACCACGGTCACGGTCAGGGGCAAGGGCCGCGGCGGGCGCAACAGCGAGTTTCTGCTCGCGCTCGCGGTGGCGCTTGCCGGCGAAGCGCGCATCCACGCGCTTGCTTGCGACAGTGACGGCATCGACGGCAGCGAGGACAACGCCGGCGCGCTCTATCGGCCGGACACCTGGTCGCGCGCCGCCGCGCTCGGCATCGATTTGCGCGCGCATCTCGCCGACAACGACGCCTGGGGCGCGTTCAAGGCGCTGGGCGATCTCGTGGAGACCGGCCCGACCTTGACCAATGTCAACGACTTTCGCGCCATCCTCGTCGCAGCAAAGAGCGGATGAGCGGCAGATGCGACGGCAAAGAAGCGCCAAGATCGTAGCCACCCTCGGCCCCGCCAGCTCGACGCCCGAAATGATCGAGGCGCTGTTCAACGCCGGGGTCGACGTCTTCCGGCTCAATTTCAGCCACGGCAAGCCGGAGGAGCACCGCGCGCGCTACGATGCGATTCGCACGCTCGAGAAGCGCCTCGGGCGTCCTATCGGCATCATGGCCGATTTGCAAGGTCCGAAGCTGCGCGTCGGCACCTTCGCCGAAGGAAAAGTGAAGCTCGTCGCCGGGCGACGCTTCCGCCTCGATCTCGCCAAGACTCCCGGCGATGCCAAGCGCGCGCCGCTGCCGCATCCCGAGGTGTTCGAGGCACTCGAGCCCGGCACGGATCTCTTGCTCGACGATGGCAACATCCGCCTCAAAGTGGAGAAATGCGGCAAGGATTTCGCCGAGACCGTAATCGTCACCGGCGGTGATCTCTCCGACCGGAAGGGCGTCAACGTGCCGAATGTGGTCCTTGCGGTCTCGCCGCTCACGGCGAAGGACCGCGCCGATCTCGCCTTCGCGCTCGGTCTCGGCGTCGATTGGATCGCGCTCTCCTTCGTGCAGCGTCCGGAGGACGTGGCCGAGGGCCGCAAGCTCGTTGCCGGCCGCGCCGGCGTGCTGGTGAAGCTCGAGAAGCCGGCGGCGATCCAACGGCTCGACGGCATCATCGAGTTGGCAGATGCGGTGATGGTGGCGCGCGGCGATCTCGGCGTCGAAATGCCGCCCGAAGAGGTCCCGCCCGTCCAGCGCCACATCGTCCGCGCCAGCCGCATCGCCGGCAAGCCGGTCGTGGTGGCGACTCAAATGCTGGAATCGATGGTGCGCGTTCCCGTCCCGACCCGCGCCGAGGCCTCCGACGTCGCGACCGCGGTCTATGAGGGTGCCGATGCGGTCATGCTTTCGGCCGAGACCGCGGCCGGCAGCTATCCGCTCGAGGCGGTGACGATCATGGACCGCATCATCCGGCGCGTGCAGGCCGATCCCGACTATTTCGCCGGCCTGCAGAGCGGCGCCGCCGCGCCCGAGCACACCGCCTCGGACGCGATCAGCGCTGCGGCGCGGCAGGTCGCGCATACGATCGGCGCCGCCGCGATCCTGTCCTACACCACCTCGGGCGCGACCGCCTTGCGCGCCGCGCGCGAGCGTCCCGAAGTGCCGATTCTGGCGCTCACTTCGAATCCCGGCACGGCGCGGCGCTTGGCGCTCGTCTGGGGGCTTCATTGCGTCCAGGCCCGCGACGTCACCAATTTCACCGAGATGGTGCAGCGTGCGACCAGCACCGCGCACCGCGAAGGCTTCGCCAAGCGCGGCGACCGCATCGTCATCACGGCCGGCGTCCCCTTCGGCACTCCCGGCGCCACCAACATCCTGCGCATCGCCTGGATCGAAGAGTAATGGCCGTCCCCTCCCCAGCATGCGGGGAGAGTTGGGTGCAGGCCGAAGGTGTGCTAGACCGCGCCCAGCGATGGATCTCTCGATCGTCATTCCCGTCCGCAACGAGGCTCCGAACATCGCGCCGCTGGTGGCGGAGATCCGCGCCGCGCTCGCGGGCGGACTCGATTATGAGATCGTCTATGTCGACGACGGCAGCGGCGACGGCACCGCCGACGCCGTTCGCGCCCTTGCCCGTGATTTCTTGCGTCTGCGAATCGTCCGGCACCGGACGAGCTGCGGGCAGAGCGCGGCGATCCGCAGCGGGGTCAAGGCGGCGCGGGCCCCCTGGATCGCCACGCTCGACGGCGACGGCCAGAACGATCCCGCCGACATACCAAAGCTCTGGGCGATCGCCCGCGCCGCGCCGGCGGAGCCGCCCGTGCTCGTGACCGGCCAGCGGCAGCGGCGGCAAGACACTTTGGTGAAGCGTCTGGCGTCGCGCATCGCCAATGCGGTGCGCCGCCGCCTGCTGGGCGACGGCACGCCCGACACCGGCTGCGGGCTCAAGCTCTTCCGCCGCGATCTCTTCCTCGATCTGCCGTTCTTCGATCACTGCCACCGCTTTCTTCCGGCGCTGGTGCGGCGCCAGGGCGGTCAGGTCGTCTCCGTGCCGGTCAACCATCGCCCGCGGCAGCGCGGCCGCTCGAATTACGGCGTTCTCGACCGGCTTTGGGTCGGGATCGTCGATCTGTTCGGGGTCATTTGGCTGAAGCGCCGCGGCAGCCGGCCCGAATTGGTCGTCGAAAAGGCGGAAGCCGCCGTGCCGGCGCCATGATCGACAGCGAAACGAAGACACCGCCCTCGGCGCGCTCCCGCGCCGCCGGCCGGGCGCTGGTTCTGCTGCTGCTCGCGGCCGGTATGGTCGTGGCCTGGCTCCATCGCGAAGCCCTCGGCCCCATATCGATCGAGGCGACGATTGCCGGATATCCCGCGGCGCCACTCGTTTTCCTGGCGGCGCATGTGCTGGCGAGTCTGCTCTTCGTGCCGCGGACGGTGCTGGCGGTGGCGGCCGGGCTGCTGTTCGGCATCGGTTGGGGCCTCGCCTGGGCCGCGCTCGGCAGCGTCCTCGGCGCCGTCGCCGGCTTCCTGGTCGCCCGTTACCTCAATGCCGGCCTCATCGAGCCCGAGCGTCTGCGGCGCCTCGGCTCGATCCTGCGCTATGCCGAAAGCGGCGGCTGGCGGTCGGTGGCGGCGCTGCGGCTCATCCCGATCATTCCCCACAGCCTCGCCAATTATGCGCTGGGCCTGACGCGGCTGCCGCTCGGCGCCTATGCCTTGGGCTCGCTCTTGGGACAACTGCCGATGACGATCGCCTATGTCAGCCTCGGCGCGGCGGGCGGGCGAGTGGCCGCCGGTCAGGCCGGCTGGCTTGCGCCCACACTCGTCGGCGTCGCCGCGCTGGTTGTTTCGTTTTTGTTGCCGCGGCTGCTCAGGCGTTGGCTGTGAGCGCGGCCGGCATTGGCCCGCCCGTCGCCCAGTCGAGAAGCTCGACCGTGTGGACCACCGGCAGGCTCGTGCCGGCGGCGATCTGGATGATGCAGCCGATATTCCCGGCAGCGACGATGTCGGGCCGCGTGCTCTCGATGGCGCGCGTCTTGCGCTCGCGCAGCGCGCCGGCGAGCGCCGGCTGCAGCATGTTGTAGGTGCCGGCCGAGCCGCAGCAGAGGTGCCCCTCCGGCACCTCGAGCACGATGAAGCCGGCCTGTGTCAGGAGCGTGCGCGGCTGCGCATGAAGACGCTGGCCGTGCTGCAGCGAGCAGGCGGCGTGATAGGCGACGCGCTGGCCGGTGGAATTTGTCGGCTTTAGCAGCCCGAGCGCCGCCACGAATTCGCACAAATCCTGGGCGAGGCCCGAAATCCGCGCCGCTTTCGCGGTATAGGCCTCGTCCTGGCGCAGCATGTAGCCCCAATCCTTGACCGTGACGCCGCAGCCGGACGTGTTGATGACGATCGCGTCGAGACCGCCCTGCTCGATCTCGCGCGTCCAGGCGTCGATATTCGCGCGCGCATAGGCCAAGGAGTCGCGGCCCATGTGGTGCGTGATGCCGCCGCAGCAGCCGGCGCCCACCGCCACCACCACCTCGCAGCCAAGCCGGGTCAGGAGCCGCACCGTCGATTCGTGGATCTGCGGCGCTAACACCGTCTGGACGCAGCCGGTCATCAACGCGACGCGCCGGCGGCGCGGGCCCTCGGCAGGAAACGCTTGCGGCCGGTCGACCGCGGACGGGCTGGGCACTCGGGCCGGGATGAGCGCGGCGATGGCGCCCAATCGGCCCGGAATCAGCCGCGCGAAGGGCCTGGCGACTTGGCCCGCAAGCAGCGCCAGCCGAAAATAGCGCGGCCGCGGCAGCAGCCACGCCAACAGCGCGCGCAGCCAGCGGTCGGCCCACGGGCGGCGGAAGGTTCGCTCGATATGGTGGCGCGCCTGATCGACCAAATGCATGTAATTGACGCCGGAGGGGCACGTCGTCATGCAGGAGAGGCAGGAGAGGCAGCGGTCGATATGCTTTGCCACGCGCGCCGAGGCGGGCCGGTCGCGCTCGAGCATGTTCTTGATGAGATAGATGCGGCCGCGCGGGCTGTCGAGCTCGTCGCCGAGCAGCACATAGGTTGGACAGGTCGCGGTGCAAAAGCCGCAATGGACGCAGGCCCGCAGAATCCGGTTGGCCTCGGCGACATCCGCATCGGCAAGCTGGGCGAGAGTGAAATTGGTCTGCATCGGCGGATCACAGCTCGTGGTACATGCGGCCGCGGTTGAGGATGCGCTTGGGATCGAAGCCATCCTTGACCCGGGCCGACAGCGCGGCGAGCGCCGGGCTTTGCGGCTGGAACACCGGCACGGCGGCGCGCAGCGCGTCGGGCGCGCGGATCAGCGTGGCGTGGCCCCAAGTGCCGAGCGCGCCGCGGATCGCCGCGGCGCCGCCATCCTCCGCTCCCTTGACTGCGAGCCAGAGGAGCCCGCCGCCCCAATCGAAGAAGTGGCGGAAATCGAGGCCGGACGCGAGTCGTGCCGCAAGGTCGGGCGCGGCGCTCGGCGCCACCGAGAGGCGCCAAACGACGCGTTCGGCGAGGCCGGCCAAGGGCGACACATCGCGCACCGCGCGCCACAGCGCGAGCGCAGGCTCGTCCGCCAGGATCTCGATCGGGCCGAACTGGCCGAGCTCGCGGCGCAGCGCCGCGGCACGCGCCTCGACCGAAGGAATTGGCCCTTCGAGCCGGATGAGGGTCAGCGCCTCGCTCTCGGGCGCGACCGGCGCCGGTAAATGCGCCGCGCCGCCGACCTCGTGCGAGCTGTTGAGCGCCTCGGTCATCGCCCGCACCGCCGAATCGTCGGCGAGTCCGCGAAGCGCGACGCAACGCGTGGCCTCGGGCCGCGGCAGCACCTTCACGGTCACTTCGGTGAGCGCGGCAAGCGTGCCGTAGGAGCCGGCCATGAGCTTCGAGAGATCATAGCCGGTGACGTTCTTGACGACGCGCCCGCCTGCCTTGAAGACCTCGCCGCGGCCGCTCACCGCATGAAAGCCAAGGAAGTGATCGCGCGCGGCACCTTGGCGGATGCGCCGCGGCCCGGCGAGATTGCAGGCGAGCACGCCGCCCAGGGTCGGATTGCTGCCGCTCGCGCCGAGGAGCGCCCGCCAGTCGCCGGGCTCGAAGGCGAGCATCTGGCCGGCGCGGTCGAGCGCCGCCTCGATCTCCGCGAGCGGCGTCGCGGCGCCGGCCGTCAACACCAGCTCTTCGGGCTCATATTGCTGGATGCCGGCGAAGGCGCCGAGGTCGAGCACATGCGGCGCCTGCAGCGGCCGGCCGAGACCGCGCTTGCTGCCGCCCGCGACCAGCTCGAGCGGCTCCTCCTGCGCCACCGCGGCGGCGATGATCTCGGTCAGTTCGCGCTCGTCCTTGGGGCGGAAGCGGCTCAAATCGCCCTCAGAACCGCGGTAAGTCGGGGAAGCGCGTCTGGCCGTGATGGACGTGCAGCCGCCCCAGCTCGGCGCAGCGGTGGAGCTGCGGGAAGACCTTGCCGGGATTGAGCAGCCCGGCGGGATCGAAGGCGCATTTGAGCCGCATCTGTTGATTGAGATCGGCGTCGTTGAACATGGTGCCCATGAGGTCGCGCTTCTCGACGCCGACGCCATGTTCGCCCGTGAGCACGCCGCCGACCTCGACACAATAGCGCAGCACATCGGCGCCCAAGGCCTCGGCGCGCTCGAGCTCGCCCTCCTTGTTGGCGTCGTAGAGGATGAGCGGATGGAGATTGCCGTCGCCGGCGTGGAAAACATTGGCGACGCGCAAGTCGTACTTCACCGCCAGCTCGCGCATGCGGGTCAGCACGTTCGAAAGTCGCCGGCGCGGAATCGTGCCGTCGACGCAGTAGTAGTCGGGCGAGATGCGGCCGACGGCGGGAAAGGCCGCCTTGCGCCCGGCCCAGAAGTTGAGCCGTTCCTGCTCGCTGTTGCTGATGCGGATGGAGACCGCGGCGTTCGCCCGCGCGATCGCCTCGACGCGGGCGATGAGGTGGTCGACCTCGGCCGGCGGCCCGTCCAGCTCGACGATGAGCAGGGCTTCGACATCAAGCGGATAGCCGACATGGACGAAATCCTCGGCGGCATGAATCGCCGGCTTGTCCATCATTTCCATGCCGCCGGGGATAATGCCGGCGGCGATGATCGCGGCGACGCTGGCGCCCGCGCTCTCGTTGCTGGGGAAGCCCATGAGCAGCGCCCGCGCGGTCGTCGGCTTCTGCAGGAGCCGCACCGTCACCTCCGTGACCACGCCCAGGAGCCCTTCCGATCCCACGATCACGCCCAGGAGATCGTAGCCTTCGGCATCCAAATGCTTGCCGCCGATGCGGATCACCTCGCCGTCGATGAGGACGAACTCGACGCCCAAGACATTGTTGGTGGTGACGCCATATTTGAGGCAGTGCACGCCGCCCGCGTTCTCCGCGACATTGCCGCCGATGGTGCAGGCGATCTGGCTCGAAGGATCGGGCGCGTAATAGAAGCCGGCGTGTTGCACCGCCAAGGAGATGCCGAGATTGGTGACGCCCGGTTGTACCACGGCGCAGCGGTTGGCATAGTCGATCTCGAGAATGCGGTTGAGCTTGCCGAGGCCGAGGATGATGCCGTCGGCCAAGGGCAGCGCCCCGCCCGAGAGCGAAGTGCCGGCGCCGCGCGGTACCACCTTGATGCCGTGGTCGTGGCAATAGCGCAGGACGCGCGACACCTCTTCGGTCGTGCTCGGCAGGACCGCGAGCAACGGCGATTCGTGATAGGCGGTGAGCCCGTCCATCTCGTAGGCGCGGCGCTCGTCCTCGGCTTCGATCACGCCCTCGCCGGGCAGGATCTTGCGCAAGTCGGCCGCGATCTCGGCGCGCCGCACGATCACCGCGGCATCGGGCGTCGGCATGCGCATGCGATTCGTCCTTCAGTGCGCTGGTGTGCAGCCCCTCACCCCAACTCTCGCCCCAACGGGAAGAAGGAGGGTGAGGGGGATTCTACCGGCATGCCCTCGCCGGAAACACCAACAAAAAAACCGCGCCGAGGCGCGGCTTTCGCTTCGTGATCGGCCCGTGCCTCAGCCTTGCCGGGCCTTGTAGCGGGGGTTGGTCTTGTTGATCACGTAGACTCGGCCCTTGCGCCGGACGAGGCGACAGTTCTTGTCGCGTTTCTTGAGCGACTTCAATGAGTTGGCTATCTTCATGAGGGCGGCCCCGGGGCACCAAACGAGGCGCGACCATAGTGAGGCGGCCGCTGCCTGTCAACCGCGACGGCGTTATTTGCCGGAGACCGCCGCCACCGCGCGCTCGCCCATGGGCGCGGAATTGCCGCCGAGCGTGCGGCCGCTCAGGAACTGCTTGATGTTGCGGGTCGCCTGGCGCAGGCGCTGGCGGTTCTCGACGAGCGCGATGCGGACATAGCCCTCGCCGTATTCGCCGAAGCCCACGCCCGGCGAGACCGCGACATTGGCATGCTCCAAGAGCAGCTTCGAGAAGGCGAGGCTGCCCAGATGCCGGTAGGCGGGCGGCAGCGGCGCCCAGGCGAACATGGTGGCGGGCGGACTCGGGACCTCCCAGCCGGCCTGATGGAGGCCGTCGATCAGCACGTCGCGCCGCGCCCGGTAGCGTTCGCGAATCTCCGCGATGCAGTCCTGCGGCCCGTTGAGCGCCGCCGTCGCCGCCACCTGGATGGGGGTGAAGGCGCCGTAATCGAGATAGGATTTGACCCGCGCCAACGCGTCGATGAGCCGGGCATTGCCGACGGCGAAGCCGATGCGCCAGCCGGCCATCGAATAGGTCTTGCTGAGCGAAGTGAACTCGACCGCGAAATCGCGTGCGCCTTTCACTTGCAGCACGGAGGGCGGTGGGTCGCCGTCGAAATAGATCTCCGAATAGGCCACGTCGGAGAGGATGTAGATGTTGTGCCGCCGGCAGAAATCGACGACCTCGCGGTAGAAGTCGAAATCGACCACCTGCGCCGTCGGATTGGCGGGAAAATTGAGGACCAAAGCCACCGGCGGCGGGACGCTGTAGGCGACCGCCTTCTCGAGCTCACGCATGAAGTCGACACCGGGCCCGACCGGCACGCTCCGCGCCGCCGCGCCGGCGATGACGAAGCCGAAGGCGTGAATGGGATAGCTCGGATTGGGCACCAGCACGATGTCGCCGGGCGCGGTGATCGCTTGAGCCAGATTGGCGAGTCCCTCTTTCGATCCCAGGGTGACGATGATTTCATGCTCGGGATCGAGTTCGACGCCGAAGCGGCGGGCGTAATAGGCCGCCTGCGCGCGGCGCA
>DATNIY010000069.1:0-19846 GCA_035604195.1 Allostellaceae bacterium
GTCCACGCCAATCATCCCCCAAACACCCTTCCCAGCCGACACCGGCACAAAGGAAGGGACGCTGACACGCAGCGTTAGAGGGGGTCACTATTGGACGCGAAAACCGCCCCTCAGGGGGTCAATATTGCGCGCGAATTTACAGAATTGACGTTGAACCAGCGTTCCTGACCGGGAGAAATCACGACTGAGCAAGGAAAGCAGACACCAATTAGCGGTCCCAGCGAGTTTGCAGATTCTCACAAGACTATGTATTTGAAGGATAATTCCTGTAGGAGTAGTTTGGTCCACAATCATCCCTCCGGCGACACCACGCCATCAAAGAGCGACATCGAAATGACGCGCGCCGTGGCGCAGGCTACGGCGGCCGTCGGCGTCGCCGTGCACGACCACGTCATCATCGGCCGCGGCCGGCATTCCAGCTTCAAGAGTCTGGGACTGCTGTAGCCCGCCGGTTGCGCTCGGCGGGCGCCTGGGCTAAGCCCTAGAGCGGTTCCGCGAGCGGCAGGCGCACGATGATCCCACGCTATAGCCGGCCCGAGATGAGCGCCATCTGGGAGCCCGAGAACCGCTTCCGGATCTGGCTCGACATCGAGATCCACGCCGCCGACGCGCTCGCCGCGGCCGGCATCATTCCGGCGAGCGCCGCCCGCGCGCTGCGCGAGAAGGGCGCGTTCGAGGTCGCCCGCATCGACGAGATCGAGCGCGAGACCAAGCACGATGTCGTCGCCTTTCTCACCAACCTCGCCGAGCATGTCGGGCCCGAGGCGCGCTTCGTGCATCAGGGCATGACCTCGAGCGACGTGCTCGACACTTGCCTGGCGCTGCAGTTGAAGCAGGCCTCCGACATCCTGCTGGCCGGCCTCGACGCCCTCCTCGCGGTCCTGAAGCGGCGCGCCTTCGAGCACAAGCTCACCCTCACCGTCGGCCGCAGCCACGGCATCCACGCCGAACCCACGACCTTCGGCCTCAAACTCGCGGGCTTTTACGCCGAGTTCGCGCGCGCCCGCCTGCGGCTCGAGCGCGCCAAGGACGAGATCGCGACCTGCGCCATTTCGGGCGCGGTCGGCACCTTCGCCAATGTCCCGCCCGAGGTCGAGGAGCATGTGGCGCGCGCCTTGGGCCTCGCGCCGGAGCCGATCTCGACCCAGATCATTCCGCGCGACCGCCACGCCTATTTCTTCGCCACGCTCGCCGTCATCGCCGGCTCGATCGAGCGCCTCGCCCTGGAGATCCGCCATCTCCAGCGCAGCGAGGTGCGCGAGGCCGAGGAGTATTTTGCGCCGGGACAGAAGGGCTCCTCGGCGATGCCGCACAAGCGCAACCCGGTGCTGGCGGAGAATCTCACGGGGCTGGCGCGGCTCATCCGCTCAACCGTCGTGCCGGCGCTCGAGAATGTGGCGCTGTGGCACGAGCGCGACATCTCGCATTCGGCGGTGGAGCGGGTGATCGCGCCCGACGCCACCATCGCGCTCGACTTCGCGCTGGCGCGACTGACCGGCCTCATCGACAAGCTCATCGTCTATCCCGAGGCGATGCGGCGCAATCTCGACCGGCTCGGCGGGCTGGTCAATTCGCAGCGCGTTCTGTTGGCGCTGACCCAGGCCGGGATGAGCCGCGAGGATGCCTACCGCGCCGTGCAGCGCAACGCCATGCCGGTGTGGGAGGGCAAGGGCCGCTTCCTCGATCTCCTGCAAAAGGACACGGAGGTCGCGCGCTATCTCTCGCCGGAAGCGCTCGCGAGGCAGTTCGACGAGGCCTATCACACCAAACACGTCGATGCGATCTTCCGCCGCGTCTTCGGCGAGGGCTGAGGCGCGGTGGCGCAGTGGCTAGCGCGGCGCGCCGTACTGCTTCCGCGCTTCGGCGGCATAATGCTCGAGTTCGAGCTGCACCCGCGTCGCATCGATGCCGACGCCCTTGGCGGCGAAATCCCGCGTGACGGTATCGACGATCTCGGCATCGCCGTGATGGGCGAGTCCGGCCGCGACCAACTCGTTCGCGTAGGTTTCCGCCGCCGCCCCGGTCAGCCCCAGGCGCTCCGCCGCCCATATCCCGAAAAGCTTGTTCCGCCGCGCCCGGACCTTGAAGGCCAGTTCCTGTTCCTGCTGAAACTTGCGCTCGTACCCCTTCTCGCGCTCATCGAAGCTCGACATGCGTGATTCCGTCCTGTTCCTTGCTCGTCGACGCCTGCCGCCAGTATACGAACAGGGCGCCGTATGTGCACACTGGTAATCCTGCGCCGACCGGGCCACGACTGGCCGGTCATCATCGGCGCCAACCGCGACGAGATGATGGACCGGCCCTGGCAGCCGCCCGGCCGCCACTGGCCCGACCGGCCCGAAATTGTCGCCGGACTGGACGAGCTCGCCGGCGGCTCCTGGCTCGGGCTTAACGACCACGGCGTGGCGGCGGGGGTGCTGAACCGCCACGGCTCGCTCGGGCCGGCGCCGGGGCAGCGCTCGCGCGGCGAACTGGTGCTCGAGGCGCTCGACCATGCCGACGCGGCCGCGGCAGCGGAAGCGCTGGAAGCGCTCGAGCCGCGCGCCTACCGCACCTTCAACCTGATCGTCGCCGACGAGCGCGACGCGTTTTGGCTCCGGCACGCCGATCCTAGCGGCGCGCTGCCGATCACCGCGACGCCGCTCGGCCCCGGCCTGTCGATGATCGCGGCCGGCGACCTCGACGCCGCCGACACGCCGCGGCTGCGCCGTTACCGCCCGCTTTTCGCCGCCGCCGCGCCGCCCGATCCGGAGCGCGGCGATTGGACCGCGTGGCAGACTCTCCTCCTCGATGACCGCTTCGCGCCGAGCGACGGACCCCAGGGCGCGATGCGCTTCGTGGCCGAGCACGGCTTCGCCACGGTGTCGAGCGCGCTGATTGCGCTGCCGGCGGTCGGCCGGGCCGAGCTGCGGCCCCAGTTCCGATTCGCCGCGCATCGGCCCAAGGCCGTGCCGTGGCGCGAAATTTCCCTCTGAGGCTGGCCCGCCGCGCCGGCGCGAAGCGGCGTTGAGTGGCACGCCTGTCCTTGCTATAGAGCGGCCACCCACCGGCTACTGTCCCTTGCCAAGGCAGGTCCCCCATGACCCGGCGCAAGCAGATCTACGAAGGCAAGGCCAAAGTGCTCTTCGAAGGCCCCGAGCCCGGCACGATCGTCCAGTATTTCAAGGACGACGCGACCGCCTTCAACAACAAGAAGAAAGGCACGATCACCGGCAAGGGCGTGCTCAACAACCGCATCAGCGAATTCCTGATGATGAAGATCGCCGAGATCGGCATTCCCACGCATTTCGTGCGCCGGCTCAACATGCGCGAGCAGCTCGTGCGCGAGGTCGAGATCATCCCGATCGAGGTGGTCATCCGCAACATCGTGGCGGGCTCGCTCGCCAAGCGCTTCGGCATTGACGAGGGCACGGCCCTCACGCGCTCGATCGTCGAGTATTATTACAAGAACGACGCGCTCGACGACCCCATGGTGTCGGAAGAGCACATCACCGCCTTCGGCTGGGCGACCACGCAGGACATCGACGAGATCATGGCGATGTCGCTGCGCATCAACGACTTCCTCACCGGCCTGTTCCTCGGCGTCGGCATCAAGCTGGTCGATTTCAAGCTCGAGTTCGGCCGGCTCTTCAGCAATGACGAGATGCGGATCGTGCTCGCCGACGAGATCAGCCCGGACAATTGCCGCCTTTGGGACCTCAAGACCAACGAGAAGCTCGACAAGGACCGCTTCCGCCGCGATCTTGGCCGGGTCGAGGAGGCCTATCAGGAGGTGGCGCGCCGTCTCGGCATCCTGCCCGAGGGCGGCCCCGGCGACCTCAAGGGACCGCAGCTGATGCAATGAAGGCGCGGGTCCACATCATGCCGAAAGAGGGCGTGCTCGACCCGCAGGGCAAGGCGATCGGCCACGCCCTCGCTGCGCTCGGCTTCGCCGGCGTGGGCGAGGTCCGCCAGGGCAAGGTGATCGATTTGGATCTCGCCGAGACCGACCCGGCCCGCGCCCGCGCCACGGTCGAGGAGATGTGCCGGAAGCTTTTGGCCAACACGGTGATCGAAGGCTTCCGCGTCGAGATCATGGGCTGAGCCATGCAAGCCGCGATCATCGTCTTTCCCGGCTCGAACCGCGAGCAAGACGTGTTCGACGCCCTCCATCGCAGCGCCGGCCGCAAACCGCTCAAGGTCTGGCACCGCGACAGCCAATTGCCCAAGGCCGATCTCATCGTCATCCCCGGCGGCTTCGCCTATGGCGATTATCTGCGCTGCGGCGCCATGGCGGCGCATTCGCCGATCATGCGCGAAGTGAAGGCGCGCGCCGCCGCGGGCACGCCGGTGCTCGGCATCTGCAACGGCTTCCAGATCCTCACCGAGGCCGGCCTGCTGCCGGGCGCGCTGCTCGCCAACAAGACGCTCCGCTTCCACTGCAAGGACGTGCATCTCCGCATCGAGCACAGCCAGTGCATCTTCACCTGCGGCTATGCCGGCGGGCAGGTGATCCGCGTGCCGGTGGCGCATCACGACGGCAACTACTTCGCCGATCCCGCCACCCTCGACCGGCTCGAGGGCGAAGGGCGCGTTGCCTTTCGCTATTGCACGACCGATGGCGCGATCAGCGAAGCCGGCAACGACAACGGCTCGGCCCGCAACATCGCGGGCGTGCTCAACGAGAGCAAGACCGTCCTGGGCCTCATGCCGCATCCCGAGGATGCGACCGATCCGCTTCTGGGCAGCACCGACGGCTGCGCCTTCTTCGACGGCCTCGTCGGGGCGCTCGTGTGAGCGCGGCGCCGCTCACGCCCGAGATCATCGCGCAGCACGGCCTCACGCCCGAGGAATTCGCCCGCGCCGCCGCCATTCTCGGGCGCGAGCCCAACCTCACCGAGCTCGGCATCTTTTCGGTGATGTGGAGCGAGCACTGCTCTTACAAATCCTCGAAGAAATGGTTGAAGCGCTTGCCGACGACGGGCCCGCGAATCATCTGCGGGCCGGGTGAGAACGCGGGCATCGTCGATATTGGCGACGGCGAGGCCGCGGTGTTCAAGATCGAAAGCCACAACCACCCCTCCTTCATCGAGCCCTATCAGGGCGCCGCGACCGGCGTCGGCGGCATCCTGCGCGACGTCTTCACCATGGGCGCGCGGCCGATTGCCAATCTGAACGCCCTGCGCTTCGGCAGCCCGGATCATCCCAAGACGCGGCATCTCCTGGCCGGCGTGGTCGCGGGCATCGGCGGCTACGGCAATTGCGTCGGCGTGCCGACGGTCGGCGGCGAGTGCAATTTCCATCCCTGCTACAACGGCAACATTCTGGTGAATGCGATGACGGTCGGCCTCGCCGACGCGCGCCGCATCTTCTATTCCGCCGCCGCAGGTCCCGGAAACCCGGTGATCTATGTCGGCGCCAAGACCGGGCGCGACGGCATCCACGGCGCCACCATGGCGTCCTCCGAGTTCAGCGCGGATGCTGAGGCGAAACGCCCGACCGTCCAGGTCGGCGACCCCTTCACCGAGAAGCTGTTGATCGAGGCTTGTCTCGAACTCATGGCGAGCGACGCCATTGTCGCCATTCAGGATATGGGCGCGGCCGGTCTGACCTCCTCCTCGGTCGAGATGGCCGGCAAGGGCGGCCTGGGCATCGAGCTCGATCTCGACCGCGTGCCCGTGCGCGAGATCGGGATGACGCCCTACGAGATCATGCTGTCCGAGAGCCAGGAGCGCATGCTCATCATCCTCAAGCCCGAGCGCGAGGGCTTCGCGCGCGGCATCTTCGAGAAATGGGAGCTTGATTTCGCGGTGATCGGCCGCGTCACCGACAACGGACGCCTGGTGCTGCGCATGAGAGGCGCCGTGGCCGCCGACATGCCGGTGGGACCGCTCGTCACGGAAGCACCGCTCTACGACCGACCAAGGCTCCCGGCCGCGCCGCGTCCCGAGCTTGTCGCCGGCGCGGTTCCGGCCCAGCCGGCGATGGCCGCGCTCAAGACGCTGATCGGCTGCCCCGATCTGGCATCGAAACGCTGGATCTGGGAGCAATACGACCAACTGGTGATGGGCCATACGGTGCAGCGGCCGGGCGGCGATGCCGCAGTGGTGCGCATTCCCGGCCGCAAGAAGGCGCTGGCGCTCGCCACCGACTGCACGCCGCGCTATTGCGTCGCCGATCCGCGCCGCGGCGGCGCTCAGGCGGTGGCGGAGAGCTGGCGCAATCTCACCGCCGTGGGCGCCCTGCCGCTCGCGATCACCGACAACATGAATTTCGGCAATCCCGAGCGGCCGGAGATCATGGGCCAATTCGCCGAGTGCATCGAGGGCATGCGCGCGGCCTGCCTGGCGCTCGACTATCCCGTCGTTTCCGGCAACGTCTCGCTCTACAACGAGACCAATGGCAGCGGCATCTGGCCGACGCCGGTCGTCGGCGGCGTCGGACTCATCGCGGATGCGGGCAAGTCCGCGAGCCTCGCCCTGAAACGGCCGGGCGACACCTTGTTGCTGGTCGGCGAGACCAAGGGCCATCTCGGCGCGTCGCTCTATCTGCGCGAGGTGCTTGGCCGCGAGGATGGTGCGCCGCCGCCCGTCGATCTCGCCGCCGAGCGCCGCAACGGCGATTTCGTCCGCGCCGAAATCGCCGCCGGCCACATCGCCGCCTGCCACGACCTTTCCGATGGCGGGCTCCTCGTGGCGCTGGCCGAGATGGCGATGGCCGGGGGGATGGGCGCCACCATCGCGGTGCCGCCGGGTCTGCCCGCCCACGCCTTTCTCTTCGGCGAGGATCAGGGTCGTTATCTCCTGGCGACGGCGGAACCGGATGCGGTGTTAACCTCTGCCGCCGACGCTTCGGTGCCGGTGCTGCGCCTCGGCCTCAGCGGCGGCGATGCGTTGACACTTCCCGGCGCCGATGCCATATCGATCGAGGAACTGCGGCGAATCAACGAGGCCTGGCTGCCGAATTACATGGCGGCCGGCTGAGGGTTCCCGACCGGAGGCGCGGCATGGCGATCGATGCGGGGACGATCGAAAGGCTCATCAAGGAGGGCCTTCCCGACGCTCGCATCACCATCGAGGATTTGCGTGGTGACGGCGACCATTACGCCGCCCACGTCGTCTCCGCCGCCTTCAAGGGCAAGTCCCGCGTCCAGCAGCACCAGATGGTCTATCAGGCGCTGCGCGGGCGGATGGGCAACGAGTTGCACGCGCTCGCCTTGCAGACGAGCGCGCCCGAAGATTGAGCGCAAAGGAACCACTATGGCCGAAACCACCGTCACCGACCGCATCAAGCTGGACATCGCCGACAACGCCGTCGTGCTTTACATGAAGGGCACGCCGGTCTTCCCGCAATGCGGCTTTTCCGCCGCAGTGGTGCAGATCCTCACGCATATAGGGGTCAAGTTCAAAGGCATCGACGTGCTCGGCGATCCCTCGATCCGGCAGGCGATCAAGGAATTCTCGCAGTGGCCGACCATTCCCCAGCTCTATGTGAAGGGCGAGTTCGTCGGCGGCTGCGACATCATCCGCGAGATGTTCGAAGCCGGCGAACTTCAGGAATTCCTCGCCGAGAAGGGCATCCAGACGCGCGGCTGAGCCGGGCCGCGGCGCTAGGCCAAGCTGACACCCAAAGCCAACAGGAATAAGGTAATCGGTATTTCCTAGGCTCGGCGAGTGCGCCGATCGAGGGGAGAGGTCGAATGGCCAGGCTATCAAGCCTCGTATTGCTTTCCCTCCTGGCCGGCGCAGCGCCGGTTTGGGCGCAGCAGAGCGCGGTGCAGAAGTGCCTGTCGCTGCCGCGCGGCGGTGCCACGCCGGAGGCGGAATATTGTCAGGGCATTCTCGCCGCCAATGGCATCGGCCGCGCCCAGGATCAGGCTGTTGCCTTCAAGCATTACCTGAAGGCGGCCGAGATGGGCCTTGCCGAGGCGCAGGCCGTTGTCGGGGCCGCCTATCAGCGCGGCTGGCAGGTGCAGCCCGACTCCCGCGAGGCCGCTCAATGGTACGGCAAGGCGGCTGCCCAGGGCCACGCCGGCGCCGAGCTCAACCTCGGGCAGATGTATGCCAAGGGCGATGGCGTGCCGAAGGACATGGCGAAGGCGCGGCAGCTTATCGAGGCGGCGGCGGCGCAAGGGCTGGCGCCGGCGCGCCAAGCGCTTGCCGAACTCGACCAGGGTGGCGCCCGGCCGCTTCCCGGCAGCGATCTGTGGAACCAAGGGGTCGCGCGTTACCGGGCCGGGGACCATGCCGGTGCGGCGAAGATCATTCTGCAGGCGGCGCAGGCCGGCTATCCGCTCGCGCTCTACGAGATGGGCTACCTCTATGAAGAAGGCGACGGCGTTGCCGAGAACGTGGCCGAGGCGGCGCGTTGGTACAAGCTCGGCGCCGCGCAGGGCGAGCCCTCGGCCGAGGCGGCGCTGGGTCAGCTTTATGAGGACGGCAATACCGTGCCCAACGACTGGGTCACCGCCGCGGCCTGGTACACGAAGAGCGCGCAGCAGGACAATAAGATGGGCGAATACCGTCTCGGCCGCGCCTACGAGTATGGCATGGGCGTGCCGCTGAACCTCGACCAGGCGATCGCCTGGTACGACAAGGCCGCCGCGCAGGGCGACGGGAAGGCGTCATACATGGCGCAATACCTGCGCGACAATCACGGCGTCGACGGGAGTTCGCGCAACGCGCAGGAGCAGGCGCAGCTCGGCCCGCTGATCAAGCGCTGGTTCGCCGAGCGGCCGCCCATCGGCGTGGTTTTTCACAACGCCGCCGAACGCACCGCCTTCATCCAAAACCTGTCCGCGAACGAAGCGCGCGGGCGTCAACAGGCGGAACACAATATGCAGCAGAGCGAATATGATACCTGCCGCCGCGCCGGCGGCGATAACTGTCATCCTCCGACCACCCCCGCGCCCCGATAGAGGATTAATCGCGGGACGCGGCTGCCTCGCCGGCAAATATTGATGCCGCTGCCAAGAGACCCGGCAGGCCCCACAGGGGAACGCGCAGAGATGATCAGGCGGCGAAGCGGAAGGCCGCCATGCTCATCGAGCCCAAAGTGAAGCCCTGAAAGAGGCGCGTTCCGCGCGCGCCGGGGCCGGCGGCGCCCAACGCCACGAACAGCGGCAGGAAATGCTCGGGCGTCGGATGCGCGCGCCGGGCTTGCGGCGCCTTGCGCTGCCAGCCCACAAGATCGCCCTCGCGCCCCGCCGCCAAGGCCGCGGCCAGCCACTCATCGAACTCACGCGCCCATTCCGGCGTCTCGCCGCCGTGCCAAGCAACTTCGCGGAGATTGTGGACCGCGCCGCCGCTCGCCAGGATCAGCACGCCTTCCGATCGAAGCGGCGCCAGCGCCGCCCCGAGCCGCTGATGCCAAAGGGCGTCGAGCTGCGGCTGCACCGCAAGCTGGACGACCGGGACATCGGCCGCGGGGAACATCGAGCGCAGCGGAACCCAGGCGCCGTGATCGAGGCCGCGGTCGCGGTCGATGGTGCAGGCGAGGCCCGCCGCGCCGAGCAGCGCGGCGACCCGCTCGCCCAGCGCGGGCGCCCCCGGCGCGGGATAGAAGATCCGGTAGAGCGGCTCGGGAAAGCCGTAGAAGTCATGAATGGTATCGGGCTTGGCGGCGGCGCTGACCTCGGGCGCAGCGGTCGCCCAATGTGCGGAAACCGCAAGCACGGCACGCGGCCGCGGCAGCTCCGCGCCAAGCCGCTGCCAGAATTCTCCCGTCGCGCCCGGATCGAGCGCCAGGGTCGGCGCGCCGTGCGAGACGAAATAGCTGTCCAGGACAGGGTCGGTCATGGCGGTGGATCCCGGCCAAAGTTGCATCGGCTAAGTGGCGACCCAAGCCTTTCTCCGCAAGCCCGCGCCGGCTTCGATCAGCTTTGCTTCGCCTTCGGCGGGATGATCAGGACGCGATCGACGCGCCTGCCGTCCATGGTCATCACCTCGAAGCGGTAGCCGCCGACGGTGACGCGGTCGCCGATCGTAGGAATGCGGTTGATGCTCGCCATCATGAAGCCGCCGAGGGTGTGGAAGTCGCCGCTGTCGTCGCCGGGGAGCTTCGGCAAGCCGGTCAGGTCCTTGACCTCGTCCAGCGCGATCATGCCGTCGACGAGCCAGGAGCCGTCGTCGCGCCGCACCACGGCCTTGCTCGTCTCTTCCCCGGGGACGGCGATGTCGCCGACCAGCGACTGCAAAATGTCATGCAGGGTCAGAACGCCCTCGAAATCGCCGTATTCGTCGACGACAAGCGCCATCGGCTCGCCGCGGCCCTTGAACAGCTCGAGCGCGCGCAGCGCCGTCACCGTGTCCGGCAGGTAGAAGGGCGGGCGCAGCGCCGCCCTGAGGTCGAAGGGCCGGCCGTCGAGCGCCGCCGACAGCAAATCCTTGACCTGGACGACGCCGACCACCTGACCTGAGCCGCCCTCGCCGACGGGAAAGCGCGAATAGGCGCTGGCCCGGATCTTGCGGCGGTTCTCCTCGGCGCCGTCGGCGAGGTCGAGCCATTCGACCTGCGTGCGCGGCGTCATCAGGGCGCCGATCCTGCGGTCGCCGAGGCGCAGCGCCATCTGAACGATCGAGGTCTCCTGCGCCTGGAATTGGCCGGCCGCGGTCGCCTCGCTCAGCATGAGCGTGATCTCCTCCTCGGTGACCGGCGCTGCCTCGGAAGGCTTCAGCGGCACCAGCCACAGCACGAAATTGCTCGAGGCGCTCAAGAGCCACCCGACCGGTCCCCAGATCTGCGCCATCATGCGCAGCGCCGGCGACAGGCTTGCCGCGATCGTCTCGGGACGGCCGAGCGCGATGCGCTTCGGCACCAGCTCGCCGAGGATCAGCGTCAGATAGGAGATGGCGACGACCACCAGGATGAAGCCGATCGTCGCCGCGTAAGGCGCCAGGCCCTGCGGCAAATGCGCGGCCAGAGAATGCCCCAGCGCGTCCGCCAAGGTGGCGCCGCCCAGCACGCTCGCGAGCACGCCGATCACGGTAATGCCGATCTGCACGGTCGAAAGGAAGCGCCCGGGATCGCGCTTCAACTCGAGCGCGACCTGCGCCCCGGCGCGGCCCATCTCCGCCGCATGCTGAAGGCGCGCCTTGCGCGCCGAGACGACGGCCATCTCCGCCATGGCGAAGAAGCCGTTCACCAGAATGAGCAGGAAGATGATGGCGAGTTGCAGCCACAGCATGGCGGCTCCCGTCGGTTCTTGGGGTCGCCCCCTAGAATAGGCGAGCCGGCGCAGCTTGGCGCGGTCTATCCACGGCGCTTGGACATCGGCGGGCCGAGCGTTTCTTCGCAGCGCTCGGCCGCAACCGAAGCGTCAGTGAGGCGCGATGCGAGGCCCCGCCGTCACGCAGCTTTGCCGCGCGCCAAAGCCTGCACATCCGCGGTGGTCAGGGCGTTGCCCCCGATGCCCCAATCGCCGCTTTCGACTTCCTCGATCACGCACCAAGTGACGCCGCGCATGTTCTCTCCCTCGACCGAGACCATCGCATCGGTGAGCTTGCCGATGATCTGGCGCTTCTGTTCCTTCGTGAAGACGTCCTTGATGACGCGAACCTGAATGAGCGGCATGGGAACTCTCCCTTCGTTGGCTGCTTGACACGCGCCACAGTACCGGACATTCTTCGGAACAGTAATAGACAGTTTCAACGTCAGTTAGCATAACTGTACTGGTCCAGCGACCGGGCCAACCGAGTGCGAGGCGGAAAACGTCATGCTCTCCCTAACCGTTCGTCCGAATGGCGACCAGCCGCTCGCCGATCAGATCGTGACCGGCATCAAGCGGCAAATCGACGACCGCCATTTAAGGCCGGGCACCAAGCTGCCATCGATCCGCAGCTTTGCCGAAATCCACGATGTCAGCCGCTTCACGGTGGTCGAGGCTTACGATCGCCTGGTGGCGATGGGCTATCTGCAATCGCGCCGCGGCGCGGGCTTCTACACCGTGCCCGCGCCGGCGGAGGCGACGCGTCCCGCTCCGTCCGATAACCACCAGCGCAACGAGGAACTGGTCTTGCTCATCCGCCGCCTGCTCGACGCGGACGAAAACACCATCCTTGCCGGCGGTCCGTGGCTGCCGAACTCGTGGCTCGACGAAGCCGGCCTACGCCAGAGCCTTAACGTGCTCGCGCGCAGGAACGGCGACGCCCATTTGCTCGAATACGGACGCCCCTTCGGCTACTTGCCGCTGCGCGAGCACCTCGCGCTGATGCTGGCCGGGCTCGGCATCACCGCTCATCCCGGCCAGATCCTGCTGACGCAGGGCACCAGCCAGGCGCTCGAGTTGGTCATGCGTTATTTGCTCAGGCCGGGCGACACGGCGCTGGTGGACGATCCCGGCTACTACAACATGTTCGGCAATTTGCGTCTGCAGGGCGTCGAAATGCTGGCGGTGCCGCGCAATCCCGACGGGCCGGATGTGACGGTTCTCGAAGGCCTGGCCGCGGCACACCGGCCCAAGGTCTATTTCACCCAATCGGTGATGCAGAACCCGACCGGAACCGATATGAGCCCGCATGTGGCCTTCAAGGTGTTGCAGGCCGCCGAGCGCCATAACTTCACTGTCGTCGAGGACGACATCTTCTGCGATCTGCAGGTAAAGACGACGCCACGGCTCGCGACGCTCGACCAGCTCAACCGCGTGATTTACGCGCGCAGCTTTTCCAAGACGCTTTCGGGCAGTTTGCGCGTCGGTTTCATCGCCTGCGCGCAGGACATCGCCGACGAGCTCGCGGATATCAAGATGCTGACCAGCATCACCACCTCGCAATTCACCGAGCGCCTCATCTATTTGATGCTGGTCGGGGGCCATTACCGCAAATATCTGTCGCGCTTGCAGGAGCGGCTGGGTGAAGCGCGCCTGAATGTCGTGCGCGCCTTCGAGCGCATCGGATTGCAATTGTTCGCGGAGCCTGCGGACGGGATGTTCGTCTGGGCAAGATTCCCCGGGATCGACGATACTCTGGAGCTGGCGGAAGCGGCGCAGCGCGACGGCATCATGCTCGCGCCCGGGACGGTTTTCCGACCGCATCTCGAGCGCTCGCCCTGGATGCGTTTCAATGTCGCCGTTTGCGAGGATGCGCGCGTGCAGAACTGGCTGCAGCGGTTGGCGTCGAGCAAGGCGGCTTAACGCCGCCCGATCGCTCAGCGCGAATAGAACTCGACGACGAGATTGGGCTCCATCGGCACGGGATAGGGCACGTCCGCGAGCTTCGGCGCGCGCACGAATTTGCCCCGCATCTTCTCGTGATCGACCTCGAGATAGTCTGGCACGTCGCGCTCGCTCGACCGCACGGCCTCGAGCACGAGCGCGAATTGCTTCGCCTTGTCGCGAACCTCGATCGTGTCGCCGTCCTTGACCTGGTAAGACGCGATGTTGACGCGGTGGCCGTTGACCCGGACATGCCCGTGATTGACCAATTGGCGCGCGGCAAACGGCGTCGGCACGAATTTCATGCGATAGACCACGGCATCGAGCCGGCGCTCCAGGAGCGCGATCAGATTCTCGCCGGTATCGCCGTGGCGGCGCGCGGCCTCCTGGTAGAGCCGGCGGAACTGGCGCTCGCCGATATTGGCGTAATAGCCGCGCAGCTTCTGCTTCGCCATGAGCTGCGTGCCGAAATCGCTGGGTTTCTTGCGCCGCTGCCCGTGCTGCCCCGGACCGTAGTCGCGGTTGCGGTTGAGGGGGCTCTTCGAGCGGCCCCAGAGATTGACGCCGAGGCGGCGGTTGATCTTGTACTTCGAGCCTTCGCGTTTGCTCATTGTCGGCTAGGATTCCTTGGTTTTGTTGTCCCGATAGGTCCGGCGCCTCCAGGCGATGCGGCGGACGGGGCGCGGGCGCCCACGTTCTCGGGAATGCGGCGCTGAACTATAGGGGCCGGCGTCGCCTTGTCAAACGGGAAGTCACCGCTCCGGCGTGGCGCTGCGGCGGTGCCGGCCGCGCGGGCCGGCGAAGGCCGTCACCACGCCATGCAAGGTGCGCAGCTCCTGCTCGGTGCAGTGGGCGCGCTGGAACAGGTTGCGCAGGTTGCGCACCATGCTCGGCCGCTTCTCGGCGTTGCGCATGAAGCCGCTGCGGTCGAGCTCTTCCTCGAGATGCTCGAAGAAGCGGATGAGGCGCTCCTTGGTGGCGGGAAGCGAATGTCCGGTGACGAGCTGCGATGCCGGCGTCTCGTCGCCGGCCGTAAACCATTCGTAGCCGACGATCAGCACCGCCTGGGCGAGGTTGAGCGAGGAGAAGGCGGGGTTGAGCGGCATGGTCAGCACTGTATCGGCGAGCGCGATATGCTCGTTGACGAGCCCGGTCCGCTCCGGCCCGAACAGAATGCCGCAGGGCTCCTTGGCCGCCATCAGCGCGCGCATCTCCGCCGCCGCCTGGCGCGGCGTGACGGTGCGCTTCACCATGTAACGGTCGCGCGCCGTGGTGGCGTAGACATGGCGCAGCCCGGCGATGGCCGCTTCGGCGCTGTCGTAGAGCCGCGCGCCCTCGAGCACGGCATCGGCGCCGCTCGCCGCGGCTTGCGCCTTCTTGCTCGGCCAGCCGTCGCGCGGCCGCACCAGGCGCAGATCGGTGAGCCCGCAATTGTACATGGCGCGCGCGGCGGTGCCGATGTTCTCGCCGAGCTGCGGCTCGATCAGAACGATCGCGGGCCCGCCCGAGAGCTTCGCGCGGCGTCGGTCGGTGCCGGCCATCACCCCCTCCGGCCGGAGCGCCAGAGCTTGTAGGTGAGGCTGTCGTGGAGCGCGTTGTACGAGGCGTCGATGACGTTGGTCGAGACGCCGACGGTGGACCAGGTCTCGCCGTCCTCGCCCGCGGTCTCGATCATCACCCGCGTCACCGCGCCGGTGCCGTCCTGCGGGGTCAGGATGCGCACCTTGTAATCGGTGAGGCGGATGCCGTCCAATTCGGGAAAGGCCGGGATCAGCGCCTTGCGCAGCGCCGTGTCGAGCGCGTTCACCGGGCCGTTGCCCTCGGCGACGGTCATCACCTGTTCATCGCCGACGCGGACCTTGATCGTGGCTTCCGAGAGCGTGATCTGCTCGCCGCGCGCGTTCCAGCGCCGCTCGTCGATGACGCGGAAGCTCTGCAGCTTGAAATATTCGGGCACGCCGTCGAGCGCGCGCCGCGCCAGCAGCTCCAGGCTCGCCTCGGCCCCGTCATAGGCGTAGCCGGCGAATTCGCGCGCCTTGACCTGCTCGAGCAGCGGCCCGAGCTTCGGATGATTGGCGTCGAGCGCGATGCCGATCTCGCGCAGCCGGGCGAGCAGGTTGGCGCGCCCGGCCTGGTCGGAGACGACGACATGCCGGCGGTTGCCGATGGCCGCGGGGTCGATGTGCTCATAAGAGCGCGGGTCCTTCTCGACCGCCGAGACGTGCAAGCCGCCCTTATGTGCAAAGGCGGCCTCGCCGACATAGGCGGCATGACGGTTGGGAGCGCGGTTCAAGCGCTCGTCGAGAAAGCGCGAGACATGGGTCAAGCGCTTCAATTCGGCCACGTCGATGCCGGTGCTGAAGCCCATCTTCAGCATCAAGCTCGGGATGATCGAGACCAGATTGGCGTTGCCGCAGCGCTCGCCCAAACCGTTGAGCGTGCCCTGGATTTGCCGCGCGCCGGCGCGCACCGCGGCCAATGAATTGGCGACGGCGTTCTCGGTATCGTTATGGCAATGAATGCCCAGCCGTTCGCCGGGAATGCGCGCGGCCACCTCGCCGACGATGCGCTCGATCTCCTGCGGCAGGGTGCCGCCATTGGTATCGCACAGCACGATCCAGCGCGCGCCCGCATCCTGCGCCGCCGCCAAGCAGTCGAGCGCAAAGCCGCGATTGGCCTTGTAGCCGTCGAAGAAATGCTCGGCATCGAAGATCGTCTCCTCGAGCCGGCCGGCGGCGAGGGCGACGGAATCCTTGATCATCGCCAAATTCTCGGCCAGCGTCACGCCCAAGGCGACATCGACATGGAAATCCCAGGCCTTGCCGACCAAGGTCGCGACCTTCACGCCGCTGCCGAGGATGGCGGCGAGGCCGGGATCGTTGGCGGCGCTGCGTCCAGCGCGCCGCGTCATGCCGAAGGCGGCGAGCCGCGCATGGCCGAGAGGCGGCGGCTTGGCGAAAAAGGCGTCGTCGGTCGGATTGGCGCCGGGCCAGCCGCCTTCGATGTAATCGATGCCGAGCTGGTCCAATTCGCGGGATATGGCGAGCTTGTCGGGCACGCCGAAATCCACGCCCTGCGACTGCGCCCCGTCGCGCAAGGTCGTGTCGTAGAGATAAATCCGCTCGCCCGTCACATCCGCCGCCATTCGGTCGTACCGTCCGGCTTATCTTCTAGCACAATTCCTTCGAGCGCGAGTTGCGCGCGGATTTTATCTGCCAGCGCGAAATCCTTGGCCCTGCGGGCCTCGGAGCGCTGACGGACCATTCCATCAATGCGGGGATTCACTGACTCGGTCATCGTCTCCGTCTCCGTCAGAGCCGCTGACATGCCGCCCTGCTTCAACCAAACGTCCGGCGGCTGTTGCAATAGGCCAAGCAGCGCGCCGCCGCCCAGAATCTCGCCCTTGAGCCGCGCCTTGTCGGCTTCCGCCCGGTTGAGGTCACCCAACAGTTCGTGCAGCGCCGTCAGCGCCATCGGGGTGTTGAGATCGTCCTCGAGCGCGGCCATCACGGCAGCGGGCGGCGCCGTCGCTCGGCTGTCGATATCCGCGACATTGCGCAGTCCGATGTAGAAGCGGTCGAGCGCGTTCTTCGCTTGCGCCAGGCGCTCCGAGGTCCAGTCGAGCGGGTCGCGGTAATGCGCGGTCAGCAGGGCATAGCGCACCGCCTCGCCCGGCGCCTCCGCCAGCGCATCGCGGATCGTGCGGAAATTGCCTTCGGACTTCGCCATCTTTGCGCCATCGACGGTGACGAAGGCGTTGTGCAGCCAGTAGCGCGCGAAGGGCTTGCCCTCGTGCGCGCAAACGCTCTGCGCGATCTCGTTCTCGTGATGCGGGAAAATCAGGTCGAGCCCGCCGGCGTGGATGTCGAAAGTTTCGCCGAGATAGGCCTCGCTCATCGCCGAGCATTCGATGTGCCAGCCCGGCCGGCCGCGGCCCCAGGGGCTGTCCCAGCCCGGCAGATCGGGGGACGACGGCTTCCACAGCACGAAATCGGCGGGATCGCGCTTGTAGGGCGCGATCTCGACCCGCGCGCCGGCGATCATCTCGTCGCGCGAGCGGCGCGACAGACGCCCGTAATCGACCATGCTGGCGACCGCGAAGAGCACATTGCCGTCGGCGAGGTAGGCGTGACCCGCGGCGATGAGCCGCTCGATCATGGCGATCATCGGCGCGATATGTTCGGTGGCGCGCGGCTCGACATCGGGCGGCAAGGCGCCCAAGGCCGCGACGTCCTCGTGAAACGCCTTGGCCGTGCGCTCGGTCAGATCGCGGATGCTCTCGCCGTTCGCCGTGGCGGCGGCGTTGATCTTGTCGTCGACGTCGGTGATGTTGCGGACGTAGCGCACCTGCTCGGCGCCGTAGATGTGGCGCAGCAGCCGGTAGAGCACGTCGAAGACGACCACGGGGCGCGCATTGCCGATATGCGCGAAGTCGTAGACTGTGGGGCCGCAGACATACATGCGGACATGCCGCGGGTCGAGCGGCTCGAACACCTGTTTGCGGCGCGTGAGCGTGTTGTAGAGCGTCAGCGGCACGGCGCGGCGGAGACTGCGCTCATGTCGGCTGCGGCAACGGCGCGCGCGGCGCGGCGCCGGCCTCGAAAGCCGGCAGCGCGGCCGCATCCTGGAAGGCGTTGGTGATGGGATAGCGGCGGTCGCGGCCAAAAGCCCGGCGCGTGATCTTGACTCCCGGCGGCGCCTGCCGGCGCTTGTATTCGGCGCGGTCGAGCATGCGCCAGACGGAGCGCACCACCGCCTCCGAATGGCCGCGCGCGATGATCTCCGGCACCGGCATCTCGTGCTCGACGAGGCATTGCAGAATGTCGTCGAGGACCGCGTAGGGCGGCAGCGTGTCCTGGTCGGTCTGGTTCGGCTTCAATTCGGCGCTCGGCGGCTTGGTGATGACGCGCTCCGGGATCACCCGCCCCGCCGGTCCGAGGAGCCCGGGCAGGCGATGCTGATTGCGCCAGCGCGCGAGCGCGAACACGGTCATCTTGTAGACGTCCTTCAGCACGGTGAAGCCGCCGCACATGTCGCCATAGATGGTCGCGTAGCCCACCGACATCTCCGACTTGTTGCCGGTCGAGAGCACCATCCAGCCGAATTTGTTGGAGAGCGCCATGAGCGTCATGCCGCGGATGCGCGATTGGATGTTCTCTTCGGTGATGTCCGGCGCGCGCCCGGCGAAGGAAGGGCTGAGCATCTCCTGGTAGGCGCGCATCGCCGGCGCGATGTCGATGCTGCGCAACTCCACGCCCATGAGCCGCGCCACTTCCGCCGCGTCGTCGAGGCTATCCTGCGAAGTGTAGGGCGACGGCATCATCACGCAATGCACGGCCTCGCTCCCCAACGCATCGACCGCGACGGCAGCGGTCAAGGCCGAATCGATGCCGCCCGAGAGCCCGAGCACGACGCCGGGAAAGCGGTTCTTGCGGACATAGTCGCGCAGCCCCAGGACCATCGCGTGATAGGTCGCCTCCACGCCCGCGCTCGGAATTTCGAGCGGCCCGGGCGCAACGGTCCAGCGCCCGCCGGCCTCGCGCTGCCAGTGCGTCAGGATCAGCGCTTCGCGCCAGCTCGGCGCCTGGACTCGCAAGGTGCAGCTGCGGTCGAGCGCGAAAGAGGCGCCGTCGAACACCAGCTCGTCCTGGCCGCCCACCTGGTTGACGTAGAGCAGCGGCAGGTCGCTCTCCTTGATGCGGGCGACGGCGAGGGTGACGCGCTCATCGCGCTTGTCGCTCTCGAAGGGCGAGCCGTTGATCACGATCATGAGCTCGGCGCCGCTCTCGGACAGTGTCTCGGTCGCATCCGGCGACCACATGTCCTCGCAGATCATGACGCCGAGGCGAACCGCCCTGAAGGGAATGGGGCCCGGACACGGGCCGGCGGCGAAGACGCGCTTTTCATCGAAGACGCCGTAATTCGGCAGATCGTATTTGAAACGCAAACCCGCCACTTGGCCGCCGTCGAGCAGCGCCGCGGCGTTGTAGGTCTTGCCGTCCTGGCGCCACGGCGTGCCCACCAGCACCGCCGGGCCGCTTGCGGTCTCGCGCGCCAAGTCGCGCACCGCCGCCTGGCAGGCATCGATGAAGGCGGGTTTCAGAACCAGGTCTTCGGGCGGGTAGCCCGCGACGAACAGCTCGGAAGCCACGACGAGATCGGCGCCGAGCCGCGCCGCCTCCGTCCGCACCTCGCGCAACTTGGTGATGTTGGCAGCGATGTCGCCCACGGTGGGGTCGAGCTGGGCGATAGCGATGGCGAGGCGATCGGTCATCGCCGCGCAAGCTAGGTAGCGGCAGTGGCGGTGTCAACGATGCGGCGAGCGCAGGCCAATTAACATTATCGATCGGTAACGGCGTCGAAATTATCGGCAGAGCCTAGGCCTTTCGCGCGAGCGCCGCGTAAATCATATTAATGATATGGAACCCGCTCCCGCCGTGCCGAATGACTGCCCGCATTGCGGCAAGCCCGCCTCGCTTTGCATCTGCGACGCGATCACGCCGATCGACAACGCCATAGCGCTTCTGATCCTGCAGCATCCGCAAGAGCAGGACCGCACGCTCGGTACGGCGCGGCTGGCGACGTTGCAGTTCCGCAACGCGGCTCTGCGCATCGGCCTGTCCTGGCCGAGCCTCGCCAAGGCGCTCGGGCGGCCCGCCGATCCCCGGCGCTGGGCGGTTCTTTATCTCGGCTCGGCGCGTCCGGCCGCGCTTGCGC
>DATNIY010000070.1:0-41396 GCA_035604195.1 Allostellaceae bacterium
CCGGCCCCGCGCCCGCTCGGTCGTCCTCGGCGAAGACCGGCATGATCACGGTCACGTCGGGCAGGTGCGTACCGCCGTTATAGGGCGCGTTCAGCACATAGACATCGCCCGGCTTCATGCCGCTGCCGCGCGAGCGGATCACGGTGCGCACGCTCTCGCCCATCGAGCCCAGATGCACCGGCAGATGCGGCGCGTTGGCGATCAGCGACCCGGTGCGGTCGAACAGCGCGCAGGAGAAGTCGAGCCGCTCCTTGATGTTGACGGAATAGGCGGTGTTCTGCAGCGCGACGCCCATCTGCTCGGCGATCGCCATGAAGAGGTTGTTGAAGACCTCGAGCATCACCGGGTCGACCGCGGTGCCGACAGCGGTGCGGCCGGGCAGCGGGACCACGCGCTCCAATACGAGATAGCGCCGCCGGTCGAGAAGCGCGCGCCAACCGGGCTCGACCACCGTCGTCGCGGTCTGCTCGCGAATGATGGCGGGGCCATCGATCTCCTGTCCCGGCACCAGCGCGTCGCGGTCGAAGACCGGCGCCTGATGCTCCACGCCCGCGGTGAAGAGCAGGACATGCGCCAAAGGCGCGGGCTCGCCGGGCGATGGCGGCGCCGGCTCGATGCGATCTTCGGCCGCGTCCGTCGCGCCCACCGCCTCGACCGACACGGCCTCGACGATGAGCCGCTTTTCCGGCATGACGAAGCCGTAGCGCAGGCGATGCGCCGCGGCGAAGGCCTCGGCGATCGCGTCGCTGCCGCCATAGGGCACGACCAGCGGCACGTCGGTCCCTTCATACTTCACATGCGCCTTGCGCAAGAGCGTGATGCGCGCGGGCGCGATGCCTTGGCCGAGCATTTCCTCGCTGCCGGAAGCCGCGAGACGGTCGAGCGCCCGATCGAGCGTCGGCATGAGCGCCGCCTCGAGCCGCGCCTCGATCGCTTGCTCCTTCAAGCTGCGGAGATCGGCGAGACCCATGCCATAGGCCGAGAGCACGCCGGCGAAGGGATGGATATAGACCCGCTTCATCCCGAGCGCATCGGCCACGAGACACGCATGCTGTCCGCCGGCGCCGCCGAAGCAGCAGAGCGTGTAGCGCGTCACGTCGTAGCCGCGCTCGATCGAGATCTGCTTGATCGCATTCGCCATGTTCTCGACGGCGATCTTGAGGAAGCCCTCCGCCACCTCCCGCGGCGCGCGGCGGTCGCCGGTCTTCGCCGCAATCGTGCGCGCGAGCGCGGTGAATTCGCGGACCACCACCGCGCGATCCAAGGGCGCGTCGCCATTGGGTCCAAAGACGCTCGGGAAGAATTCGGGCTGCAGCTTGCCGAGCATGACGTTGCAATCGGTCACGGTCAGCGGCCCACTGCGGCGATAGCAGGCGGGGCCGGGATTGGCGCCGGCCGAATCGGGTCCGACGCGATAACGCGTGCCATCGAAGACGCAGACCGAGCCGCCGCCCGCTGCCACCGTGTGGATGTGCATCATCGGCGCGCGCAGCCGCACGCCCGCGATCAGGGTCTCGAAGCTGCGCTCGTACTCGCCGGCGTAATGCGACACATCGGTCGAGGTGCCGCCCATGTCGAAGGCGATGATCTTGTCGAAGCCGCCCATCTCGGCGGTGCGCACGGCACCGACGATGCCGCCCGCCGGCCCCGAAAGAATGGCGTCCTTGCCTTGGAAGCGATGCGCATCGACGAGGCCCCCGTTCGACTGCATGAACAGGAGCCGCGCCGCGCCGAGTTCGGCCGCGACCCGATCGACATAGCGGCGCAGGATCGGCGAGAGATAGGCATCGACCACCGTGGTGTCGCCGCGGCTTATGAGCTTCATCAGCGGACTGACGCGGTGGCTCACCGAGATCTGGGTGAAGCCGATGTCGCGCGCGATCTCGGCGACCAGCTCTTCGTGCTCGACATGGCGATAGCCGTGCAGCAGCACGATCGCGACGGCGCGGATGCCCGCCGCGAAGGCGGCCGCAAGTTCCTTCCGGACCGCAGCCGGCTCGGGCGCCCGCAGAACCTCGCCCTCGGCGGTCACGCGCTCATCGACCTCGACGACGCGCTCGTAGAGCTGTTCCGACAGGACGATGTGACGGGCGAAGAGCTTCGGCCGGTTCTGATAGCCGATGCGCAGCGCATCGGCGAAGCCCTTGGTGATGACCAAGAGCGTGCGCTCGCCCTTGCGCTCCAAGAGCGCGTTGGTGGCGACCGTCGTCCCCATCTTGACCGCATCGATGGCGCCGGCGGGGAGCGCCGCGCCCGGCGCTACGCCGAGGATGTCGCGGATCGCCGCCAGTGCCGCGTCGCGATAGCGCTCGGGATTGTCGGAGAGCAGCTTGCGGGTGACGAGCGCGCCATCGGGCCGCCGCGCCACGACATCGGTGAAGGTGCCGCCGCGGTCGATCCAGAACTGCCAGCCGCGGGTCGCTCGCTCGCCGTCCATCAATGCGAGCCGGGGCCGTGCCCGTGCTCGGGCCCGGCCTCGCCGCCGCCCGGGCCGGGAATCGCAACGAGGCAGACCCCAACCAGGATGCTGCCGAGGATGTAGCAGAGGAGTCCGAGACCGAAGGACATGGCAGGACACGCGTGTTGATCTGGCGGCGGCCGCGACGCTAACACACGCCTCGCCCCGAGGCCAGCGGACGCGAGCATCGTCGAGTGATCGAAAACAGCGCTGCCGAAACCGAATCCCGGCTGCGGCGTGGGCTGCGGCGCAACCGCCTCCTCGCCACCGGGCTTCTCGGTCTGGCGGCGGCGATCTTCATCGCCACCGCCGCTTGGCCCGTGCCGGGGTTCTGGGGCGCGCTCGTCCATGCCGGCGCCGAGGCGGCGGTGGTCGGCGGGCTCGCCGACTGGTTCGCCGTGACGGCGTTGTTTCGCCGCCCGCTTGGCTTGCCCATCCCGCGCACCGCCATCATCCCCAGGAGCAAGGACCGCATCGGCGAAGGGCTCGGCCAGTTCGTCGAGCGCAATTTCCTGGCGCCGGAGATTCTCGCGGCGAAGCTCAAGCAATTCGCGCCGGCGCGGCGGCTCGCGGCATGGCTCGAGCGGCCCGAGCATGCGCAACTCGTCGCTGCGCGAGCGAGCGAAGCGCTGCCGCCGATCATCCGCGCGCTTGGCGATCGCGAGCTCCGCGATTTCGCCGCGCGCTCGTTTCACGAGCAGCTCGCCGCCGCCGAGTTGGCGCCGCTCTTGGGCCGGCTCCTCGCGCTGGTGACGCAAAGCGGCGCCTTCGACGCCGTCTTCGACCGTGGCCTCGATGCGGCGCAAGATGCGCTGGCGCGCAATGCCGACCGGCTTTACGCGATGGTCGCGGAGCGCAGCCGCTGGTGGGTTCCGCGCACGATCGACCGGCGAATCGCCGAGCAGATCATCGCCGGCATCGAGGAAATTCTCGCCGAGCTGCGCCGCTCCGAAAGCGAGGGCCGTCAGCGCTTCCGCGCCGCGCTCGAGAGTCTCTCGCAGGCGCTCGTCGAAGCGCCGGAATGGGAGCAGCGCGTCGCCGAGATCAAGGACCGGCTCCTGCGCCAGCCCGAGGTCCAGACCTGGCTTGGCGAGATGTGGGACGCGCTGCGCCGCATCGTGCTCGACGATCTTGCCGCGGCGCAATCGCGCACGCGCGCGGCGCTGACGGCGGCGCTGCTGTCGTTGGGCCGCACGCTCGCGGCGGATGCGGCGATGCAGGAGCGGCTCGACGCCGGCATCGAGCATCTGGCGCTCGCGGTCGTGCCCTGGCGCGGGCAGATCGCGGCGCTCATCGCCGAGGTGGTGCGGAACTGGGACGCGCGCACGGTCGCCGCCCGGCTCGAACTCGCGATCGGCAGCGATCTCCAGTACATCCGCATGACCGGCACGCTGGTCGGCGCCTGCGTCGGCTGCCTCCTGTTCCTCATCGCGCGCTTCGCCTTCTAGCTATGCTAGCCTCGCGCCCTATGCCGCTTCGCGAACGCCCCTCGCCAAATCACGGCCCGCGCGCCGGCGGCGTCGACATGCTGGTGCTGCACTACACGGGCATGCCAAGCGCGGCCGAAGCGCTCGAGCGGCTGTGCTCCGCGGAAGCGCAGGTGAGCGCGCATTACCTGATCGAAGAGGACGGCACGGTGTGGCGGCTGGTGCCGGAAGAGCGCCGTGCCTGGCATGCGGGCCAGTCCTGGTGGCGCGGCAGCGAGGAAGTGAATGACGTCTCGATCGGCATCGAACTCGTCAATCCCGGCCATGAATTCGGCTATCGCGCCTTTCCCGAGGCGCAGATGGCGGCGCTCGAAGAGCTTTGCCGTGGCATCCTCGCCCGCCATCCGATCCCGGCGCGCAATGTCGTCGGCCATTCCGACGTGGCGCCCTTGCGCAAGCAGGACCCGGGCGAACTCTTCGACTGGGCCCGGCTCGCCCGCGCTGGAATCGGTCTTTGGCCCGAGCTTGCGGAGGGTCGCGCGCCGCCCGAGGATGTCGCGAGCCTGCAGCGCCTGCTCGCGGCGATCGGCTATCGCGTGCCGCAGAGCGGCGCGTTCGACGACGAGACGCGGCTGGTGGTGACGGCGTTCCAGCGCCATTTCCGTCCCGCGTGCTGCGACGGCGTGTTGGATGCGGCGACGCGGCAGCGTATCGCCGCGCTGGCGGCGCTCTGCGGGGTTTGACTTCGCCGCGGCCTCACCCCTTATATGACCCTGCCAGACGGCCGGATGGCCGCCTTCCGCTTCGGCGGGGGGAGGAAAGTCCGGGCTCCACGGAAGCACGGTGCCGGGTAACGCCCGGCGGGGGCGACTCCAGGGAAAGTGCCACAGAAACATACCGCCAAACCCCTTCGCGGGGCGGCAAGGGTGAAATGGTGCGGTAAGAGCGCACCGCGCCGCCGGTAACGGCGGCGGCCGGGCAAACCCCACCGGGAGCAAGACCAAGTAGGGGCGGCACGTCCGTCAAGTCCTTGGATTTGATGGGCGAGGCGGGTTTCCGCGCCGCCGCCCGGGTCGGTCGCGCGAGGCGCCCGGCGACGGGCGTCCCAGATGAATGGCCATCCCCCGCTTTCAAGCGGGGACAGAACCCGGCTTACAGGCCGTCTGGCATTCTCGGTAAACAAACCAAGAACATTTGACCGCTCGACCAGACCGGCAATTCCACGAATTCCGGGCGCGGCGCCAATACTCGGCGGGTGAAGACTGGCGGCCAACCCAATGCCGATGACTTGGCCGCGCGATTTCCTGTGGGAAAAGTTGGGGAAAGCCAAAGTTTTACTGCTAAATTCCATTGACGCCCATAATATCCCATGATATCCCATTTTGTCCCATGGACGAGCGGCGCAAGCGGCGGGCTGGGCGGCGCCGGAGGGGCGCTTTGCGCCTACGTCATGGGCCGCGGTCGGGGGGCCAAGCCGGGTGGCGCTGTTCCTTTCCACGTTCTTCAACAAGGTCGACGGAAAGAGTCGCGTCTCGGTCCCGGCGAGCTTCCGCCAGGCGCTCACCGGCCAAAGCTTCGCCGGCATCGTCGTCTTTCCCGCCGTCAAATTCGCGGCGCTCGAGGGCAGCGGCATCGACCGCTTGCAGTTGCTGAGCCAGCGCATCGACAGCCTTCCCGAATTCTCCGACGAACGCGCCGCCATCTCGGCGATCTTCGCCGACGCGCAGCCGCTGCCCTTCGACGGCGAAGGGCGGGTGATGCTGCCGCCGTGGCTCGCCGAGCATGCCGGCATCACCGAAACCGCAGCTTTTGTCGGCATCGGCAGCACCTTTCAAATTTGGGAGCCCGAGCGCTTCCAGCGCCACCAGTCTGAAATGCGCAGCCGCGCCCGCAACGTCACCCTGCCCGCGCCGATCGGTCCCGCCGGCAGCGGAGGCGCGCGGTGAGCGCCGCCGGCGGCGAAACCGAGGCCGCGCGCGGCGCGCATGTGCCCGTGCTGCTCGACGAAACCATCGCGGCGCTGAGCCCGCGCGACGACGCACTCTATCTCGACGGCACCTTCGGCGGGGGTGGCTACAGCCGCGCGCTGCTCGAGGCGGTACGGTGCCGCATCGTCGCCATCGACCGCGACCCGGAGGCGGTTGCCCGCGGCGACGCGCTTGCCCGCCGCTATCCCGGGCGGCTCACAATCATCGAGGGCCGCTTCGGCGAAATGGAGCAGCTTTTGGCGCCGCTCGGCGTCGCCCATCTGGCCGGCGTGGCGCTCGATCTCGGGCTCTCTTCGGACCAACTCGAGGCGGCCGAGCGCGGCTTTTCCTTCCGCTTCGACGGACCGCTCGACATGCGCATGGGACCTGACGGACAGAGCGCGGCGGATCTCGTCAATACCCTGCCGGAGGCGGCGCTCAGCGCGCTCATCCGCGATTTCGGCGAGGAACGTCATGCAAGGCGCGTCGCCAGGGCCATTGCCGCGGCCCGGAAGCGCGCGCCGCTCACCCGCACCGGAGAGCTCGCGCAACTCGTGCGCCGCGCCGTTCCCGCAGGCGCCGGCGGCATCGATCCGGCGACACGGACCTTCCAGGCGCTGCGTATCGCCGTCAACGACGAACTCGGCGAGCTCGACCGCGGCCTGGCGGCGGCCGAACGGCTGCTGGCGCCGGACGGGCGGCTCGCGGTGATTTCCTTCCATTCGCTCGAGGACCGCCGGGTCAAGACGTTCCTGCGCATCCGCAGCACCGCCGCGCCGCGCGCGAGCCGCCATCTGCCGACGGCGAGCGCGCCGCTGCCGAGCTTCCGCCTCTTGAACCGCAAGGCGATCGTCCCGTCCGCCGCGGAAATCGCCCGCAACCCGCGTGCCCGCTCGGCGCGGCTGCGCGCAGCATTGCGCACCGCCGCGCCGGCATGGGAGGCGCAGCGATGATCCGCGCCAGCACCATCCTGTGGCTCGCGGCGGTGATCCTCATCGGCTACGCGATGTTCCAGGTCAAATACGAGGTGGTCCAGCAGGAGGAGCGGCTCGCGCGGCTCAGCCACCAGATCGCCGACGGCCGCGAGGCGATCCGCGTGCTCAACGCGGAGTGGAACTTCCTGAACCAGCCGGCGCGGCTCAACGAGCTCGCCAAGCGTCACCTCACTCTCGTGCCGATCGGGACGGCGCAGCTCCTTGCCGGCATCGAGGCGCTGCCGATGCGGCAAGCCGCGCCGCCGCAGGCCGGCGGCGAGACCGCCGGCGCCGCGCCGATCAAGACGAGCGCCGTGCGATGAAGACGCCGCAGCCGCGCGACGAAAACCCCTGCCGGCCGCGCCATTTCAAGCCGCCGCCCTGCTCGCCGGCGCCGCTCGACGGTCCCGCCAAGCAGTCGCTCGAGACCAGCCATACGCGGCTGCTCATCACCGCGGCGCTGTTCTGCCTGGCCTTCGCCGTCGTCGGCCTGCGCCTCGTCGAAGTGGCCGCCTTCAAGCGCGGCGATCCGCGCCTGGCGCATCGCGGCGTCGCGACGCAAGCGGTGCAGAGCCGCGCCGACATCGTCGACCGCAACGGCGTGCTGCTCGCCACGACGCTGGAGACGCCGTCGCTTTATGCCGATCCGAAGCAAGTCATCGACGCCCATGACGCGGCGCGTCAGCTCGTCCGCGTGCTGCCCGACCTGAAGGAGAGCGAGGTCTATGCCAAGCTCACCTCGGACAAGAGCTTCATCTGGCTGAAGCGCCAGATGACGCCGCGGCAGGAATACGAGGTCAATCGGCTCGGCCTGCCCGGGCTGCAATTCGAGGACGAGGAAAAGCGGGTCTATCCCAAGGGCAACCTCGCCGCCCAGGTGGTCGGCTTCGTCGGCCTCGACAACCACGGCTTCGCCGGCGTCGAGCGCGGCCTCGACGGCGTCCTGCGCAGCCGCGGCGCGCCGCTGGCGCTGTCGCTCGATGTTCGCCTGCAATTCATCTTGCGCCAGGAGGTCGCGCATCAGGTCGCCGATTTCAACGCGATCGGCGGCACCGGGATCATCATGGACGTGCGCACCGGCGAGATCCTGGCGCTGGCGTCGCTGCCGGACTTCGATCCCAACACGCCCGGCGCCGCATCGCCCGAGGCGCTGTTCAATCGGGCGACCCTCGGGACCTACGAGATGGGCTCGGTCTTCAAGATCTTCAACACGGCGATCGCGCTCGAGACCCACGCCGCCACGATGGCGAGCGGCTATGACGCGACCAACCCGATCCGCTTCGGCGGCTTCACCATCCACGACGACCACCCCCAGCGGCGCTGGCTCACCGTGCCGGAGATCTTCACCTATTCCTCGAACATCGGCTCGGCCAAGATGGCGCTCGACATCGGCACCGACCGGCAGCGCGACTACCTCGGCCGGCTCGGCCTCCTGCAATCGCCCGCCGGCTTCGAGATCAAGGAGGTGGGCGAGCCGCTGGCGCCTTCGCCCTGGCGCCAAATCAACACCATGACGATCGGCTACGGCCAAGGCCTGTCGGTGAGCGAGTTGCAGTTTGCGACGGCAGTTGCCGCGGTGGTCAATGGCGGCGTTCTGCATCCGGCGACCTTGGTGAAGCGTGCCGCCGGCGAGCCGGCCCCAGGCGAGCGGGTCCTGTCCGAACAGACCTCGGTCGACATGCGCAAGCTCTTGCGCCTCGTCGTCGAGCAGGGCACCGGCAAGCTCGCCAATGCGCCCGGCTATCTCGTCGGCGGCAAGACCGGCACGGCCGAGAAGGTCGCGGGCAAGGCCTATGCCACCCATTCGCTGCTGTCGTCCTTTCTCGGCGTCTTCCCGGTCAACGACCCGCGCTTCCTCGTGCTGATCAGCATCGACGAGCCGCACGGCAACGCCAAGTCGCATGGCTACGCCACCGGCGGCTGGGTGGCCGCGCCGGCGGTCCGGCAGGTGATCGAGCGGATAGCCTCGCTCGTCGGAATTCAGCCGGTGGACGAAGATTTGCCTGAAATTCGCCGTTCTCTTCTGGTGACGTCACCCACTCCGGTGGGGCGGAAATTTGCGGCTAATTGAGCTCATGGACGGTGCCTTCGCTTCTCGCTCTTCGATCCCTGGCGCCGATCTCGACATTCTCGGCCTCGCCGCGGACTCCCGCGCGGTGCGGCCCGGCTATCTCTTCGCCGCGCTGGCGGGAAGCCGCACCGACGGCCGCCGCTTCATCGCCGACGCGGTCGCCCGCGGCGCCGCCGCCGTGCTGGTCGAGGACGCCGTCGGTCTTGCCGATCTGGCGCTGCGCTCGCCGCCGGTGCGGGTCATCGCCGATCCCAATCCGCGGCGGCGCCTCGCGCTGATGGCGGCGCGGTTCTTCGCGCCGCAGCCCAAGACCGTCGTCGCCGTCACCGGAACCAACGGCAAGACCTCGGTCGCCGAGTTCACCCGCCAGATCTGGCGGCACCAGGGATTGAGGGCCGCGAGCCTCGGCACAATCGGCATCATCGGCCCCGATTTCGTCCGCGGCGGCGGCCTCACCAGCCCCGACCCGGTGACCCTGCACCGCGAGTTGCAAGGGCTGGCCCGCACCGGCATCGGCCATGTCGCGCTCGAAGCCTCGAGCCATGGCCTCGACCAGCATCGGCTCGACGGCCTGGTCATCGCTGCCGCCGCCTTCACCAATCTGAGCCGCGACCATCTCGACTACCACCGCGACCTCGATGCCTATTTCGCCGCCAAGGCGCGGCTCTTCGCCGAACTCCTAGCCAGCGAGGGCAGCGCCGTCCTCAATGCCGACGCGCCGGAAAGCGCGCGCCTCATCGCCCTGTGCCGCGGGCGCGGGCTGCGGACCCTCACCTTTGGCCGCACCGCCGCCGCCGACATTCGTCTCCTCGACGCCAGGGCGGAAGGCACGGGTCAGGCGATCACGATCGACGCCCTCGGCGCGCGACGGCAACTCCTCCTCCCGCTCTTGGGCGACTTCCAGGCGGCCAACGCGCTCGCCGCATTGGGGCTCGCAATCGCGACGCAAACACCGATCGGGATGGCGCTCGATGCGCTCGAACAGCTCCAAGGCGTGCCCGGGCGGATGGAGCGCGTCGCCACGCATCCCAGCGGGGCGCCGGTGATCGTCGATTACGCGCACACGCCCGATGCGCTGGAGACGGCGCTTCTGGCGTTGCGCCCGCATTGCCGCGGCCGGCTGATCGTCGTTTTCGGCTGCGGCGGCGACCGCGACCCCGGCAAGCGGCCGCAGATGGGCGCCATCGCGGCGCGGCGCGCCGATTTGGTCATCGTCACCGACGACAATCCGCGCGGCGAGGATCCGCGCGAGATCCGCCGCGCCATTCTCGCGCAATGCCAGGGCGCGCGCGAGATCGGCGAGCGGGCCGCCGCGATCGGCGCGGCGCTCGATCTGCTCGCGGCCGATGACGTGCTGCTCATCGCCGGCAAGGGACATGAGAGCGGCCAGATCGTCGGCGACAAGGTTCTGCCCTTCAACGATGCCGAAGCGGTGCGCTTGGCGCTGGCCGCGCGCGCGGGAGGCAGCAAGTGAGCCCGCTCTGGACCTCGGCCGAGGCGGAGAGCGCCACCGGGGGCCGCAGCAGCGCGCCCTGGCAGGCCTCCGGCGTCTCGATCGACAGCCGCACGCTCGCGTCGGACGATCTCTTCGTTGCCCTCAATGGCCCGCGTTTCGACGGCCATGATTTCGTTGCCGACGCCTTTGCCAAGGGCGCCGCGGCGGCGCTGGTCAGCCGCGTGCCGCCGAAGCTCGAAAGTTCCGCGCCGCTCCTCACCGTCGCCGATACGCAGGCGGCACTCGAGGCGCTCGGCGATGCATCGCGCCGGCGCGCCACCGCGACCATCATCGCCGTGACCGGCAGCGTCGGCAAGACCGGAACCAAGGAGGCGCTGCGCCGCGCCTTTGAGCGCCAAGGCCGCAGCTTCGCCTCCGCCGGCAGCCTCAACAACCAGTGGGGCGTGCCCTTGTCGCTCGCCCGCATGCCGCGCGAGACCGCCTATGGCGTCTTCGAGCTCGGCATGAACCATCCCGGCGAGATCGACCGGCTGAGCCGGCTAGTGCGTCCCGATGTCGTGGTGATCACCACGATCGAGCCGGTCCATCTGGGCTTCTTCGCCTCGGTCGAGGCGATCGCCGACGCCAAGGCCGAGATCTTCAACGGCATGACGGCAAAGGGCGCCGCGGTACTGAACCGCGACAATCCGCATTTCGCGCGTTTGGCCGCAGCGGCGCGGGCGCGCGGCCTCACCCGCATTCTCGGCTTCGGCAGCCATGCCGAGGCCGAGGTGCGCCTCATCGATTGCCACCTTTATGCGACGGCGAGCGCGGTCACCGCCTCGGTGATGGGCGAGGTCGTCGATTATTGCGTCGCCATTCCCGGCCGCCACTGGGTGATGAACAGCCTTGCCGTGGTCGCCGCAGTCAAGGCCGCCGGCGGCGACGTCGCCGCAGCAGCGGCGGCGATGGGCGGGATCGAGCCCATGGCGGGGCGCGGCCGGCGCCACAAGCTTGCCCTGCGCGGCGGCACCGTGGAACTCATCGACGAGAGCTACAATGCGAGCCCCGCCTCGATGCGCGCCGCGCTTGCGGTGCTGGGCGCGATCGTGCCGGAGACCGGCGGCCGGCGCATCGCCGTGCTCGGCGACATGCTCGAGCTGGGCGCGGCCTCGCCGCTTCTCCATGCCGAACTCGTCGATCCGCTCAGCGAGGCCACAGTCGATCTCGTCTTCACCGTCGGCCGCGACATGCGCACGCTCTACGAGGCGTTGCCGCAGGAGCGCCGCGGCGGCCATGCCGCGACGGCGGAAGAGATGGCGGAGACGCTGGCGCAGCGGCTCAGGCCCGGCGACGTCGTCACGGTCAAGGGCTCCTTCGGCAGCGGCATGCGCGCCGTGGTGGCGCGGCTCCTGGCCGGCGAAGCTGCGGTCTGTCCGGTCAAGGGTTAGCGGTCATGCTGTTTCATCTCCTGGTCCCGCTCGCCGACCGCTTCGAGCCCTTCAATCTTTTCCGCTACATCACTTTCCGCTCGGGCGGCGCGGTGGTGACGGCGCTGCTGATCAGCTTTCTCTTCGGCCCGCACTTCATCGCCTGGCTCAAATCCAAGCAGGGCGAGGGCCAGCCCATCCGCCTCGACGGGCCGGAGAACCACCTCCTCACCAAGAAGGGCACGCCCACCATGGGCGGCGTCCTCATCCTCACCGCGCTCACCGTCTCGACCCTGCTGTGGGCCGATCTCAGCAACGGCTACATCTGGGTGACGCTGTTCGTGACGGTGAGTTTCGGCCTGGTCGGCTTCGTCGATGACTACCGCAAGCTGACGCGGCGCTCCTCGCGCGGGCTGTCGACTCGGGGCAAGCTGCTGGCGCAATTGGTCATCGGCGGGATCGCCGCCGTCGCCGACGTCGTCTTGACGCGCGGCTCGCTCAGCACCTCCTTCGCCGTGCCCTTCTTCAAGACCATCGTCATCAATCTCGGCATGTTCTTCGTGCCGATCGCGGCGCTGGTGATGACCGGCGCGTCGAACGCCGTGAATTTGACCGATGGGCTCGATGGGCTCGCCATCGTGCCGGCGATGATCGCCGCCGGCTGCTTCGCGCTCATCGCCTATCTCGTCGGAAATTTGGTCTTCGCCAACTACCTCCAGATCAATCATGTCGCCGGCGCCGGCGAGCTTGCTGTCTTCTGCGCCGCGATGGTGGGCGCGGCCCTGGGGTTCCTGTGGTTCAACGCGCCGCCAGCGATGGTCTTCATGGGCGACACCGGCTCGCTCGCCATCGGCGGGGCGCTCGGCGTCGTCAGCGTCATCACCAAGCACGAGCTGGTGCTCGCCATCGTCGGCGGGCTCTTCGTGCTCGAGACCATCTCCGTCATCGTCCAGGTCGCAAGCTACAAGCTCACGGGCAAGCGGGTCTTCCGCATGGCGCCTCTGCACCACCACTTCGAGAAGAAGGGCTGGCAGGAGCCGACCATCGTCATCCGCTTCTGGATCATCGCCTCGATCCTCGCGATCGCCGGCCTCTCGACCCTGAAGCTGCGGTGAGGCGGCGATGATCGAGGTGACCGCCTTCCGCAACGACAGCGTCGCCGTCATGGGGCTGGCGCGCTCGGGCCTCGCCGCAGCGCAGGCGCTACAGCGCGGCGGCGCGCGGGTGCTCGCCTGGGACGATGCGCCCGAGCGGCGCGCGGCGGCGGCGGCGGCGGGCGTGCCGATCGTCGATCTCGGCGCGGCCGATCTCCTGGGCGTGCGCGCGCTCGTACTCTCGCCAGGCATTCCGCACACCCATCCGGCGCCGCACCCGGTGGCGGCACGCGCCCGCGTCGCCGGGATCGAGATCATCGGCGACATCGAGCTCTTGGCGCTAAGCCGCCGCGCCGCCCGCTATGTCGGCATCACCGGCACCAACGGCAAATCGACGACGACGGCACTTCTAGGCCATGTGCTGGCGGCGGCGGGGCGCGTTGTCGCCGTCGGCGGCAATCTCGGCGTGCCGGCGCTGCTGCTCGAGGCATTGGGCGAGGACGGCATCTACGTCCTGGAGATGAGCTCCTATCAGCTCGAACTCACGCGCAGCCTCGCCTTCGACGTCGCCGTGCTGCTCAACCTCACGCCCGACCATCTCGACCGCCATGGCGGCATGACCGGCTACATCGCCGCCAAGGAGCGCATCTTCGGCGGCCAAGGCGAAAGCCAGGCGGCGGTCATCGGCGTCGATGATGCGCCGTCGCGCGCGATCGCCGAACGGCTCCGCCGCGGCAAGCGGCAGATTGTGGTTCCCGTCTCCGCCGCAGGCGTGGTCGAGGGCGGGGTCTATGCCGAGGCGGGTTGGCTCGTCGACGACATGGATGAGGCGGCTCGCCGCGTGCTCGACCTGCGCGGCCTGACGCGGCTGCCGGGCCGGCACAATTGGCAGAATGCTGCCGCCGCCTATGCCGCGTCGCGCTGCCTTGGCGTCGCGCCCAAGGCGGCGGCCGCGGGGATTGCGAGCTTTCAAGGGCTGGCGCATCGCCAGGAGCTCGTCGCCATCATCGACGGCGTGCGCTACGTCAATGATTCCAAGGCCACCAACGCCGACGCCGCGGCCAACGCGCTCGCTTGCTACGATGCGATCTACTGGATCGCGGGCGGGCGCGCCAAGGAAGGTGGCATCGCCGCGCTTACGCCCTATTTCCCGCGCATCCGCCACGCCTTTCTCATCGGCGAGGCCGCCGCGGATTTTGCGCGCACGCTTGATGCCGCGGTGCCGCACACGATCAGCGGCACGCTCGAGCAAGCGGTCGCGGCGGCGCACCGCGCAGCCCGAGGCCGCTCCGGCGCCACCGTGCTGCTGTCGCCGGCCTGCGCCTCCTTCGATCAATTCAGCGATTTCGAGGCGCGCGGCGCGCACTTCCGCGCGCTCGTCGAGGCATTGCCGGAGGCGCGCGCATGAGCTTCGCCCGCACCGACCAGAGCATCGTGGCGCAATGGTGGTGGACGGTGGACCGCTGGACGCTGCTCGCGCTCGCAGCGCTCATCGGCTTCGGCTCGCTCCTGGTAATGGCGGCAAGTCCGGCCGTCGCCGAGCGCATCGGCACCGACAGCCTGCATTTCGTGCGCCACTACTTCACCGTGCTGCCGGTCACGGTCCTCGTCATGTTCGTGGTGTCGCTGCAGAGCCCGCGCACCATCCGGCGCATTGCGCTGGCGGGGTTTCTCGTCGCCTTTGCTCTCCTCGCCTACACGCTCATCGGCGGCGTCGAGATCAAGGGCGCGCGGCGCTGGATCGAGCTGCCCGGCCTGTCGCTGCAGCCCTCCGAGTTCGTCAAGCCGACCTTCGCGGTGGTCGCGGCCTGGCTCTTCGCGCAATACCGGCTCAATCCCGGCTTCCCCGGCAATTGGATCGCGCTCGCGCTCTATGCACTGGTGGTGGGAATTCTCGTGAAGCAGCCCGATCTCGGCATGGCGGCGGTGGTGTCGGCGGTGCTGTTCACCCAGTACTTCCTGGCGGGGCTGCGGCTCGTTTGGGTCGCGGCGGGCTTGGCGGCGGGCGTCCTCGGCCTCGTCGGCGCTTATTTCGCCCTGCCGCATGTCGAGAGCCGCATCGACCGCTTCTTCGATCCCGCTTCGGGCGACAGCTACCAGGTCGATCGCTCGATGGAGGCCTTTGCCAATGGCGGGATCTGGGGCCGCGGCCCGGGCGAAGGCACGGTCAAGGCCTCGCTCCCGGATGCGCATGCCGATTTCGTCTTCGCGGTCGCGGGCGAAGAGCTGGGCATGGCGGTTTGCCTCGTCATTATCGCGCTCTTCGCCTTCGTCGTGCTGCGCGGCTTCGCGCGGCTCTTGCAGGAAGGCAATCTCTTCGTCGTGCTTGCCGCCACCGGGCTCCTCGTCCAGTTCGGGCTGCAGGCCATCATCAACATGGCTTCGACGCTCCATCTCATGCCGACCAAGGGTATGACCTTGCCCTTCATCTCCTATGGCGGCTCGTCGCTCTTGGCGTTGGGCTTGGGCATGGGCATGGCGCTGGCGCTGACGCGCCGCCGCTACACCGAGGGCGAGACGTGAGGGAGCCTGTCATCGCCTTGGCCGCCGGCGGCACCGGCGGCCACATGTTCCCGGCCGAGGCGCTGGCGCGGGAGCTGCTGCGCCGCGGCTGTCGCGTCGTGCTCATCACCGACCGGCGCGGCCAGGCTTTCGGCGACCGCGTTCCCGGCGTGGCGCTCCACCGCATTCGCGCCGGACGGCTCGGCGCCGGTCTCGCCGGCAAGATCGCGGCGCTCGCCGAGACCGCGCTTGGCACGCTCGCGGCGGCGCGGCTGCTGCGCCTGCTCAAGCCCGCTTCGGTCGTCGGTTTCGGCGGCTATCCGTCGCTGCCGACCATGCTGGCGGCGACGCGGCTTGGGATGCCAACCCTGCTGCATGAGCAGAACGCGCTCCTGGGCCGCGCCAATCGCCTCATCGCGCCGCGCGTCGGGCGCATCGCGACCTCCTTCGCCGCGGTCGGTGGCCTGCGCGAGGCCGACCGCGGCCGCGTCGTCGAGACCGGCAATCCCGTGCGCGACGCGGTGGCGGCGATGCGCTTCGCCCCGTATGCGCCACCGCAGGCCGAAGGCCCTCTTCACCTTCTGGTCACGGGCGGAAGCCAAGGGGCGCGCATTCTCGGCGTCGTGGTGCCGGGGGCGCTGGCGCAATTGCCGCCGGCGCTGCGGCGCCGTCTCGTGGTCACGCAGCAGGCGCGGTCCGAGGATCTCGAGGCGGCGCGGCACACTTATGCGGCAAGCGGGATTGCGGCGGAGACCGCGGCCTTCTTCGACGACATTCCGGCGCGGTTGGCGCGGGCGCAGCTCGTTATCTGCCGCGCCGGCGCTTCGACGGTAGCGGAACTCGCGGTGGTCGGGCGCCCGGCGATCCTCGTCCCCTACCGCTACGCCGCCGAGGATCATCAGACCGCGAATGCAAACGGCTTCGCCGCCGCCGGCGCAGCATGGGTCATGCCGGAGGCCGAGCTTACGCCGGCGCTGCTGGCCGAGCGGATCGCGGCGCTTCTCGCCGCGCCCGCCGAACTCGCCGCCGCCGCTGCCGCGGCGCAGCGATTGGGCCGGCCCGATGCGGCCGCACGGCTCGCCGATCTCGTGATCGCGGCCGCCGGCGGCAGCAACGGCGATGCCGAGCTGCCGCGGGAGAAAGCCGCATGAGAGCGCTTCCCATCGACATCGGCACCATTCACTTCGTCGGCATCGGCGGCATCGGCATGAGCGGCATCGCCGAGATCCTGCACAATCTCGGTTATTCCGTGCAGGGCAGCGACGTCGCCGACGGCGCCAATGTGCGGCGGCTGCAGGCGCTCGGCATCAAGGTCGCAATCGGTCACCACGCGCGCAATCTGGGCGATGCCGGCGTGGTCGTCGTCTCCTCGGCGGTGAAGCCGGACAATCCCGAAATCCAGGCGGCGCGCGCGCATCTCATCCCGGTCGTGCGCCGCGCCGAGATGCTGGGCGAGCTGATGCGCCTCAAATGGTCGATCGCCGTCGCCGGGACGCACGGCAAGACCACGACCACCTCGCTCATCGGAACCTTGCTCGAGACGGCCCGCCTCGACCCGACCGTGATCAATGGCGGCATCATCAACGCCTACGGCACCAACGCGCATCTCGGCAGCGGCGACTGGATGGTGGTCGAGGCGGATGAGAGCGACGGCACCTTCGTCCGCCTCCCCGCGACCATTGCCGTCGTCACCAACATCGACCCCGAGCATTTGGACTTCTACGGCAATTTCGAGGCCCTCCAGCAGGCCTTCGAGAGCTTCGTCGGCAACATTCCCTTCTACGGCTTTGCGACCTTGTGCATCGATCATCCGGTGGTCCAGGGCTTGATCCCCAAGCTCTCAGAGCGCCGCGTCGTCACCTACGGCCTCTCGCCCCAGGCCGACATCCGCGCCCACAACATCGCGATGGGCCGCGACGGCGCACGCTACGACGCCGTCATCACCGACCACCGGAGCGGCGAGAGCCGCACCGTCGAAGGCCTCTTCCTGCCGATGTTCGGCGAGCACAACGTGCAGAATTCCTTGGCCGCCATCGCCGTCGCCGCGGAGATGGGGCTCGACGATGCGACGGTGCGCGCGGCTTTGAGCGGGTTCAAGGGCGTCAAGCGCCGCTTCACCAAGACCGGCGTTGCGAACGGCGTCACCATCATCGACGATTATGGCCACCACCCCGTCGAGATCGCCGCGGTGCTGCGCGCGGCACGGAGCGCCGCCGCCGGCAACGTCATCGCCGTCGTGCAGCCGCATCGCTTTACCCGCGTCGCCAATCTGTTCGCGGAATTCTGCACCTGCTTCAACGATGCCGACACCGTGCTGGTGGCCGACATCTATCCCGCCGGCGAGGCGCCGATTGCGGGGATCGACCGCGATGCGCTGGTCGCGGGCCTGCTGGCGCGCGGCCACCGCAACGTCCTGCCCCTAGCCTCGCCGGCCGCGCTCGCGCCCACCATCGCCGCCATCGCGCAGAGCGGCGATTTCGTCGTCTGCCTCGGCGCCGGCTCGATCACGCAATGGGCCCAGACGCTCCCGGCTGAACTCGACGCGCTGCGCCCGCGCGCGGCGGGAGGACGGTCATGATGGCGGCCCCGCGCGCGCGCGCGCGCCTCATCGAGCGGCTGCCGCGGGTGCGCGGCCGGCTCACCGAGAATGCGCCGCTTGCGGGCATCACCTGGTTCCGCGTCGGCGGCCCCGCCGAGATCATGTTCCGTCCCGCCGACCTCGAGGACCTCGCGGAATTCCTCGCGGCGAAGCCCGCCGACGTGCCGGTCACCGTCATCGGCGTCGCCTCGAACCTCCTGGTGCGCGACGGCGGCGTCGCGGGCGTCGTCGTGCGTCTGGGCCGCGGCTTCGTCGAGATCAAATGCGAGGAGACCACGGTCGAAGCCGGCGCCGGCGCCTTAGACCTCAACGTTGCGCTCGCCGCCGAGGCAGCGGGGATCGCCGGGCTCGAGTTCCTCTCGGGCATTCCCGGCACGGTCGGCGGCGGCTTGCGCATGAACGCCGGCGCCTATGGCGCCGAATTCAAGGACGTGCTGCGCTCCGCCACCGCGCTCGACGCGGCCGGCCGCAGGCACGTGCTCGCGCCGGCCGCGATGGGCCTCGCCTATCGCCATTGCGGCGTTCCCGAGGATTGGATCTTCGTTGCGGCACGGCTCGCCGGCGTTGCCGGAAACCGCGAAGCGATCAAGCAGCGCATAGCCAAGATCAATGCCGCGCGCGAGGCGACGCAGCCGATCCGGGCGCGCACGGGCGGCTCGACTTTCGCCAATCCGCCGGGCCGCAAGGCCTGGGAGCTGATCGACGCGGCCCAGTGCCGCGGGCTGCGCATCGGCGACGCCATGGTTTCGGAAAAGCACGCCAATTTCCTCATCAACGCCGGGAGCGCCACCGCCGCCGACATCGAGGCGCTGGGCGAGGAGGTGCGGCGCCGCGTGCGCGACATGAGCGGCGTCACGCTCGAATGGGAGATCCGCCGCATCGGCCGGCCGCAAGCGCTGAGCGGAGGCACGTCATGAGCCGCGCCGTCGCCGTGCTCCTGGGCGGCTGGTCAGCCGAGCGCGAGGTCTCGCTGGTGAGCGGGGCCGAATGCGCGTGCGCGTTGCAGAAGCTTGGCTATGAGGTGCGCAAGATCGACGTGACGCGGGATCTCGGCGCGCTGGTTGCGGCGCTGACGCCGCGGCCGCATGCGGTCTTCAACGCGCTGCACGGACGCGGCGGCGAGGACGGCACGATCCAGGGCGTGCTCGAGACGCTGCAGATCCCCTACACCCATTCGGGCGTCCTCGCCTCGGCGCTCGCCATGGACAAGCCGATGGCGAAACGCTGTTTCGCCGCCGTCGGATTGCCGCTCGCCGAGGGTGTCGTCCTCGACCGCGCCAGGATTGCAGAGGGCGACCCGCTCGAGCGCCCCTTCGTCGTCAAGCCGATCAACGAAGGCTCGAGCGTCGGCGTGCGCATCGTCGGCAAGGACGATGCGTCCTGGCCCGCCGAGGCGCAGGCGTGGAATTTCGGCGAGCGGGTTCTGGTCGAGCGCTATGTCCCGGGCCGCGAGATCACCGTCGCCGTGATGGGCGAGCGCGCTCTCGGCGTGCTCGAGATCCGCCCGGTCAAGGGCGGGCTCTACGACTACGCCGCGAAATACGCGCCAGGCGGCTCGCGGCATCTCGTGCCGGCGCCGATTCACCGGCAGGCCCAGGCGCAGGCGCTCGACATCGCGCTCCGCGCGCATCAGGCGCTGGGCTGCCGCGGGGTGTCGCGGGCGGATCTGCGCTACGACGACACGGCCGGCGAGCCCGGGCGCGTAATCCTGCTCGAAGTCAACACCCAGCCCGGCATGACGCCGACCTCGCTCGTGCCGGAAATCGCGCAGCACGCCGGCATCGGCTTCACCGAGCTGGTGCAGTGGATGATGGAGCACGCGGCATGCGATTCCTGAGCCGCGCGCGCCAATCCGGAACGCAAGTGCGGACGGCGCCGCTGCGGCGCCGGCGCCGGCGCCAGGCGCTGGCCGCGCTCGCGCTGCTGGGGCTGGCGGGACTGGGCGGCGGCGTCTGGCTGGTGCGCGGCGGCATTTTGGCGGCGCTCGGCGAGGCCGCCGGCGAGCGCCTGGCCTTGGCCGGGAAATCGCTCGGCCTCGCCGTCGACAGCGTCGCGGTCGAAGGGCGCAGCCGGGTGAGCCGCGAGACCGTTCTCAAGGCGATCGGCGTCGAACGCGGCACGCCCATTCTCGCGGTCGATCTGGCGCAGGCGAGGGCGCGACTCGAGGCGCTGCCCTGGGTGCGCTCGGCGTCGGTCGAGCGTCGGCTGCCGCAGACCATTTTTGTCCGCCTCACCGAGCGCCAGCCGCTCGCCTTCTGGCAGCGCCAAGGCAAGCTCGTTCTCGTCGACCGCGACGGCAAGACGATAACGGACGAGAACCTCGATTCCTTCGGCGCGCTCATCGTCCTCGTCGGCGACGACGCGCCGGCCAAAGGCGCGGCCCTCCTCGACATGCTCGCGACCGAGCCCGCACTTGCGCGGCACGTCGCAGCGGCGGTGCGCGTCGGCGGCCGCCGCTGGAACCTCAAACTCGATAGCGGCGTCATCGTGGCGCTGCCCGAGACGGATGCGGAGGCAGCCTGGCACCACCTGGCTGCGCTCGAGCGCGATAAGGCCCTGTTGCAGCGCGACATCCTGGTGGTGGATTTGCGGTTGCCCGACCGCCTCGTCGTCCGTCTGCCGCCCGAGCCGAAGGCGAAAGAGCCGGCGAAGAAGGGCCGCCCGCCGGGGAAGGCGACATGAGAAAGAGCGCCATCCGCCCGCGCAACGGCATCGTCGCCGTCGTCGACATCGGCACCACCAAGGTCTGCGCCTTCATCGCGCGCTGCACCGGCGCGACGCCGCGCGTCATCGGCATCGGCCACCAGATCTCGCGCGGCATGCGCAACGGTGTCGTCATCGACATCGAGGCGGCGAGCCAATCGATTCTCAATGCCGTCCATGCCGCCGAGCAGATGGCGGGCGAGCAAATCAGCGAGGTCGTCGTCAATTTGTCGGGCGGCTTCACCGCCTCGCGGCTGATCAAGACCGAGATCGCCGTCAACGGCCATGAGATCAGCGACAGCGCCATGCGCCGCGTCCTCGAACAGGGCTATCGCCTGAAGGAGCCGGCGGACCGCACGGTCATTCATTCGGTGCCGGTGGGGTTCTCGATCGACGGCGGCCGTGGCGTCCGCGACCCGCGCGGCATGTCCGGGCAGCGGCTCGCCGTCAACATGAACGTCGTGACCGCGTCGACCGCCGGCGTGCGCAACCTCGCGAGCTGCATCGCCCGCTGCCATCTCGTCATCGCGGCGCTGGTCGTCAGCCCCTATGCCGCCGGCCTCGCCTGCCTCGTCGAGGATGAAAGCGAATTGGGCGTCACCGTCATCGACATGGGCGGCGGCACCACCTCGATCGCCGTGTTCTACGACGGCAATCTCGTCTTCACCGACAGCGTGCCAGTGGGCGGCGGCCACGTCACCAACGACATCGCCCGCGGGCTCTCGACGCCGATCGCGCATGCCGAGCGCATGAAGACGCTCTATGGCAGCGCCATTGCCTCGGCCGCAGACGAGCGCGAGATGATCTCGATCCCGCAAGTCGGCGAGGACGACGAGGCGCAGGCGAACCACCTGCCGAAATCGCTGCTCGTCGGCGTCATCTCGCCGCGGCTCGAGGAGACCTTCGAGCTGGTGCGCGACCGCCTCGACCATTCCGGTTTCGACAAGGTCGCCGGCCGGCGCGTCGTGCTGACCGGCGGCGCTTGCCAGCTGCCGGGGACGCGCGAGCTCGCCGCGCTCATTCTCGACAAGCAGATTCGCGTCGGCCGCCCCTTGCGCATCGAGGGGCTGGCCGAAGCCACGGGTGGGCCGGCCTTCGCCACCTCGGCCGGCCTCATCCACTTCGCCCTGTCCGAGCGCGCGGAGACGCCGCGGCGCGGCCGGGCGCCGAATGACGACCCGAGCGGCCTCATCGGCCGGTTCGGCCATTGGGTTCGTGAGTATTTCTAGAATGCGGAGCACAGTCGGAGGGAAGAGATGTCGCTTAACTTGAGCATTCCGAGTGACGAACACGAGCTGAAGCCGCGCATCACCGTGGTCGGCGTCGGCGGCGCGGGCGGCAATGCCGTCAGCAACATGATCCGCTCGAGCCTCATCGGCTGCGAGTTCATCGTCTGCAACACCGACGCGCAGGCGATGAAGCAGTCGCTCGCCGAGCGGCGCATTCAACTGGGCGTCAACGTCACGCGCGGCCTCGGCGCCGGTTCGCGGCCAGAGATCGGGCGCAGCGCCGCCGAGGAGGCGCTCGACGAGATCATGGTGGCCCTCGAGGGCTCCAACATGGTCTTCATCACCGCCGGCATGGGCGGCGGCACCGGCACCGGCGGCGGCCCCGTCATCGCCCGCGCCGCGCGCGAGGCCGGCATTCTCACCGTCGGCGTCGTCACCAAGCCGTTCCACTTCGAAGGCACGCACCGGATGCGGATCGCCGAGACCGGCATCCAGGAGCTGCAGAAATTCGTCGACACGCTCATCATCATCCCGAACCAGAATCTGTTCCGCGTGGCGAACGAGCGCACCACCTTCGCCGACGCCTTCAAGATGGCGGACGACGTGCTCGCCGCCGGCGTGCGCGGCGTCACCGATCTGATGGTGATGCCGGGCCTGATCAATCTCGACTTCGCCGACATCCGCGCGGTGATGAGCGAGATGGGCAAGGCGATGATGGGCACCGGCGAGGCCGAGGGTGACCGCCGCGCCACCGACGCCGCCGAGGCGGCGATCTCGAACCCGCTCCTGGAGGATGTTTCGATGAAGGGCGCGCGCGGCGTGCTCATCAACATCACCGGCGGGCTCGACATGACGCTGTTCGAGGTCGACGAGGCGGCGAACCGCATTCGCGAGGAGGTCGATCCCGACGCCAACATCATCTTCGGCTCGACCTTCGATGAAAAGCTCGCCGGCCGCATGCGGATCTCGGTGGTCGCGACCGGCATCGAAGCCGAGATCGGCAGCCGGGAGCCGCGGCCGAGCATCAGCCTGGTCAGCGACCGCAGCCGCCCGAACACCGCCGCAGCCGGCGCTCCGGCCACGGCCTCCGCCACTGCCGCGGCGCCGATTCCGGCCGCGGCGTCCGCGCCCGCGATGGCCGAGGCGGCGCTCGAGCCGGCCTTCGCCCTCGCCCCCGATGAGACGCCGCAGGTCAAGATCATCGAGCAGGCCGCCCTCGACAAAGGCGCCTTCGTCGCGCCGGAACCGGTGCGGGTCCGGCCCGCGCCGACACCCGCGCCCGCGCCCGCGGCGGCGGCGCTGCCTGACCGTGCGGCACCGTCGGCCGAAGCGCCGGCCCGTGCCGCTCCGAAAAAGTCGCGCATGCCCAGCCTGTTCGAGCGGGTGACCGGCGCCGGCGGCCGACTTCTGCAGCGGGACGAACCGCCGGGGCCACGGATTGCGCAGGCAGGATCGCCGCAAACACGGCCGAGCTCTTTCCAGCCGACCGAACGGGCGAGCGAAGGGCGGGACGAGGACCTGCTGGACATCCCCGCTTTCCTTCGCCGCCAAGCCAACTGAACGGACTGCACCGCCTTCACCCCGGGAGATCCAATAACGATCTCCCGGGGCGGCTTGCGATGAAATCGTTAATATATTGTTAAGACCATGATTTTATTGGGATAGAGGTAACAATCTGAAACAAAGAGTGATTTGTCTGGAAAGCCCGGTGTTTGCTAATCCTGTTGCCGCCGAACGCACGTTAAGGATTGATGATGATGAATGCGGGGGAGCCGCTGGCCGCGCGGCAGAAGACGCTCAAGACGTCGATTCATTGCCGCGGCGTCGGCCTCCACTCCGGCATACGCGTCGGCATGACGCTCCATCCCAGCGCCGCCGATAGCGGCATCGTCTTCCGGCGCAGCGACGCGGGCGGGGCGATCATCCCGGCTTCGTGGCGCAATATCGTCGACTCCTCCCTTTCGACCACGCTCGGCAGCGGCGGGGTTTGCGTCGGCACGGTCGAGCATTTGATGGCCGCCTTCGCCGGCCTGGAGATCGACAACGCCGTGGTCGAGCTCGACGGGCCGGAGGTGCCGGTGATGGACGGCAGCGCCGCGCCTTTCGTTTTCCTCATCGAATGCGCCGGCATCGTCGAACAGGACGCGCCGCGTTGCGCCATTGAAGTGCTGAAGCCGGTAACCGTCGGCGCGCCCGGCAAGAGCGCGGCGCTGACGCCCGACGATACCTTCCGCATGAGCTTTTCGATCGAGTTCCCGAGTTGCGCGATCACCCGGCAGGAGATCGAGGTCGCGCCCGATCCCGACCGCTTCAAGAACGAGATCAGCCGCGCGCGCACCTTCGGCTTCTTGGACGAGGTCGACCGCATGCGCGCCGCGGGCCTCGCCCTCGGCGGCTCGCTCGACAATGCGGTGGTGATCAGCGGCGACCGCGTGCTCAACCACGACGGGCTGCGCTATCGCGACGAGTTCGTGCGGCATAAAGTGCTTGACGCGATGGGCGATCTTTATCTCGCCGGCGGTCCGCTCCTCGGCCATTTCCGCGGCGTGCGCTCGGGCCACGCGACGAACCGCCAGCTGCTGGCGCAGTTCTTCGCCGATCGGTCGGCCTGGCGGTTCACGACCCTCGCCGCGCCGGATGCGGTGGAGGAGGCCTGGGAAGAGCCGATGCCGCAGCGCGCCCGCGCCTGAGCCCCCGGCTCTCGCGTCTTCGAATACGCCTTCCCGAGGAGTCGCGGGGTCGCGACTCAGGTGCTATAAAGGGCGCCGCCATCAGATTTGGTTGACGGGGGGTTGTCGGCCCATGCCACGAAGCTTTTATGCCCGCGCGGTGGTGCTGGCCTGCGGCTTGGCGCTCGCGGCCTGCGCCTCGAAGAAGGATGAGTACGTCGAGAAGCCGGTCGAGGATCTCTACACCACCGCGATGAACCAGCTCTACGACGAAAACTATCAGGCGGCGTCGAAGAGCTTCGATGAGGTCGACCGGCAGCATCCCTATTCGGTCTGGGCGACCAAGGCGCAACTCATGGCGGCCTTCGCCCTCTACCAGGCCGGCAAGTACGATGATTCGATCATCGCCGCCGACCGCTTCATCCAGCTCCACCCCGGCCACCGCGACATCGCCTATGCCTATTATCTGAAGGCGCTCGATTACTACATTCAGATCGCCGACGTCAGCCGGGACCAGAAGACGACCAAGCAGGCGCTCGACGCGCTCGACGACGTGGTGCGGCGCTTTCCCGACTCGCGCTATGCCCGCGACGCTCGACTCAAGATGGATCTGGCGCGCGACCATCTCGCCGGCCGCGAAATGCAGATCGGCCGCTGGTACGAGGCCCAGGGCGAATATCTCGCCGCCGTCAACCGTTTCAAGACCGTGGCCGATCAGTACCAGACGACGACGCATGTGCCGGAGGCGCTGCATCGGCTCGTCGAGTGCTACCTGGCGTTGGGCCTCACCGACGAGGCGGAGCACACGGCCGCGGTGCTCGGCTACAATTATCCCGGCAACAAATGGTACGGCTACGCCTACGCCCTGGTGACCGGGAAAGAGCAACCGCAAGGCACCGCCGGCGGCGAGCGGAGCTGGGTCGGCCGCGTCGTCGGCTCGATCTTCTGAGCCGCGCCCGCCCGGCGCTGGCCTCGCCGGCGCGCCGCCGCTATCATCTTGCGTCTCCTGCACAGGGGCCCTCCCCGCGCAAGGTGTGTCGCGCTCCCGATGCTGCTTGGCCTCGCCATCCGTGACGTGGTGCTGATCGACCGGCTGGATCTGTCCTTCCGGCCGGGGCTGTGCGTGCTGACCGGCGAGACTGGCGCCGGCAAGTCGATCCTGCTCGACGCGCTCGGGCTTGCGCTCGGCGTGCGCGCCGAGAGCGGGCTGGTGCGGCCGGGCGCGGAGCAGGCGGTGGCGAGCGCGGAATTCGCGCTTGACCCGGCGCATCCCGCCCGCCGCCTGCTCGCCGAGGCCGGCCTTGCCGGCGACGGCGACACTCTGGTCCTGCGCCGCGTCGTCAATGCCGACGGCCGCAGCCGCGCCTTCATCGACGACCAGCCGACCAGCGTCCAGCTCCTGCGACAGGTCGGCGAGCTGCTGGTCGAGATCGAGGGCCAATTCGCGCAGCGCGGCCTGCTCGATGCGGCGACGCATCGCGCCGCCCTCGATGCCTACGGCGTGCGCCCGGCGGCGCTCAACGCACTGGCCTCGCGCTGGCAGGCGTGGCGCAGCATCGCGACCGAGCGCGCCGCGGCCGAGGCGGCCCTCGCTGCGGCGCGCGCCGAAGAGGATTTCATGCGCCACGCGCTCGCCGAACTCGATGCGCTCGCGCCGCAGGCCGGCGAGGAAGCGGCCCTGGCGGAAGAGCGCACGCTGCTCATGAACCGCGAGCGGCTCGGCGAGGCGTTGGCGGCGGCGCTCGCCGAGCTCGGCGGCGAGCGCGGCGGCGAGCGCGCGCTCCACGCCGCCGCGCGCCAGCTCGAGCGGATGAAGGACAAGGCCGCGGGCCGACTCGATGCGGCGCTCGCAGCGCTCGAGCGCGCCGCCGTCGAGACGCGCGAGGCGGCCGATCAGATCGCGGCGCAGGCGCGCGCGCTGGGCTCGGATCAGGCGACGCTCGACAAGCTCGAGGAGCGGCTTTTCGCGCTGCGCACGCTGGCGCGCAAGCACGGCGTTGCGATCGACGCCCTGCCGGCCGTGCGCGCTGCGACCGCCGCCAAGATCGCGGCGCTCGACGATGGCGGCGAGAGCGCCAGAGCGCTCCAGCGGCGCGAGCACGAGGCGCGACAGGCCTATGTCGCCGCGGCAGAGGCGGTGAGTGGCGAGCGGCAGCGCGCCGCGCGCGCGCTCGACGCGGCGGTGCAGCGCGAATTGAAGCCGCTGAAGCTCGACAAGGCGCGCTTCACCACGGCGCTCACGCGGCTCGACGAATCCCTCTGGGGCGAGCACGGCGCCGAGCGCGTCCTTTTCGAGGTCGCAACCAACCCCGGCGCGCCGCCCGGGCCGCTCGCCCGGATCGCCTCGGGCGGCGAGCTCGCGCGCTTCATGCTGGCGCTCAAGGTGGTGCTGGCGCGCATCTCGGCCGTGCCGACTCTGGTCTTCGACGAGGTCGACAGCGGCATCAGCGGCGCCGTCGCGGCGGCCGTCGGCGAGCGCCTCCATCGCCTGGCCCAGGAGCGGCAGGTCCTGGTGGTGACGCATTCGCCGCAGGTGGCGGCGCGCGGGACCCACCATTGGCGGGTGCAGAAGCAGCAGGCCGCTTCGCGCGCCCGCACCGCGGTCGAGGAGCTCGATGACGGCGCCCGGCGCGAGGAGATCGCGCGCATGCTCTCGGGCAGCGCCATCACCGCCGAGGCGCGCGCCGCCGCCGCGAGCCTGATGGCGGGAGCGCGGCCGTGAGCCGCGCGGCGGCAAAGCCAGCGGTCAAGGACCTCGGCGAGGCCGAGGCGAAGGCGGAATTGGCGCAGCTCGCCGCGACCATCGCCCATCACGACCGCCTCTATTACGAGAAGGACGCACCCGAAATCTCCGACGCGGAATACGATGAGCTGCGCCGGCGCAACGCAGCGATCGAAGCGCGCTTTCCCGATCTCGTCCGCCCGGACAGCCCGTCCCGCCGCATCGGAGCCGCCCCGTCCGCGGGCTTCGCGAAGGTCCGTCACCCGCGGCCGATGCTGTCGCTCGAGAATGCGTTCGACGAGGACGACGTTCGCGGCTTCTTCCAGGGCATCCGCAGGTTTTTCCGCGCGCCCGAGGATGTGGCCCGCGTCGACGAGGCGACGATCGCGGTGATGGCCGAGCCCAAGATCGACGGGCTCTCGGCCTCGATCCGCTACGCGCGGGGCGAACTCGTGCTCGGCGCCACGCGCGGCGACGGCATCACCGGCGAGGACATCACAGCCAATTTAAGGACGCTCGACACGGTGCCGAAGCGGCTCAAGGGCCGCTTCTGGCCCGACGCCATCGAGGTGCGCGGCGAGGTCTACATGGAGCGGCCGGGCTTCTTCGCCCTCAACCAGGAGCGCGAGAAGGCGGGCGAGCCGGTCTTCGCCAATCCGCGCAATGCCGCCGCCGGATCGGTGCGCCAGCTCGATCCCAGCATCACCGCATCGCGCCCGCTCCGCTTCTTCGCCTATGCCTGGGGCGAGGCGAGTCACCCTTTTGCCAAGACGCATGAGGAGGCGCTGAAGCATTTCGGCCAATGGGGCTTCACAACCAACCCGCTATCGCGCCTCTGTCACGGCGTCGAGAAGGTGCTTGCCTTCCATCGCGACATGGCGGCAAGGCGCGCGAGCCTGCCCTATGACATCGACGGCGTCGTCTACAAGGTGAACGACCTCGACCTCGAGGAGCGCTTGGGCTTCGTCAGCCGCGCGCCGCGCTGGGCGCTCGCGCACAAATTCCCGGCGCAGCAAGCGCAGACCGTAATCAAGCAGATCCGCATCCAGGTCGGCCGCCAGGGCACCTTGACGCCGGTCGCCGACCTCGAACCCATCACCGTGGGCGGCGTGGTGGTGCAGCACGCGACGCTCCACAACGAGGACGAGATCAAGCGCAAGGACATCCGCGCGGGCGACACCGTCATCGTCCAGCGCGCCGGCGACGTCATCCCGCAGGTGGTGAGCGTGGTGAAGGAGCGCCGCCCCGCGCACAGCCGCGCTTACGTCTTCCCGCACAAATGCCCGGAATGCGGCAGCCTCGCCGTGCGCGAGGAGGGCGAAGCGGCGTGGCGCTGCACCGGCGGGCTCATCTGCCCGGCCCAGGCGGTCGAGCGCCTCAAACATTTCGTCTCGCGCGACGCCTTCGACATCGAGGGCTTGGGCGAGAAGCACGTGACCGAATTCTGGGAAGACAAACTCATCAAGCAGCCCGGCGACATCTTCCGCCTCAAGGCGAGCGACATCGCCGCGCGCGAGGGCTGGGGCGAAACGAGCGCGGCGAAGCTGATCGAGGCGATCAACGCGCGGCGCAGCATTACGCTCGACCGCTTCATCTACGCGCTGGGCATCCCGCAGGTGGGCCAGGCGACGGCGAAGCTCTTGGCGCGCCACTACCGCTCCTTCGCGCGCTGGAGCCACGCGATGACCGAGGCGGCCGATCACGACAGCGAAGCCTGGCGCGAACTGAACGACATCCACGGCATCGGCGAGGATACCGCCGCCGATATCGTCGGCTTCTTCGCCGAGCCGCACAACCGCGCCGTGCTCGAGGATCTGCGCCACGAAATCCGCATCACCGACTACGCGGCGGAGATTGCGGCGCACACGCCGCTCTCGGGCAAGACCATCGTCTTCACGGGAACGCTCGCATCGATGTCGCGCTCGGAGGCGAAGAGCCGCGCCGAGGCGCTGGGCGCCACCGTCAGCTCGAGCGTCTCGGGCAAGACCGACTATGTCGTTATCGGCGCGGAAGCGGGATCGAAGGCCGACAAGGCCAAATCTCTGGGCGTCAAGACGCTCAGCGAAGAGGACTGGCTGAAACTCGCGCGCGGCGGTTAGACTAAACCACCATGCGCACCGGCGCGCGCGTGGCGTCGGGCGTGCCGATGATGCTGCCGCGCGAGCCCCACATGTCGCCGTTCCAAGGATCGGTCGAAAACTGCCGCGGCCGGTGCGTCGCTTCTTCCTCCGGCAAAATGTGCTTCACGCCGACGGAATACTCGTAGACCATCCCGTCCGGCCCCTCGAAATAGACCATGATCGCCGTCGAGATCGGGTGGCGCCCGGGGCCATAGACGATCTTCAACCCCTTCTCCCGCAGGAAATAATAGGACCGCATCACGTCGTCGACATCCTCGACCTGGTGGTTGATGTGCTGCACGCCCGTCCGCGTTGCCGGGAAGAGCACGACCGAATGATGCACGGTGTGAATGCGCAGGAACGGCGAATCGCCAAGCCAATCCGAGACGCGCGCGTTGCAGATCGTGGTCCAGAACGTCTCGTCGCGCCGGGCGTCCGTCGAGTAGAGCCCGATATGGCTGAAATGGGTGATGCCGGCGTCGCGCGCCGGGAAATAGCGCACGCCGCTGTGGAAGGGCCGCGCCACGATCTCGATCGCATTGCCGCTGGGGTCGCGCGAGGCGATGAACGCCATGACGCGGCGCTGCTCGCTCTCTTCTTTCGTGCCGAGGCGGACGGGATATCCCGCCCGCTCGAGCTCGGCGCCGACATGATCGAGTGCCGCCGGGTCCTTGAGCTCGAAGCCGATCGCGTGGTCTTTGGGATCGCCTTCGAAATAGACCAGCGTATGGTCGCGCGTGTCGCCGCGCACCTTGACCTTGTCGCTGCGGAAATAGGCGGCCTTGCCTTCGCGCGCGACGAGCTGCAGGCCGACGATCTCGGTGGCGAAGGCGATCGCGGCTTCGAGGTCCGGCGTACCCAGCCGGACATAACGGATGTCGTGGAGGTCGATCATGGTCAGCCCACCGCTTTGAGGGCCCGCGCTGCCGGCTTTGCCCGCGGCGCCATGCCGTCGAATTCGGGCAAGGCACCCCACATGCAGAAGGTCGCGGGCTCGAAGGGAAACTGGCGCGGCCGGTAGGTCGCCTCCTCCTCCGGCATGATGTCCTTCACCCCGACCGAATACTCGTAAACCAGCCCCTCATGCCCCTGGAAATAGAGCATGACCGCCGTCGACAGCGGATGGCGGCCGGGACCGAAGAGGATCTTCACGCCCTTCTCTTTGAAGAAGTACCAGGAGCGCATGAGATCGTCGACATCCTCGACCTGATGGTTGATGTGCTGGACCCCCGGCACGGGCGACGGAAAGAGCGCGAGCGAATGATGCGCCGTGGCGATGCGCAGGAGCGGCGAGTCGCCGATCCAGTCCGAGACCCGCGCGTTGTAGAGCTTGGTCCAGAAGGTCTCATCGCGCTGCGGGTTCGTCGTCTTCAAGCCGATATGGCTGAAATGGGTGATGCCGGCGTCGCGCGCCGGGAAGTAGCGCAGGCCGCTGTGATAGGGCCGCGTCACAATCTCGATCTTGTTGCCGCTCGGGTCGGTGGTGGCGATGAACGCCTTGACGCGGCGCAGCTCGCATTCCTCCTTTGTGCCCGAGCACGCCGGGTGGCCCGCCTTCTCCAGCGCGGCGCCGACCGCGTCGAGGTCGGCATGATCCTTGAGATCGAAGCCGATGGTGTGGTCGCTCGGATCGCCCTCGAAATAGACCAGCGTATGGTCGCGCGTATCGCCGCGGATCTCGACCTTGTCGCTGCGGAAATAGGCGGCCTTGCCCTCGCGCGCGACGAGCTGGAGGCCGACCATCGCGGTGGCGAAGTGGATCGCGCCTTCGAGGTCGGCCGTGCCGATGCGCAAATAGCGGATGTCGTGCAAGTCGATCATGGCATTGTCCTCCCGCGCATCCGTGATGCTAGCACAGCCCGGTTTTTTCGGCCTAGCCTTGGCTCAAGGGCCGCGTCGCAGCGGTGAGCCAGGCTGCCGTGACGTCATCGACGAGCGGCGCGAGTTCGCTCGCGACCCGCGCGTGATAGGCGTCGAGCCAGGCGATCTCGCGCCCATCCAGCAGCTTGGGTTCGATGAGCGCGCGGTCGATCGGCGCCAAGGTCAAGGTCTCGAAGCCCAGAAGGTCGCGTTCGGCGCCGGCGGGCGCGGCTTGCTCCGTCACGATCACGAGGTTCTCGATGCGGATGCCGAAGGCGCCGGTCCTGTAATAGCCGGGCTCGTTCGAGACGATCATGCCCGGCATCAGCGCCTGGGTGTTCGGCAGCTTGGAGATGCGCTGCGGGCCTTCGTGCACGCCCAAATAGCTGCCGACGCCGTGCCCGGTGCCGTGATCGTAATCGAGCCCAGTGTCCCACAGCGCCTGCCGCGCCAGCGCGTCGAGCTGCGAGCCGGTCGTGCCCTTGGGAAAGCGGCAGAGCGCGAGCGCAATGTGCCCCTTGAGCACGCGGGTGAAGCGGTCGCGCATTTCCGCGCTGGGCGCGCCGATCGCCACGGTGCGCGTCACGTCGGTGGTGCCGTCGAGATATTGGGCGCCGGAATCGACGAGATAAAGCGTCCCGGGCTCGAGGCGTCGCTCGCTCTCTTGCGTCGCGTGGTAATGCACGATCGCGCCGTTCGCGCCGGCACCGGAGATGGTGGGAAAGCTCAGATCGCGGAAGTTTTCGCCGCCGCGGCGTAATTCCTCGAGCCGGTCCGCGGCCGCGATCTCGGTCAGCCCGCCTGCGGGCGCCGTCACGGCAAGCCAAGCGAGGAACCGCGTCAGCGCCGCTCCATCGCGCCGGTGGGCGGCCCGTGCGCCGTCGAGTTCAACCGAATTCTTGCACGCCTTGGGGAGTTGGCACGGATCGACGGTGCGGCGGATCCTGGCGCCGCTTGCAGCTAGGCGATCGAACACCCAGGCAGCCGATGCGGCGGGATCGGCTTGGACGCGTGCGCCTTCCGCCCCCAGCCGGTCGAGCGCCGCGCCCAGGGACTGCGGATCGCTCGGCCGCACCGCCGCGCCCAGATGCACCGCGAGGCCGGGTGCGAGCTTGCGCCGGTCAATGAAGAGATCGACCGTGGCATCGCAGCGGAGGATGGCGAAGCTCAGCGGCAACGGCGTGTGCGATACGTCGCCGCCGCGGATGTTGAGCAGCCAGGCGATCGAATCGGGCGCGGTGAGCACCGCCGCATCGACGCCCTCCTTAGCGAGCGCCGCCGCGATCTCCTGGCGCTTCTCCGCGGCGCTCTTGCCGGCGAAGCACAGCGGATGCGGCACTACCGGCGCGAGCGGCGCCGGCGGCCGGTCGGTCCAGATCGCGTCGATCGGGTTTTGCGCCAGCGCCTGCAAGCGCGCACCGGCGCGCTCGGCGGCGGCGGCATAGCGCTCGACCTCGCCGGGGGTGTGGAGCCAGGGATCGTAGCCGAGCGCCGCGCCGCGACCGAGCGAGGCTGCCAGCCACTCGGCCGGCGGCGCCTCGATCATGTGGCGCAGCTCGTAGAGACTTCCATCCACCTGGGCGCGCCCCTGGAGCGTGTAGCGGCCGTCGGTGAAGAGCGCTGCCTTGTCTTCGAGCACGGCGGCGATGCCGGCCGAACCGGTGAAGCCGGTGAGCCAGGCGAGCCTTTGCGCGCGCGCCGGAACGTATTCGCCCTGATGCTCGTCGGCGCGCGGCACGATGAAACCCTGCGCGCCCTGCCGCGCCAGCTCGGCGCGCAGCCGCGCCAGCTTTTCCGCGCCGCCGCCCGAATGTCCTTCCATGAGCGGGAGAATAGCAAAGCTTGGCGATGCCCGCTTTCGCCCGCATCGACTTTGCTTTCAACGCAGGGCTGCGGCGCCAGGCCTCGGATCAACAGTAAATAGATGTTAATTAATTCATATTAAGACATTGATATAACAATATTACAGACGCATGCCCGCGGACATGCGTCCCTGGTATGCCAGGATTGTTTTATTCGCCACTGCAATATCAGGCAATAAGGATTACCTTTTGTGCAGTGCAGTATGCCGTTCAAAAAAAGGAAAAACGGCCATGACGACCCTTCTGATCCGCGCGTTCAACCGCCTCGGCGAGATGTTCGCCGCGTGGCGCCGCCGGCAACAGGCCTATGCCGAGCTCGCGCAGCTTGACGACCGCTCGCTCGCCGATATCGGCATCACCCGGTCGGAAATCCCCTACGTCCTGAGTCAGCCGCGCGGCTCGCGCGTGCCGGCCTGGACCAAGGCGAACCGTCACTCCCACGCCCACTAAGCGGTAGATCGCGGCCCCTCTAAGATTTTGCCGCCCTCGATTTGCGCCTGCTTTTGGCGCAAACTGAGGGTGATGCAGAGCGATCACGATCACGGCCACCACCATCCGCATCACCGCCACGCCCAGACCGGGCATGCCCACCATTCGGGCCAGGGCCGCGTCTTCGCCTTCGCCCTCGCGCTCAATTTCGTCTTCGTGCTGGTGGAGCTGGCCTACGGCCTGATCGGCCATTCCATGGCGCTGTTGGCCGATGCCGGGCATAATTTCGGCGACATGATGGGGCTAGCCGCCGCCTGGGGCGCGTACCGGCTCGGCCGGCGCGAGCCGACCCACCGTTTCACCTACGGCCTCGGCGGCTCCTCCATCCTCGCGGCCTTGCTCAATTCCATCATCCTGCTGATCGCGGTGGGCGCGATCTCGGTCGAGGCGATCGAGCGGCTGATATCGGCGCAGCCCGTATCCGGCATGATCGTGATCTGGGTCGCGTCGCTGGGCGTCGCGATCAACGGGCTCACCGCGCTCGTGCTGTTCCGCGGCGAGCACAAGGATTTGAACGTGGCCAGCGCCATGGCCCATGCCCTGGGCGACGCCGGGGTGAGCTTGGGCGTGGCGGTTTCGGGCGCGTTGATCCTCGCCACCGGCTGGCTGTGGCTCGACCCAGCGATGAGCCTGGTGGTCTCCATCATCATCGTCCTCGGCACCTGGAGCCTGTTGCGCCGCGCGCTCGAGATGGCGCTCGACGCCGTGCCGCACGGCATCGACCCGCGCCAAGTACGCGATCATCTGAAGCGCATGAGCGGCGTGACGGCGGTGCACGATCTGCACATCTGGCCGATGAGCACGACCGAGACCGCGTTGACCGCCCACTTGGTCATGCCCCAAGGCCACCCCGGCGACGCAGCCTTGGCGCGGTTTTCGGCCGAACTCGACGAGCGTTTCGCCATCGGCCACGCCACCTTCCAGGTCGAGACCGGCGAGCAGGAATGCCCGCTCGAGCCCGACCACGTCGTTTAATTCAAAGAAGTCTCGCCTGCGCTAAGGCGGTCTAGAGCACGAACAGCAGCAGCCCGAGCGCGATCGCGCCGAAGGTCCAGCAATACCAGGCGAAGGGATCGAGCGCCTCGAAATCGTGGCGTTTGAAGTAGTGCATCAGGAAGGCGACGCTGAGCCAGGCGGTGATGCCGGCCACGGCGCCTGCGATCCACGCCACCGGGCCGAAGCTGCCGCCCTCATGCAGAAGGTGGGGCACTTCCAGCACGGTGGCGCCCAGGATCACCGGCGTCGCGATCAGGAACGAGAAATGCGCCGCGTCCTCGTGGTGGAATCCGCGCAGCAGCCCACCCACCATGGTCGCGCCCGAACGCGAGATGCCGGGGATGAGCGCGGTCGATTGCCAGATCCCGATGATCAGCGCGTCGAGCCAGCGCATGGTGTCGAGCCGGCGGTAGCCGCCCTGTTGCCGCATGCGCTCGCCGAAGAACAGCAGGCAGCCGTTCAGGATCAGGAACGCCGCCGCCGCCACCGGCGCGCCGAACAGGTTGCGGAAGAATTTCTCCAGCGCGAAGCCCAGGATCACCGCCGGGATGGTGGCGACGACGATCTGGACCAGCAGCTTCTGGCGCGAACGGCGCTCATCGCGCGGGCCGATGAACAGCATCGCCAGCGCCAGCCCGATCCAGTCGCGCCAGAAATAAAGCAGCAGCGCCGCCGCCGTGCCCAGATGCAGCACCACCAGGAAGGGCAGGAATTGGGGCGAATGCTGGTCGATATGCCAGCCGAACAGGCTGGGCAGCACGACGGCGTGGCCCAGGCTCGACACCGGGAAGAGTTCGGTGACGCCCTGAAGGATGGCGGTGATCAGCGCTTGGATGAGGGTCATGGATTTCCGCTGTAAAGGTTGATTGGACGGTTGAAGGAACGTTGGGGCGAGCGCGCCAGCACCAGGCACAGCCAGCCGGCCACGTCGCAACGCGCGGCCAGACGGAGCCCATGCGCGCGGTGGGCCGACAGCACCAAGGATTCCTGCCGGGGCAGGAGCCCGGCCAGCACCGCCACGCCGCGGGGCGCGAGCGCGCGCGCCAGGTCGCGCGCCATTTTCGCCAAAGGCCGCGCCAGGATATTGGCCAGGATCAGATCGTAAGGCGCGGCCCGCCAGAGATCGCGGTGGCGATAGCCCGGGGCGCGTTGGACCTTGACGAGATTCGCCACGCCATTGGCCCGGGCGTTCCAGGCGGATACCCGAACCGCTTCGGCGTCGATGTCGAAAGCCGAGACCGGGCGCCGCCAAAGCTTGGCCGAAGCCAGCGCCAGCACGCCGGTGCCGGTGCCCAAATCGAGCACGCGCCGGGGCCGAAAGCGCCGCGCCAAAAGATCGAGCGCCAACAGGCAGCCCTGGGTCGAGCCGTGTTCGCCGGTGCCGAAGGCGGTGGCGGCGTCGATTTTCAGCGCCAGGGACCCCGCCGGAACCGGTCCCTTGAAATGCGAGCCGTGAATGAAAAACCGGCCCACCTGGATGGGCGGGAAGCTCGCCTGATTGGCCTTGAGCCAGTCCTGGGGCGCGACGCGCGCGAAGGCCGGTTCCGGCGGCGATCCCTGAAGCCCGCTCCAAGCGAGCGCCAGCCGGGTCTCGATCAGCCCCCGGTCGGGCGTAACCGTCGTGAGCGCGTCGACGCGCCAGGAGCCGCCGGGCGAGGATTCGAAGGCGCTGACCGCGCCGCCCGTATTGTCCAGCGCGGCGATCACCGCCTCGGCCGCATCGGCGTCAGGCGCTTCGACGACGATTTGCCATAGACCTTTGGATGGCTGCTCCATATCGTTCTTTTGCCGCTCCGCGGCGGGGGCGGGGTCCGTCACGCCTTCTCCACGAAGCTTTCGATCACCATCTTGTCGCCCGCCTTGTCGAAGGCGATCGACAGCTTGCCGCCATCGGCCGCGCGCACCACGCCATAGCCAAATTTGCGGTGGAAGATGCGGTCGCCCGGGCCGAGCCCGCCGGGCGAGCGCGCGACGGAATGGGCGGGCGCGTCGCGCTCGGCCAGCGCGAGGCGCGCCGCTTCGGGCCGGCGGCGCAGCAGCCGCGTCGGCCGCCAATCGCCGTCATCCGGCTCCTCGTCCCGGCCGGAGCCCTTGACGCCGGGGGCGCGCGGAAACAGCCCTGGCTCGCTCTGGCTCTCCACATGCGCCTCGGGCAGTTCGGCGATGAAGCGCGAGGGCATGGTGGTCTGCCACTGGCCGTGGATGCGGCGGTTGACGGCGAAGGAGATATAGGCGCGGCGGCGCGCGCGGGTGAGCCCGACATAGGCCAGGCGCCGTTCTTCCTCCAGCCCCTTCTGGCCGAGCTCGTCGAGCGAACGCTGGTTGGGGAACAGCCCCTCCTCCCAGCCCGGCAGGAACACGATGTCGAATTCCAGCCCCTTGGCGCCGTGCAGCGTCATCAAATTCGCCATCTCGCCGCCGGTCTGGGCGGTGTTTTCCATCACCAGGCTGACGTGATCGAGGAACCCCTCGAGGGTCTCGAACTCGGCCAAGGCCGCGATCAGCTCCTTCAAGTTCTCGAGCCTGCCCGGCGCGTCGGCCGATTTGTCGGCCTGCCACATCGCGGTGTATCCCGATTCGTCGAGCACGGTCTGCGCCAGATCGACATGCGAGGCGGTTTGCGCCTGGCCGCGCCAGCGCGCGATGTCCTGGAGGAACCCGCCGATCGCCTTGCGCGCGGCCGGCTTCAGCTCGTCGGTCTCGACCAGCTTGTGCGCCGCCTCGGCGAGCGGCAGGCGCTCGGCCCGCGCCAATTGGTGGATCGATTGCAGGCTTTGGGTGCCGATGCCGCGGCGCGGCGTGTTGATGATGCGCTCGAAGGCGAGATCGTCGCCCGGCTGGTGGATGATGCGCAGATAGGCCAACGCGTCGCGGATTTCCTGGCGCTCGTAGAAGCGCGGGCCGCCGATGACGCGGTAAGGCAAGCCCAGCTTGATGAAACGTTCCTCGAATTCGCGGGTCTGGAAGCCGGCGCGGACGAGAATGGCCATCTGGGAAAGACTTTCTCCCTTGCGCTGTTGCGCCTCGATCTCCTCGCCGACCCAGCGCGCCTCCTCCTCGCCGTCCCAGACGCCGCGCAGCAACACGCGCTCGCCCTCGTTCGCCTCGGTCCACAGCGTCTTGCCCAGCCGCCCCTCGTTGCACGCGATCAGCGCCGAGGCGGCGGCCAGGATATGCGGCGTCGAGCGGTAATTCTGCTCCAGCCGGACGATCTGCGCGCCGGGGAAATCCTTCTCGAAGCGCAGGATGTTGCCGATCTCGGCGCCACGCCAGGAATAGATCGACTGGTCGTCGTCGCCGACGCAGCACAGGTTCTTGTGTTTCTGGGCCAGCAGCCGCAACCAGAGATATTGCGCGACATTGGTGTCCTGGTATTCGTCGACCAGGATGTAGCGGAAACGCTCCTGGTAATCGGCCAGGATCTCGGGCCGGGACTGGAAGATGGTGAGATTGTGCAGCAGCAGATCGCCGAAATCGGCGGCGTTCACGGTCTGGAGCCTCTCCTGATAGAGCCGGTAGAGCTTTTCCATGCGGCCTTCGGCGAGTTCGCCCGCTTCGGCGCCCGAGACCTTGTCGGGGGTCAATCCCCGATCCTTCCAGCGCTCGATCACCGCCAGGATGGCGCGCGCCGGCCAGCGCTTGTCGTCGACGCCTTCCAATGCAGCAATCTGTTTGACAAGACGCAGCTGGTCGTCGCTGTCGAGGATGGTGAAATTGGGCTTCAAGCCCACCGCCTCGGCGTGGCGGCGCAGGATGCGCGCGGCGACGGAATGGAAGGTCCCGAGCCACAGGCCTTCGGCGACCTGGCCGATCATGCGCCCGAGCCGCTCGCGCATCTCGAACGCCGCCTTGTTGGTGAAGGTGACGGCCAGGATCTGCGACGGCCAGGCCTTGCGACTCGCGAGGATATGGGCGAGTCGCGTGGTGAGGACGCGGGTCTTGCCGGTGCCGGCGCCGGCCAGGACCAGTACCGGGCCCTCGACGGCGTCGACCGCGCGGCGCTGCGCCTCGTTCAATTGGGCGAGATAGGGGGGTGTTACGGGCGAAAGCGCCTTGGATTCGGCCTCGGACATGATCGCGCCTCTATAGCATGGGGACAGTGCCATCTGGCCAAGGAAGTGCGATTCCGCGTATATCTCGCTCCACAAATCCGATGTCCGAAGAAGCATCTCCCACCGCCGCACCGCGGCCGCTTTCCGCCCGCAAGACCAAGCTGCGTTCGCTCTATGACCGCTGGGCGCCGCGGCGCGACGAGTTCATCGCCAAAAACCGCTACTTCCACGAGGACGACCAGCGCTTCCTGCGCTTCCTCATCCCCGAGGGCTTGAGGGTGTTGGAGATCGGTTGTGGCAGCGGCGCGCTGCTGGCCGCGTTGAAGCCCGCGCGCGGCCTGGGCGTCGATCTGTCTTCGCGCATGGTCGAGGTCGCGCGCGCGGCGCACCCCGATCTCGAATTCGCCGAAGGCGACATCGAGGACCCGGATTTCGTGAACAATCTGGGCGGGCCGTTCGACGTCATCGTCATGGCCGACACCATCGGCATGCTGGACGATTGCCAGGCGACGCTGGCGAGCCTCCATCGCCTGTGCCACCGCGACACAAGGCTGGTGGTGGCCTATCACAATTATCTGTGGGAGCCGGGTCTGCGCCTGGCCGAGCGGCTGGAGGCGCGCATGCCCGAGCCGCTGATGAACTGGCTGCGCCCCGCCGACATCGCCAATCTGCTCATGCTGGCCGATTACCAGCCGGTGCGCGAGGAATGGCGCCAGCTTTTGCCCAAGCACCTCTTCGGCGTCGGGCCGGTGGTCAACCGCTTCATCGCGACCTTGCCGCTCATCCGCCGGCTGTGTTTGCGCAACTACCTGGTGGCGCGGCCGATGCGCTTTGCCGCCGAAAGCGATCTTTCGGCTTCGGTGGTGGTGCCGTGCCGCAACGAGCGCGGCAACATCGCCGACATCGTCGCGCGCATTCCGGCGTTCTGCCGCGATCTCGAAATCCTGTTCGTCGAGGGCGGCAGCAAGGACGGGACCTGGGAGGAGATCGAGCGCGTCATGGCGGCCAATCCGCAGCGCGACATCAAGCGCTTGCGCCAGGATGGCAAGGGCAAGGGCGACGCGGTCAGGAAGGGCTTTGCCGAAGCCAAGGGCGAGGCGCTTTTGATCCTCGACGCCGACATGACCATGCCGCCCGAGGAGCTGCCGAAATTCTACCTGGCGCTCCTGTCGGGCAAGGGCGAATTCGTCAACGGCACGCGGCTGGTCTATCCGCTCGAACGCGACGCGATGCGGCTCTTGAACCGCATCGCCAACCATATTTTCTCCTTTCTGTTTTCCTGGCTCTTGAACCAGCGCTTCACCGACACGCTGTGCGGCACCAAGGCGCTGAGCCAGCGGCATTACCGGCGCATCGCGGAGGGGCGCGCCTATTTCGGCGAATTCGACCCGTTCGGCGATTTCGACCTGATCTTCGGCGCGAGCAAGCTCTCGCTCAAGATCATCGAGGTGCCGATCCGCTATGCCGCGCGCAGCTACGGCATGACCCAGATCTCGCGTTTCCGCCATGGCTGGTTGCTGCTGCGCATGGTGGCGTTCGCCTATTTCAAGCTCAAGGCGCCGCGCTAGACCCGCCATGCACGTCCTGATCATCACCACCGTCTGTCTCGCCGTCTATGTCGGCATGGTCGCCGGGCGGCTGCCGTGGCTCCAGGTCGACCGCACCGGCATCGCGCTCCTGGGCGTGATCGCGCTGCTCGCCAGCGGCCAGGCGACGCTCGACGATCTCGGCGCCAATATCGACATGACGACCATCGCGCTGCTGTTCGGACTGATGATCATTTCCGCCCAGTTCGTGGCATCCGGATTCTTCGAGATCTGCTGCGACTGGATGCTGGAGAAATCCGAGAGCCCGACGGCGCTGCTGGCGCTGACCGTGGCGGTGTGCGGCGCGCTGTCGGCGCTCTTGGCCAACGACATCGTGGTCTTCGCCATGGCGCCGCTGCTGATCGCGGGCGCGCAAGGCCGCGGGCTCGATCCCCGGCCCTTCCTGATCGCGCTGGTGGGAGCGAGCAACGCCGGCTCGTCGGCGACGCTGATCGGCAACCCGCAGAATATCCTGATCGGCCAGACCGGCAACCTCAACTTCTACAGCTTCCTCGGCGTCTGTCTGGTGCCGGCGCTGGTGGGGTTGGCCTCGGTGTTCGGCGTGGTGTGGTATCTGTGGCGCGACCGCATCGAGGTGGCGGCGAGCCTGGCAGGCGCCGTGGGCGCCGAAGTGCCGCGCCACGCGCATGACCGCAACCAGACCATCAAGGGCCTGATCGCGCTCGGGTTGCTGCTGGCGCTGTTCCTGACGCCGCTGCCGCGCGAGATCGGCGCGCTGGTGATCGCGGCGGTGCTGCTGTCCAATCGCAAATTCACCAGCCGCGCCATGATATCCTCGGTGGATTGGCCGCTGCTGCTGCTGTTCGTGTGCCTGTTCGCGGTCACCGGCGCGCTGGCCGATACCGGGCTGCCCTGGTCGGTGCTCACCGCGCTGGGCACGCCCGACCGGCTGCTGGTGCTGACGCCGCTGACGCTGCTGATGAGCAACCTCATCGGCAACGTGCCCTGGGTGATCTTCCTGTTGCAGATCTGGCCGAATCCGCCGGCGGGCGCGCTTTATGCGTTGGCGCTATTGTCCTCGCTGTCGGGCGGCTTGCTGCTGTGGGGCTCGGTCGCCAACCTGATCGTGGCCGAGCGCGCCCGGGCGATGGGCGTCAATCTGAGCTATGCCGAATACGCCCGCGCCGGCG
>DATNIY010000071.1:0-21555 GCA_035604195.1 Allostellaceae bacterium
GATCGCCACGGCGATGAGCGCGGCGATGAGACCGTATTCGATTGCGGTCGCACCCGACTCGTCGCGGAGAAGGCTAGCGAATTTGTGCATGAAAATTGCCCTTTTGCAGCTGTCGCGGAAGGCGCGACTGGTCGGACCAAATTTGCTCACTTCGTCCGAAAATGTCTAGGACTATCGGATAAAATTTTAGACACTATTGAGTCAATTCGAAATCAAATGCGGTCTATCTATAGAATACGTTCAGGATTCATTTACCATATTGCAAGTCATCTATGAGATATTGTGATCCGACAACGACTTATGCTTCAAGATCCGACGAAACAACTTTTCGCCGGCGGTCAGGCGAATCCGGGCGGGAGAATCTCCTTCTCGCCCAGAACTTCCTCGCGGTAGAGCTCGGAGATCGAGGCCCAGCGCAGCCGGCATGCGACCTCCGCCACCTCGAGCGCCCGCGCCTCGAGTGCGGGCGAGTCGAGATGCCTGGCGCAGAGCTCGATCTGGCGGCGGCTGTGCTCGACATCGGCGGCGTCGTGCTCGGTGAAGAACTCGATCGCGCGCGCATTGCGCTTGAAGCCGTAATGCTTCTCGAAGGCAGGCAGCAGCACCTCGCCGATGAGCCCGGGCATCTGGCCTTCCTGCGTCGTCTGCATCGCCAGCACCACGCCAATGGGCTCCGTCGCGGTGGTGTGATAATAGAACAGCGAGCGCGCCCACCAGGCCGGCGGCATCGGCATGGTACGCACTTCGGCGTCGCTCAGCCCGGCGGCGCGGCAGAAGCGGAAGATCAACTCGTTGTGGTCGTGCGGTTCGTGGCCGGGCCGCGGGATCGCCTTCAGCCCCTCTTCCTCGGCGACGTTCTCGGCGACCATCTTGCGGATTTCGGCGATGTGATAGGCGCGCGCATAGAGCAGGCCGAAGCTCGGCAGCGCCATCGAGACATAATGGAAATGCAGCGCCTGGTAACGGCCCAAGGCCTTCAAGGGGAGCTTGCCCTCGGCGAAGACGCGGAAGAACGGATGGTGCTTGGTGTGCCAGCGGTCACGGATGGCGATGATCCGCTCCGCAACGGGGATCGCTGAAACGAGCCTCGCGGTTTTTGCCATCGGTCCGACCCTCCCTGACGGCGTCCGGTTCTGTGGCGCAGCGTAGCGGCGCGCGGGGCGAACGACAATTCTCAGCCGCTGGCCCCGCGTTCCTCGATTTTCGCCGCGACTTCGTCGCAGACGGCGGCCAGTTCGAGAAGCTCGTCACGGAGACCCGGATCCGTGCTCGCTTGCGCCCGCTCCCTGAACTTCTCCGCCTGTTCCCACCAAAACGTCGCGTCGGTCATGGCCTGTCTCGATCGAGCCCGCTGGTCCGAAGCCCTATGATATGTCGAGAAGGGCGCCCAGTGAAATTGTATACTCGCGCCCGGGACGAGGGAGCGGCCGGGCGAACGCGGCCGCAACGGAATGAGGCGTCAAGCATGAAGCTGCTTACTTTCGCCGCTCAGGGCGGCGCGCGCGTCGGGGCGGCGGTCGCCGAGGGCATTCTCGATCTCACCTCGGCGCTGCGCATCACCCATCCCGGGCTTTACGATGCCGATTCGATGCTCGGGATCATCCGGTCCGCATACGATATCGACGCCGCCGGCGGCGAGAGCATCGAGCGGCTCCGGCGGGACGGCACGCTCAAGGACCATCTCGTCGCCGCGCCGAAATTTCTGCCGCCGATCCCCGACCCGCCGAAAATCCTCGCGCTCGCGCTCAATTACCGCGAGCACATCGCGGAGACCAACCTCAAATTCTACGAAGAGCCGATCGTCTTCGCGAAATATGCCTGCAACCTGCTGCCGCATGAAGGCGAGATCGAGCTGCCGCCTTTCCCGCAAAGAGTCGACGAGGAGCACGAGTTGGCGCTGGTGGTCGGTCGCGACTGCCGCCACATCCGCCCGTCCGAGGCGCGGGAATTCATCTTCGGCTATACGATCTGCAACGATGTCTCGGCGCGCGATCGCCAGCGCGAGCGGCTGCAGATGGGCCAGCCCTATTCCTATGCCAAGAATTTCGCGAGTTTCTGCCCGATGGGGCCGTGGATCGTGACGCGGCAGGAGCTTCCCGACGCGCGCGCCCTCGCCATGGAGGTGCGCATCAACGGCAAGGTCACGCGCCGCGGCAACACCGCGCAGATGATCTTCGATCCCTACGAGGTCCTGGCCTATTGCTCGGATTACACGCCGATGCAGGCCGGCGACGTGATCTCGCTCGGCACCTTTGCGGGCGAAAAGAAGATCGTCGCCGGCGACATCGTCGAGTTGGAGGCCGAGAAGATCGGCGTGCTGCGCAACCGCGTCGTCGCGGCGCGCACGCCCTGGTCCAACTTCCCCGCCGATGCGGCGACCGGAGCGATGGTGCGGCGCTCCGGTTGAGGCGAGAACAGCGCCGGCGGCATCAGAGCTGCGGAGGATCGTGAAATGTCGAAGACGATCGAGCATGTGCATTGGCCCGATGCGCCGGACTTGTGGATGCCCTATGCCCCCGCGATCAAGGTGCGGGGCGGCACGACTGTCTATCTCGCCGGCGTCACCGCTGCGCCGGTCTATCATCACCATCCGCACCGTCCGGAGGAATTCGACGCCATGCCGCGCGATATGGCGGGCCAGGCCCGGGCGGCGCTGCAGAATCTCCAGCGCGGGCTCGAGGCGGTCGGCGCGACTTTCGCCGATGTCGTCACCGCCGACCGCTTCGTGACCGACCTCACCGACCAGGACGCGCTCAACCGTGTCTGGGCCGAATTCTTCGGCGGCGCCAAGCCCACGACGACCACGGTGCAGGTGGTGCGGCTCGCCACCGATCCGCGGTGCCTGGTCGAGATCAATGCGATTGCGGTGATCGACTGATCCGGCCTTGCCCGGCCGGTGAAATCGCGGTAAGAGGCGCCGGCTCGCGCGCGAGCTTGGCCCGCGCCCGATCGACCAAATCGCTCCTCGTCACCGCAAGAGGTCATTGATGGCACGCAAGAAGATCGCGCTCATCGGAGCCGGCCAGATCGGCGGCACGCTCGCACTGTTGATCGGCTTGAAGGAGCTCGGCGATGTCGTGCTCTGCGACGTCATCGAAGGCATCCCGCAGGGCAAGGCGCTCGATCTCGCCGAGGCCGCGCCGGTCGAAGGCTATGACGCGCGCTTCTCCGGCGCCAACGATTATGCCGCCATTGCCGGCGCCGATGTGGTGATCGTCACCGCCGGCGTGCCGCGCAAGCCGGGCATGAGCCGCGACGATCTCATCGGCATCAACGCCAAGGTGGTGGTCCAGGTCGGCGCCGCGATCAAGCAGCATGCGCCCGGCGCCTTCGTCATCACCATCACCAATCCGCTCGACGTCATGGTGGCGGTGATGCGCGAGGCGACCGGCCTGCCGCATGCCCGCGTCGTCGGCATGGCCGGCGTGCTCGATAGCGCACGCTTCCGCTACTTCCTTGCCGAGGAATTGGGCGTTTCCGTCGAGGACGTGACCGCCTTCGTGCTGGGCGGGCATGGCGACAGCATGGTGCCGCTGGTGCGCTATTCGACCGTCGCAGGCATTCCGTTGCCCGACCTCGTCAAAATGGGCTGGACCACCAATGACCGGCTCGACCAGATCGTCAAGCGCACCCGCGACGGCGGCGGCGAGATCGTCAATCTGCTCAAGACCGGCTCGGCCTTCTATGCCCCGGCGGCGGCGGCGATCGCCATGGCGGAAGCCTATCTCCGCGACAAGAAGCGCGTCCTGCCTTGCGCCGCCTGGCTCACCGGCCAATACGGGGTCAAGGACCTCTATGTCGGCGTCCCCGTGGTGATCGGCGCCAAGGGGGTCGAACGCATCGTCGAGATCAGCCTCGCTCCGGACGAGAAGGCCGCCTTCGACAAATCCGTCGCTTCGGTCCGCGGCCTGGTCGAGGTCGCCAAGAAGATTCAGGCCGAATCCGCCAAGGGCTGATTGGCGCGCCGATTGCATGGCTTCCCTGCGCGAGGCTGGGCGGTCATGGCGGCGCAACCTTTCCGGGCTAGGTATGCGGACCCGTCGTACCAATCTTTAGCCTAGCCCGCTATTCCCGGAATGGCGCTTGTTGCCGTCCGTCCCGGCAGGGGCAATCGGAATCGCACAATGCCGCGCAGCGACCAGGACAGCTTTCTGACCGGAGCCAATTCGGCTTTTATCGCGGAGCTTTACGCCCGCTATCTCGAGGACCCCATGGCGGTCGACGCGAGCTGGCGGGAGTTCTTCGCCAAGCTTGCCGAAATCCCCGAGGCGGTCCGGAAGGAGCGCCGGGGCCCGGGCTGGGCGCCGCCGCGTCCGGCCATGCTGAACGGCCATGCCGCTCCCGACGGCCACGCCGAAGGGGCCCTGCCGCAGGACATCCGCCAGGCCGCGCTCGATTCGATCCGGGCGATGAACCTGATCCGGGCCTTCCGGGTCAACGGCCACCTCATCGCCACGCTCGATCCGCTGGGCCTCTACCGCCGCACCTACCATCCCGATCTCGACCCCGCGACCTATGGCTTCGCCGCGGCGGATTACGACCGGCCGATCTTCGTCAACAACCTTCTGGGCTTCACCGCGGCGACGCTCAATGAGATTCTGGCGGCGCTGCGGCTCATCTATTGCGGCAACGTCGCCGTCGAGTACATGCACATCCAGGCCTTGGAGCAGCGCCAATGGATCCAGGCGCGCATCGAGGTGCCGCGCAACACGACCGAGTTCACCATCGAGGGCAAGCGCGCCATCCTCGAGCGCCTCACCGCCGCCGAGCAGCTCGAGCGCTTTCTCGACCGCCGCTACACCGGCACCAAGCGCTTCGGCATCGAAGGCGCCGAGGCGCTGATCCCGGCCTTGGAGCAGGTCATCAAGCGCGGCGGCCAGCTCGGCATGAAAGAGCTCGTCATCGGCATGCCCCACCGCGGCCGGCTCAATGTGCTGACCAACGTCATGGGCAAGCCTTTCGCGGCGCTGTTCTCGGAATTCCAGGGCAACACCGCCAATCCCGAGGACGTGCAGGGCTCCGGCGACGTGAAGTACCATCTGGGCACCTCGACCGACCGCGAGATGGGCGACATCGCCATGCATCTCTCGCTCACCGCCAACCCCTCGCATTTGGAGGCGGTAGACCCGGTCGTGCTCGGCAAGGTGCGTGCCAAACAGCGCCAGCGCGACGACCAGAACCGCGACCAGGTGGTGGGCCTCTTGATGCATGGCGATGCCGCCTTCGCGGGGCAGGGGCTGGTCGCCGAATCCTTGGAGCTCTCCGAGCTCAAGGGCTACCGCACCGGCGGGACCCTGCACTTCGTCGTCAACAACCAGATCGGCTTCACCACGAACCCGGCCCAGGCGCGCTCGAGCCCCTATCCGACCGATGTCGCGAAGGGCCTGCAATCGCCGATCCTCCACGTCAATGGCGACGATGCCGAGGCGGTCGTGCATGTCGCGCGCATCGCCACCGAGTTCCGCCAGCGCTTCAAGAAAGACGTGGTGGTCGACATCTTCTGCTATCGCCGGCACGGCCACAACGAGGCGGACGAGCCGGCCTTCACCCAGCCGGCCATGTATCGCGCCATTGCGTCCCATCCGACGACGCGCGAGATCTACGCCGGCCGTCTCATCGACGAGGGCCTCATCGACGAGGCCGAGGCCGAGCGCTTCAGCAGCGACTTCGTCGCCCGCCTCGAGCGCGAATTCGAGGCGGCCAAGAGCTATCGCCCCAACAAGGCCGACTGGCTCGAAGGCGTCTGGAGCGGATTGAGCATCGCCTCGGGCGATGACCGGCGCGGCGAGACCGCGGCGTCCCAAGAGTTGCTCGCCGAGGTCGGCGCGGCCCTGACCCGCGTCCCCGACGGCTTCCACCTCAACCGCAAGATCGCCCGGCAGCTCGACGCCAAGCGTCAGACGCTCGAGCAGGGCGAGGGCATCGAGTGGGCGACGGCGGAGGCGATGGCCTTCGGCACGCTCTGCGCCGAGGGCACCTTCGTGCGGCTCTCGGGCCAGGATTCGGGCCGCGGCACCTTCTCGCAGCGCCACGCCGTGCTGGTCGATCAGGAGAGCGAGGAGAAATACGTCCCCTTGAACCATATCCGCGCCGTCCAGGCGCCGTTCGAGGTCCTCGACAGCCCGCTCTCCGAGGCGGCGGTGATGGGCTTCGAATACGGCTACAGCCTCGCCGATCCGCATGCGCTCGTCTTGTGGGAAGGGCAGTTCGGCGACTTCGCCAACGGCGCCGAGGTCATCATCGACCAGTTCATCAGCTCGGGCGAGGCGAAGTGGCTGCGCATGTGCGGCCTCGTCCTGCTGCTGCCGCACGGCTATGAAGGGCAGGGGCCCGAGCATTCCTCGGCCCGGCTCGAGCGCTTCCTGCAGCTTTGCGGCGAGGACAATCTGCAGGTCTGCAATCTCACCAGCGCCGCCAATTACTTCCATGCGCTTCGCCGGCAGGTGCGGCGCAACTTCCGCAAGCCCTTGGTCATCATGACGCCGAAATCGCTGCTGCGCAGCCCCGAGATCGCGGCGCGGCTCGAGGAGATGGGACCCGGCACCTGCTTCCATCGCCTGATCGAGGAGAGCGATCCGCTTACTGTGGATGCCCAGGTGCGGCGCGTCGTGCTGTGCAGCGGCAAGGTCTATTTCGATCTGCGCCACGCCAGGCGCGAGCGCAAGATCGACGACATCGCGATCCTCCGCCTCGAGCAGCTCTATCCCTTCCCGGCGCGCTCGCTTGCCGAGGCGCTCAAGCGCTACCAGAATGCCGAGATCGTGTGGTGCCAGGAGGAGCCCGAGAACATGGGGGCGTGGTCCTTCGCCGACCGCCGCATCGAGAAGGTGCTGGCATCGCTCGACATCAAGGCGAAGCGCGCCCGCTATGTCGGCCGGCCCGAGGCGGCGGCGACCGCAACGGGGCTGCTGAAGCGGCACAACGCCGAGCAGGCGCGGCTCATTGCCGAGGCTCTGGCGCCGGCCTGATCCGCGGCGCGGGGGAGGGGAAGATGGCGACCGACATCAAGGTGCCCACGGTCGGCGAATCGGTGACCGAAGTGACCGTGGCGCGCTGGCTCAAGAAGGTCGGCGACAGCGTCGCGCTCGACGACCCCCTGGTCGAGCTCGAGACCGACAAGGCGACGCAAGAGCTGTCGGCCTCGACGAGCGGCACCCTCGCCGAGATCGTCGCGGCCGAGGGCAGCAACGTCCCGGTCGGCGGTCTCTTGGGCCGCATCGCCGAAGGCCCCGCCAAGCCCATGGCCAAGCCTGCTCTCGCACCCGCCGCCAAGCTGCAAGCCGCCGCTCCGGCCGCCGCCAAGGCCCAATCCCCGGCGCCGCCCCGCGCGGTGCCGGCTGCGGAGGAATTGCTCGCGCGCTCCGGCCCGGCGGTGCGGAAGGCAGTGGCCGAGGCGGGCATCGATGTGGCGCAGATCAAGCCGAGCGGGAAGGACGGGCGGCTGACCAAGTCCGACGTCTTTGCCGCCGCGCAGCCGGCGCCAGCTCCGGCCGTGGCGCGGCCGCCGCGCGAGCTCGGTCCCGCCGAGGAACGCGTGCGCATGACGCGGCTGCGCCGGACGATCGCTCAGCGCCTCAAGGAGGCGCAGAACACCGCCGCCATGCTGACGACCTTCAACGAGGCGGACATGACGGAAGTGATGGCGCTGCGCGAGCGCTACCGCGAGACTTTTGAAAAGAAGCACGGCGTGCGCCTGGGCTTCATGTCCTTCTTCGTCAAGGCCTGCATCGTTGCCTTGCGCGAGATCCCCGTCGCCAACGCCGAGATCGACGGCGACGACATCGTCTACAAGAACCATTACGACATCGGCGTCGCCGTCGGGACCGAACAGGGTCTGGTCGTGCCGGTCCTGCGCGACGCCGACAAGCTCGGCTTCGCCGAAATCGAAAAGGCGATCGCCGATCTCGGCCGCCGCGCCCGCGACGGCAAATTGAAGCTCGAGGAGCTGCAGGGCGGCACCTTCACCATCACCAATGGCGGCGTCTATGGCTCGCTCTTGTCGACGCCGATCCTGAATCCGCCGCAATCGGCGATCCTCGGCATGCACAAGATCGAGAAGCGCCCGGTCGTCGTCGGCGAGCGCATCGAGGCGCGGGCGATGATGTATCTCGCCCTCTCCTACGACCACCGGCTGGTCGATGGGCGCGAGGCCGTGACTTTCCTGGTGCGGGTCAAGGAATGCGTCGAGAATCCTGAGCGCTTGCTCTTCGATATGTGAGGCGGCGCGATGAGCGACAGCTTCGATGTCATCGTCATCGGCGCGGGGCCCGGCGGCTATGTTGCGGCGATCCGCGCGGCGCAATTGGGCATGAGCGTCGCCTGCGTCGAGAAGCGCGAAACCCTCGGCGGCACTTGCCTCAACATCGGCTGCATCCCGTCGAAGGCGCTGCTGCAATCCACCGAGAAATACGAGGAGGCGCGGCACGCCATGGCCGCGCATGGCGTAAAGCTCGGCGAGGTTGGGCTCGATCTCGGCGTTATGATGGCGCGGAAGGACAAGGTCGTCGGCGAGAATACGCGCGGCGTCGCCTTCCTCTTCCGCAAGAACAAGGTCGAGCACATCACGGGCGCGGCGAAGCTCATTGGGCAGAACCGCATCGAGGTCTCGACCGGCAACGGCGCCGCGCGCGCGCTCGAAGCGAAAAAGGCCATCATCATCGCCACCGGCTCCGACAGCATGAAGCTGCCGGGCGTCGAGATCGACGAGAAGACGATCGTCTCCTCGACCGGCGCCTTGTCGCTCGACAAGGTTCCGGCGCGTCTCGCGGTCGTCGGCGGCGGCTATATCGGCCTCGAAATGGGCTCGGTCTGGCGCCGCCTCGGCGCGCAAGTGACGGTGATCGAGTTTCTCGACCACATCACGCCCGGCATGGATCGCGAACTGAGCGGGGCGCTGCAGCGCGTGCTCACCAAGCAAGGCTTCGCCTTCCGCCTCGGCTCGAAGGTCGTCGAGGCCAAGCGCGGCAAGGGCGGCGTCAGCCTCGCCCTCGAACCCGCGGCCGGCGGCGCGCGCGAGGAAGTGACGGCGGATGTGGTTCTGGTCTCGATCGGGCGGCGGCCTTATGCCGACGGGCTCGGGCTCGAGACCGCGGGCGTCCAGCGCGACAACAAGGGCCGCATCATGGTGGACGAGCGCTACGCCACCACTGTGCCGGGCATCTACGCGATCGGCGACGTGATCGCCGGCCCGATGCTCGCGCACAAGGCATCCGAAGAGGGCGTCGCGCTGGCGGAGATGCTGGCGGGGCAGCGGCCGCAGCTCGATTACGACGCCATTCCGGCGGTGATCTACACCTGGCCCGAAGTCGCTTCGGTCGGCAAGACCGAAGAGGAGCTGAAGGCGGCTGGCATCGCCTACAAGACCGGCAAATTCCCGTTCTCCGCCAACCCGCGCGCCCGGGCCAATGGCGACACCGAAGGCTTCGTCAAGATTCTCGCCGACACCGCGAGCGACCGCGTGCGCGGCGTCCACATCATCGGCCCGGACGCCGGCACGATGATCGCCGAGGCCGCGCTCGCGATGGAATTCGGCGCGACATCCGAGGACATCGCCCGAACCAGCCACGCCCATCCCACCCTGAGCGAAGCCGTGAAGGAAGCCGCCCTCGCCGTCGCGGGCCGCGCGATTCATATTTGATCAGAGCGATACCCTCTAGTACCAACCGGCTCTCGAGCCATCTGGTACGGGAAACTTGCGCTCTTCCACTTCCCTCGTCGCGCTGCTGTGCCTCACTTCGGTGCTGGGGATGCTGGGCTCGTCGAGCTTTCCGGCGCTGCTGCCGGAGTTCGAGGCGATGTGGGGCCTGAGCCATACCGAAGCGGGCTGGATCAGCGGCATCTTCTTCGGCGGCTATGTCGCGGCGGTGCCGGTGCTGGTTGGCTCGACCGACCGCGTCGATCCGCGGCGGATTTATCTCGTCTCGCTGGTGGTGGGCGGCGTGGCGGCGCTCGCCTATGCCTTGCTGGCGCAGGGGTTCTGGTCGGCGCTGGCCTTCCGCGCTCTCGCCGGCATCGGTCTCGCCGGTACTTATATGCCTGGGCTGAAGCTGCTGACCGACCGCACCGACGGTCCGATGCAGGGCCGCTACGTCGCTTTCTACACCGCCGCGTTCAGTCTCGGCACCGCCTTGTCCTTCGCCTTCACCGGCGAGATCGCAGCCTTATTCGATTGGCGAATCGCCTTTGCCGCCGGCGCCGCGGGATCGGCAATCTCGTATCTTTTGATCCTGGCGTTCGTCGCGCGGGGACCGGCGCAGCCAGAAGCGGGCGTCGCGCGGCGGTTCCCCGATTTCCGCCCGGTGCTGCGCAATCGTGCGGCGATGGCCTTCGTGCTCGGTTATGCCGGGCATGTCTGGGAGCTGTTCGCGCTGCGCGCTTGGCTCGTCGCCTTCCTGATCTATGCCGCTGCCGCTTCCGGCAGCGGCAGCGGCATCGTCCAGGCCAATTGGCTGACTGCGGCGATCACGCTCGCCAGCTCCGTCGCCAGCATCTACGGCGCCGAGGTCGCGGCGCGCGCCGACCGCCGGCGCGTCATCGGCGGCGTCATGGTGGTCTCGGTCGTGCTGGCGGCGGCGACCGGCTTCAGCCCCGGCCTGCCGCTCGCGGTCGTGGTCGCGCTCTGCTTCGCCTATCACATGGCGATCATGGCGGATTCGGCGGCGCTCACCGGCGGCGCGGTGCTCGCGGCGGTGCCGAGCCAGAAGGGGGCGACGCTCGCCGTGCACACCATTCTGGGCTTCGGCGGCGGTTTCCTCGGGCCCTTGGCGGTGGGCGCGGTGATGGATTTCGCCGGCGGCGAAGGCAGCAAGCTGGCCTGGGGCCTGGCCTTCCTCACCATGGGTCTGGGCTCGGCCGCGGCGTTGGCCGCGATCCGGCGGCTCTAGCTCTTGGCGCGCGGATGCGCCTTGTCATAGACGGCGAGAAGGCGCGCGGCGTCAACGCCGGTATAGCGCTGCGTCGTCGACAGGCTGGCGTGGCCCAAGAGTTCCTGGATCGCGCGCAGATCGCCGCCGCCGGCCAGAATATGGGTGGCGAAGCTGTGGCGCAGCGCGTGCGGCGTTGCCTCGCGCGGCAAGTCCAAGAGCGCCCGGAGCTTGGCCATCTGGCCCTGCACCAGGCGCGGATGGAGCGGACCGCCGCGCGCGCCTACGAACAATGGCCCGTCCGGCGCCAGGCGATGCGGGCAGGATGCGAGATAGTCGCGAATCGCCGCGGCCACCGCCGGCAGCACCGGCACCATCCGCGCCTTGTTGCCCTTGCCGGTGATGGTGATGGTGCCGGCAGCGTGCGGCGCGTCGCGGCGCCGCAGGCTCAGGGCCTCGGCGATGCGCAAGCCGCAGCCATAGAGCAAGGTCAGAAGCGCCGCGTCGCGCTTGCCCTCCCACGGCTTGCTGGCGAGTGATCCGGCCGCGTCGAGCGTCGCCGCGGCTTCCTCTTGCGTCAGCGGTTTGGGCATGGATTTGCCGAGTTTCGGCGTCCTGACCGCGGCGAGTGCTGCGCCTTGCGCCAAGCCGCGCCGCTCGAGAAAGCGGAAGAAGCCGCGCAGCACCGAGACCGCGCGGGCCGCCGAGCTGCGCTGCGCCATGAGGGCGGCGCGGCGCGCGAGGTAAGCCCGGAAATCGCCGGGCGCCAACGCGCCGAGCCGCTCCAGGCTCGGCAGGCCGCCCAGATGCTCCGCCAGAAAATCGAGAAAGCCGGCGAGGTCGCTGCCATAGGCCGCAAGCGTATGCGGCGAGAGGCGGCGCTCCTCGGCGAGCCAGCGCTGCCACAGCGCGATCGCCTGGGCAAGATCCGGGGCAGCGGCGTAGCGCAGGAGCGGCAGCGTCTCGGGCGGGCGCGGATGCGGCGTCAGGCCGGCAGGTCGAGCCATGCCGCGATGGTGATGCCGAGCCCGCGCGCGAGGAAGCTCAGAAGCTCGGTGCCTTGGCCGGGATGGAATTTGCCGCTGCGGCGGCTGCCGATGCAAAGGAGGCCCGGCGGCGCGGCGGCGCTCACGGAAAGGCGCAGGATGGCGGCCGAGCGCACCAGCCCGGCGCCGTCGCCGAAAAGCTTGGGATCGCCATGCGCCTCGGCAAGGAGCACGACGTCGCGCTCGGGGCCGAGCACGCCATCGACCGTCCCGGCGTCGAGAATCTGCACGCCCTGATGCGTGAGGCGCGGCCGGATGCGGCCCAATTGCTCGACGCCGATGGTCACGACATCGGCATCGAGCAGCACGGCAAGATCGGTGGTGACGATTTGGATGAGCTGCTCGAAGCTCGCCGCCGCCAGCAGCGCCAGCACCGCCGAATGAATGCGCCCCTGGCTCACGAGATTGGCGCGGGTGGTGGCGAGCAGGCTGCGCTGCTGCGTCTTGAGTTGCGCGATTTCGCTGCGCTGCCGCTCCAGCAGGAATTGCTGCATGTCGATGACGCGCTCGCCGCGCCGGATGGTGCGCGGCGTGAGCAGTTCGAGAAGCTCGGGATGATCGACGAGAAAATCGGGATGCTGGCGCAGATAGTTCGCCACTTCGGCGGCCGCGATGCCGCGTCCCGCGACCGGCCGCGGCGGCGGCTCGATGGCCGTGCTCTTGTCTTTGGTCCGATCCACCGGCGCGCTCCGCTGCTATTCCGCGGCGGGCCTAAGCGTCTCTTGGCCGAGAATCGATTGGCCGGTCTTGGCCCAATCGGCAAGGAAGGCGGCGAGCCCTTTCTCGGTCAAGGGATGAGCGAACATCTGGCGCAGCACGTTGGGCGGCAAGGTGCCGACATGGGCGCCGAGCCGCGCCGCCTCGACGACATGAATCGGATGGCGGATCGACGCCACCAGCACCTCGGTCGTGAAGGCGGGGTAGTTGCGATAGATCGCGACGATGTCGCGGATCAGATCCATCCCGCTGGTGCCGACGTCGTCGAGCCGGCCGACGAAGGGCGAGACGAAGGTGGCGCCCGCCTTCGCCGCGAGCAGCGCCTGCGCCGCGGAGAAGCAGAGCGTCACATTGACCATCGTGCCCTCTCCGACGAGCGCGCGGCAGGCCTTGAGCCCGTTCGGCGTAAGCGGCACCTTGACCGTTACGTTCTTGGCGATCTTCGCGAGCCGGTGTCCTTCGGCAAGCATCGTCGGCAGATCCGTCGCCGCGACCTCGGCGCTCACCGGACCGGAGACGATGCCGCAGATCTCGCGCACCACGTCGAGGAAGTTCCGCCCGGTCTTGGCGACGAGCGAGGGATTGGTGGTGACGCCGTCGACGAAGCCGGTGGCGGCGAGATCGCGGATCTCGCTGAGATCGGCGGTGTCGATGAAAAATTTCATGCGGTCCTAAGTCCTCGCCAAAGTCCTCGCTCGGCCCGCTCCCGTCGCCGCGGCATCGGCTGGAATGGTGCCGCCATTCGTTCTAAGAGTCTAGCCCATGCCCGAACGCCATGCCAGATCCGTCGCCGCCGTTGCGATGCGCGCGAGCGTGCTGTTGCCGCTGCCGCTCGAAGGAGCCTATGATTACCTGCTGCCGGAAGATCCCGCGCTGTCGCCGGGCGATTTCGTGCGCGTGCCCTTGGGCGGGCGCACGCTCATCGGCGTCGTCTGGGGCGAGGGCAGCGGGGCGGTCGAGAGCGGCAAGCTCAAGGCGATCGTCGAACGTCTGCCGGCGCCGCCGCTGCGCGCCGAGCTGCGGCGACTCGTCGATTGGGTGGCGCACTATACCTTGTCTCCGCCGGGCGCGGTGCTGCGCATGGCGATGAGCGTGCCCGATGCCCTGCTGCCGCCGCGCACCGTGACCGGCTATGCCTTGAACGATCATGGGCGCGCAGCACTTGCCGCGGGCGAGCGCTCGCTCACGCCGGCGCGGCGCCGCGTGCTTGAAGCCTTGAGCGACGGAACACCGATGGCGGCGGCCGATCTGGCGCGGCATGCCGCCTGCGGCGCCGGCGTGGTGCGTGCCCTCTTCGATCTCGGACTGGTCGGGCACGCGGCGCTCGCCGAGCGCAGCCAATTGCCCGAGCCGGATTGGCGCCGGCCGGGACCGACGCTCTCCTCGGCGCAAGAGATGGCCGCCAAGGATCTTGCGGCGGTCGTGGCGAAGGGCGGCTTCGGCGTGACCTTGCTCGACGGCGTCACCGGCTCGGGCAAGACCGAGGTTTATTTCGCCGCCATCGCCGCGGCGCTCGCGCGCGGCCGCCAGGTATTGGTGCTGCTGCCGGAGATCGCTTTGTCGTCGCAATGGCTGCAGCGTTTCCGCGAACGCTTCGGCGCGCCGCCGCTCGAATGGCATTCGGATCTGGGACAGGCGGCGCGCCGGGTGACTTGGCGCGCCGTGGCGGAAGGCAGGGCGCGGGTCGTCGTCGGCGCGCGCTCGGCGCTGTTCCTGCCTTTCGCCGATCTCGGCCTCATCGTCGTCGATGAAGAGCAGGACGCCTCGTTCAAGCAGGAGGACGGCGTCATCTATCACGCGCGCGACATGGCGGTGGTGCGCGCCTCGCTGGCGCAGATGCCCATCGTCCTGGTCTCGGCCACGCCCTCGCTCGAGACCACGGTCAATGTCGAGCACGGGCGCTACGCGCGGCTGCATCTGCCGGCGCGGCACGGCGCAGCCCGGCTGCCGGAGATCCGCGTCGTCGACATGCGTCAGGCGCGGCCCGAGCGCCAGCGCTTTCTCTCGCCGCCGCTCGTCGCCGCGCTCGCCGAGACGATGGCGGCGGGCGAGCAGGCGATGCTCTTCCTCAACCGCCGCGGCTATGCGCCCTTGACCTTGTGCCGCGCCTGCGGCCATCGCCTGGAATGCCCGAACTGCACCGCCTGGCTCGTGGAGCACCGCTTCGCCGCGACGCTGCAATGCCACCATTGCGGCCACACCGAGCCGGTGCCGCCGCTCTGTCCCGCTTGCGGCGCCGCGGCGAGCTTCGCCGCCTGCGGCCCCGGCGTCGAGCGGCTGAGCGAAGAGGTGCTGGCGCGCTTTCCCGCGGCGCGTCTCGCGGTCATGGCAAGCGACACGCTCACCGGGCCGCGCGCCATCGCCACGCTGATGGCAGCGGTCGAGGAGCATCGCATCGACGTGCTGGTAGGGACGCAGGTGGTGGCGAAGGGTCACCATTTCCCCCTGCTCACCTTGGTCGGCGTGGTCGATGCGGATCTGGGCCTCAATGGCGGCGATCTGCGCGCCGCCGAGCGCACCTTCCAGCTCCTCAACCAAGTGGCGGGGCGCGCCGGCCGCGCCGACCGGCCGGGGATCGTCTATCTTCAGACCTGGATGCCCGAGCACCCGGTCATGCGCGCGCTCTTGAGCGACGACCGCGACCGCTTCATGGCGGCCGAAGCCGAGGCGCGAAAGGCGCAGGGCCTGCCGCCCTTCGGTCGGCTTGCCGCGCTCATCCTCTCCGCGCCCGATGACGACAGCGCCGAATTCGCCGCCCGCGCCTTCGCCCGCGTCGCGCCGCAGATGCCGGGGGTGGAGACGCTGGGCCCGGCGCCGGCGCCGCTGGCCATTCTGCGCGGCCGCCACCGCCGCCGCTTCCTGGTCAAGGCGCGGCGCGACGTCAATCTTCAGGCGGTGCTGCGGCAATGGCTCGGCCGGGTCAAGGTCGCGTCGACCGTGCGCGTCCAAGTCGACGTCGATCCCTACAGCTTTCTCTGAGCGGGCTGTTGCTGCGGCCGACTCGGCGAATGCCCCTATGTTGCATGGGCGTAAGGGCTGTGTTAGAACCCTGCCCGCGTTCCAGGCGGGGGTCTTGCGCGGGAGGTTTTCGAGCAACGAGAACCTGCGGGAAGCGCGCATTTTCAGGCATTCCGAAGGCGACAGCTCTTCGTCCCGGCCAACGAGGATTCCTGCAACGTGGCATCCGAAGCGAAAGGCGTATCCGGGCTCGCCGAGCGTTACGCGGCGGCCCTGTTCGATCTCGCCGAGGAGCGCAAGGCGCTCGACGCGGTGGCCGATGATTTGCGCGCGCTGCGCGGCCTCATCGACGAGAGCGCGGATCTGCGCCGCCTCATCCGGAGCCCGGTCCTGGCGCGCGCGGCGCAAGGCAGCGCCATAGCCGCGCTCGCCGAACGCGCGGCGTTTCAGCCGACCACCTGCAATTTCCTCGGCCTGCTCGCCAAGAACCGCCGACTCTTTGCGCTGCCCGACATGATCCGCGGCTTTCTCGCTCAGCTCGCCTTGCGGCGCGGCGAGGTCACGGCCGAGGTGACGGTGCCGCAGGAACTCTCGCCCGCCCAGCGCGAGGCCTTGGGCGAAAGGCTGCGCGCGACGGTCGGCCGCAAGGTCACCGTCGACATCCGCATCGATCCAAGCCTCTTGGGGGGCCTCGTCGTCAAGCTCGGCTCGCGCATGGTCGACGCCTCGCTCAAGAGCAAGCTCCATCGCCTGCAGCTGGCGATGAAAGGAGTGCAGTAATGGAAATCCGGGCGGCGGAAATCTCCGCCATCTTGAAACAGCAGATCGCCGAATTCGGCACCGAGGCGGATGTCGCCGAGGTCGGCCAGGTGTTGGCGGTCGGCGACGGCATCGCCCGCATCTACGGCCTCGACCAGGTCCAGGCCGGCGAGCTGGTCGAGTTCCCGAACGGCGTCAAGGGAATGGCCTTGAACCTCGAGACCGACAATGTCGGCGTCGTGATCTTCGGCGACGACAGTGGTATCGGCGAGGGCGACATAGTCAAGCGCACCGGCGCCATCGTCGACGTGCCGGTGGGACGCGGCCTGCTGGGCCGCGTCGTCGATGCGCTGGGCGAGCCGATCGACGGCAAGGGACCGTTGACCGACGTCACCCGGACCCGCATCGAGGTCAAGGCCCCCGGCATCATCCCGCGCCGCTCGGTGCACGAGCCGGTGCAGACTGGCTTGAAGGCGATCGACGCGCTGGTGCCGATCGGGCGCGGCCAGCGCGAGCTCATCATCGGCGACCGCCAGACCGGCAAGACCGCGCTTGCCATCGACACCTTCCTCAACCAAAAGGCGGTGAACGCCGGGAGCGACGAGGCGCGCAAGCTTTATTGCGTCTATGTCGCGATCGGCCAGAAGCGCTCGACCGTGGCGCAGATCGTCAAGACCTTGCAGGATTATGGCGCGCTCGATTATTCGATCGTCGTGGCGGCGACGGCGTCGGAGCCGGCGCCCTTGCAGTTTCTGGCGCCCTATGCCGGCTGCGCCATGGGCGAGTATTTCCGCGACAACGGCATGCATGCGGTGATCGTCTATGACGATCTGTCGAAGCAGGCGGTGGCCTATCGTCAGATGTCGCTGCTGCTGCGCCGGCCGCCGGGGCGCGAAGCCTATCCCGGCGACGTGTTCTATTTGCATTCGCGGCTGTTGGAGCGCGCGGCCAAGATGAACGCCGATCACGGCTCGGGCTCGCTCACGGCGCTGCCGGTGATCGAAACGCAAGCCGGCGACGTCTCGGCCTACATCCCGACCAACGTCATCTCGATCACCGACGGGCAGATCTTCCTCGAGACCGATCTCTTCTATCGCGGCGTCCGGCCGGCGATCAATGTCGGCCTGTCCGTGAGCCGGGTCGGCTCGGCGGCGCAAATCAAGGCGATGAAGCAGGTCGCCGGGCGCATCAAGCTCGAGCTCGCGCAGTATCGGGAGATGGCCGCCTTCGCGCAGTTCGCCTCCGATCTCGATCCGGCGACGCAGCGCTTGCTTGCCCGCGGCGCGCGGCTCACCGAGCTTTTGAAGCAGCCGCAATTCTCGCCGATGCCGGTCGAGGAGCAAGTGGTGTCGATCTTCACCGGCACGCGCGGCTATCTCGACAAGATCGATGTGGCCAACATCACGCGCTATGAAGCGGCCGTGCTCGACGAGATCAGGTCGCGGGCGCCGCAGATCCTGCAGTCGATCCGCGACAAGCGGGAGCTGACGCCGGAGACCGAGAAGGAGCTGCAATCCTTCCTCGACGGCTTCGCCAAGACCTTCGCCTGACCAGGCGCGCCGCGTCATGCCCAGCCTCAAGGAATTGCGGCTCCGCATCCGCAGCGTCCGCTCGACGCAGAAGATCACCGCCGCGATGAAGATGGTGGCCGCCTCGCGGCTGCGGCGCGCGCAGGAGCAGGCGGAGGCGGCGCGACCCTACTCGGCGCGGATGGAGCGGATGCTCGCCTCGCTCGCGGCGAATTTGGCGAGCGGAGCCAACGCGTCGCCGCTGCTCGCCGGCACCGGCAAGGATGCGGTTCACCTGCTGGTGGTCGCGACATCGGACCGCGGCCTCGCCGGCGGCTTCAACGCCACCATCCTGCGCGAGGCGCGCCGCACCATCCGCCAGCTCGAGGCGGCGGGGAATACGGTCAGGATCTTCACCATCGGCCGCAAGGGGCGCGACGGCTTGCGCCGCGATCATGCGAAGCTCATCGCCGAGAGCCTGACCGAAATCGGCCGGCCGCGGCTCACCTTTGACGCGGCGCAGGACATCGGCCAGCGGCTCATGCAGCGTTTCGCCGCGGGCGAATTCGACGTCGCGACGATCATCTACAACCGCTTCCGCTCGGCGATGAGCCAGATCGTGACGAAGCAGCAGCTCATCCCCTTCGCGCCGCCGGCCGCTGCGTCGGCGGACATTGCGGCGCCGGGCGCGCGCGGGATCTACGAGTTCGAGCCGGACGAGACGGAGATCCTGGCCGATCTCCTGCCGCGCAACCTCGCCGTCCAGCTTTTCGCCGCACTCCTGGAGAACGCGGCGAGCGAGCAAGGCGCGCGCATGACCGCGATGGACAGCGCCACCCGCAACGCCGGCGACATGATCGACCGGCTGACCATGACCTACAACCGCACGCGCCAGGCCTCCATCACCAAGGAGCTGATCGAGATCATCTCCGGCGCCGAGGCGCTTTAGAGGACCGACACATGGCAAGAAACAACATCGGAACCATCACCCAGATCATCGGCGGCGTCGTCGATGTCAAGTTCGAAGGCGAGCTTCCGGGGCTGCTCAACGCGCTGCACCTCGAAAACCAGGGCAAGCGCCTGGTGCTCGAGGTGGCGCAGCATTTGGGCGAGAGCACGGTCCGCACCATCGCCATGGACACGACCGACGGCCTCGTCCGCGGCACCGAGGTCGAGGATACCGGCGGCCCCATCCGCGTGCCGGTGGGGCCCGAGACCTTGGGGCGCATCATCAATGTCATCGGCGACCCCGTGGACGAGCTGGGACCGGTCAAGACCAAGCGGCTGATGCCCATTCACAGGCCCGCGCCCGAGTTCATCGACCAATCGACCGAGGCCGAGATCCTCATCACCGGCATCAAGGTCGTCGATCTGCTCGCGCCCTATGCGCGCGGCGGCAAGGTCGGGCTGTTCGGCGGCGCCGGCGTCGGCAAGACCGTCATCATCATGGAGCTCATCAACAACATCGCCAAGGCGCATGGCGGCTATTCGGTCTTCGCCGGCGTCGGCGAGCGCACGCGCGAAGGCAACGATCTCTATCACGAGATGATGGAATCGAAGGTCATCATCCCCGACGGGCCGGGATCGAAGGCGGCGCTGGTCTATGGCCAGATGAACGAGCCGCCGGGCGCGCGCGCGCGGGTGGGGCTGACCGGCCTAACGGTGGCCGAATATTTCCGCGACGAAGAGGGCCAGGACGTTCTGTTCTTCGTCGACAACATCTTCCGCTTCACCCAGGCGGGCTCGGAAGTGTCGGCGCTGCTGGGCCGCATTCCCTCGGCCGTCGGCTATCAGCCGACGCTCGCCACCGACATGGGCACGCTGCAAGAGCGCATCACCACGACGAAGAAGGGCTCGATCACCTCGGTCCAGGCGATCTACGTGCCGGCCGACGATCTGACCGATCCGGCGCCGGCGACCTCGTTTGCGCATTTGGACGCGACCACCGTGCTGTCGCGCCAGATCGCGGAATTGGGCATCTATCCCGCGGTCGATCCGCTCGATTCGACCTCGCGCATGCTCGATCCGCGCGTCGTCGGCGAGGCGCATTACCAGGTGGCGCGCGACGTGCAGCGCGTCTTGCAGACCTACAAATCGCTGCAGGACATCATCGCCATCCTCGGCATGGACGAGCTGTCCGAGGAGGACCGGCTCACCGTCTCCCGCGCGCGCAAGATCCAGCGCTTCCTGTCGCAGCCTTTCCACGTCGCCGAGGTCTTCACCGGCACGCCCGGCGTCTTCGTCAAGCTCGAGGACACGATCAAGGGCTTCAAGCAGATCGTCGCCGGCGAGCACGACGACCTGCCGGAGAGCGCCTTCTACATGGTGGGCACGATCGAGGAAGCGGTCGAGAAGGCGCGCAAGATGGCGGCCGAGGCGGCCTGAGCGCGATGGCCGAGACGCTGCAATTCGAGCTGGTGTCGCCGGAGAAGCTGTTGCTCTCCGAGCAAGTGGGCATGGTCGTCGTGCCCGGCGGCGAGGGCAATTTCGGCGTGCTGCCCGGCCATGCGCTCTTCATCTCCGGCGTGCGGCCGGGCGTCATCGACGTTTATCAGGACGGCCGCGCGGTGAGCGAGCGCATCTTCGTCTCGGGCGGCTTTGCCGAGGTGACGCCCGAGCGCTGCACTGTGCTGGCCGACGAGGCGATACCGCTCTCCTCGCTCGACCGCGGCACGATCGAGAGCGAGATGCGGTCGCTCGAGAGCACCGTCAGCGGCCTCAAGGACCAGATCCAGCGCCTTGCCGGCGAGGAACGCGAAACCGCGCTCGTGCATCTCGCCACGGCCGAGCGCCAGCTCGCGGTGGCGAAGGCGAAGCTCGAAGCGGCGGCAGCCGCGGCGCATTAGGCTGCGGCCCAGGCGCGATGGCGAAACGAAAAAACGTAGCGCCGCCCGCTCCGGGCTTATTTCCGTTCCCCAGGAAAGCTGTTTGGGTCGATCCGACTTCTCTTGGGACTGCCGACGCGGGGCCGGTCTGCCGCGCCGACGACAGCTGCCTCTATGCTACGAAAGGCGTGAAACATCACGCGCACGTTCCCCACGCCGAGTGGTTCTGTACCCACCTGGGCGAGCTAATAGGAATCGCCGCGCCGCCTTGCGCGATCATCGAAATACCGGGAGGAGATTTGGTATTTGGCTCGCGATGGGAAGGCGGCGTGATTCCTCCGGCGTCGCCGTGGTGGTTTGAGGTGAAGAGCGGAAGAATCCCTCTCGCCAATGTCGCGGCCGCGCTGACGCACATTTATGCGTTCGATCATTTCATCCACAACGTTGATCGGCACACAAATAACTTCATCGTGCGCGAACAGAAGGGAGGACATGCCTTGATAGCGAATGATTATTCGCGAGCTTGGCTGGTCCATGGATTCCCTTTGCCAGCGGGGCCAATGGCTGCAAACGAAAATACCGTGAAATGCCAACGCCAGCTTACGGCGCAATTGGGGAGCTACATCGATCCAAAAGAAGCCCGCACTGTCATGGAACGACTGAAAGCAATACCGACTGCAAGGGCGCGAAACATTATTGAATCGCACCCGGAACCGTGGCTTGCGAAGGCCGTTAAAGGCCAGCTGCTTGGCTGGTGGGAGACGGGTGGAATGAGCGCGAGGGCAGAGCTTGTCGCGAAAGGAATCGAAGATGGAACGTATCTTTAACTACGCCATCCTCACCGCAATTCCAGACGCGCGGCGCGGGGAGCGGGTGAATA
>DATNIY010000072.1:0-16606 GCA_035604195.1 Allostellaceae bacterium
GGTCGAGGCGCTGATCGCGATGGCCGCAAGCCGGTTGGGCGGCATCGACATTCTCGTCAATAACGCGGCGGCGCCCGGTGGTACCGTTCCGTCAACGAAGATCGAGCAGGTCTCCGGCGCAAATCTGCTCTTCGACGTGAATGTCAAAGTGGCCGGTTACCTGCGTTCTGCGCGCGCGGCCACGCCGTATCTCGTCAAGAACGGCTGGGGGCGCATCATCAAAATCGGCGGCGGCGCCGCGCGACGCACCGGCAATTACATCGCTTCGATCCGCAATGTGGCGGTGTCCTCGCTCACCAAGAACCTCGCCGACGAGCTCGGCCCCAAAGGCATCAATGTCGTGGCCGTTCATCCCAGCACGACGCGCGCCGGACAAACGATCGACCCGGCGGTGGAGAAAAGGCTCGCCGCGTCCGTGAGCATCGGCCGCATCGTCGATGCAACGGAAATCGCTTTCGTGGTTGCCTTTCTCGCGTCGCCCAAAAGCGTCGCGATCAACGGTGAAACCATTGCCGCGGGCGGCGGCACGCTCGGACCGATCAATTATTGAGTAAGCGCTCGGCGATTGACGCCTAATCTCTTTCCGCCAGTTTCACGACATGTGCGGAGACCGAATGGTGGCACTTATGACATTCGGGCGTTGAGCGTATCACCTCGCATCCCATACCCTAAGGAGGTCCAAGTTGGGTCCACAGGGCAAGTCCCGCGATGTCATCGCTACGTCCGATCATGCACCAAAAGCGGCGGCATGGCGGGCATGGCGGGCATGGTGGCACTTCGCATTCGTGGCACTTGCGGACTCGCGCGCTCTTTGCTGCCGCTCCCTACCCGGCGTTCGGTCGGCTGCACAAATCAAGGGCCTCGAGGCGTCGGCGCCGACTTGTTGCCCCTGATAATCCAGCTTCTCGCGCGTGGGTGTCCAGTACGGTCCTTGATCTAGATCAGGGCGGGCCGGCCAATTTCCGGCGAATCTGCCGATCAGCGGTTGAGCCGCTGTGGGAAAGGACGATTCCGATGATACGGAAACATGCTAACTGGGCCGCCGCCGTGCTCGTTGTGGCGCTCGCATGCGGTGCCTCCGTCGCTTTGCCGCCGGCCGCCGCTCAGATGCCGCCTGGCGGGCGGCCGCATGACCGGACCGACGCCATGCCGGGACGTGCGATGGGGCTGCATGTCGAGGGGCATATCGCCTTCCTCAAGGCCGAGCTTGGTATCAGCGACGCCCAAGCGCCGCTCTGGGACAAGGTCGCGGCCGCAATGCGCGAGGACGTCGCGCGAATGACGCCGGCGATGGCACAAGCTTGGGACGATAGGCAAAAGCCGGAGACGGCGCTGGCGCACCTCGAGACACGGGCCAAGCTCGCCGCGCTCCGCGCCGACGGCGAGGCACGTTTTCTCGCTGCCTTCCGGCCGCTCTATGAGTCGCTTTCCGCGGACCAGCGGAAGACCGCCGACGAGCTGTTGGCACATGGTCGTCCCTGATCCCGCCCGTGTGGCGGCAGCGCGTTCGGTGCGCTCCGCCCGCAAAGGAGCGCCCACATGGCGATAAGACAGTTATCGATCACGCTCGGCGCCGTGCTGTTGGTTTGCACCGGCTGCATCGTGGCCCCGCCACCGCTGCCACCGCCCATGGCCGCCACCGCCGTGCCCACCACGACGGCGGCGCCCAATGCGTATCCTTACTATCCCTATTCGCCTTATTATTCCTATTACCCTTATTACGACTACCCCTGGTTTGTTGGCCCGGACATCACGATTGGCCTTGGCGGTTGGGACGGCTGGTACGGCCGCGGCCGGGGCCGCGGCGGCTTTGGCAGGCGTTAGACGCCGGCGGCGGCACCTCCTTTGGCGAAGGGCCGCACGCATTTCCGCTTCGGGTCTATCTCGTCATTGCGCGCACGCGGTGGTCGCTTCCGCTTCAGCGTCGTCAACGGACCTTCGTAATGGCCGTCGGTTTTTCCGGAAAGTGCCGGATAGCGGAACTCACCGGGCGACGGCAATTCCGAGACACTCGGCAACGCGGCGCGCAGTCTGCTCCCGATGCTCCGTCACCATCCGATAGGAAAGCCGCAGTTGCTCCAGCACACTGGGCGGCGCTGACTCAGGTGTGCCGCTGCTGAACGGCGGTTCGGGCGCGTAAGCAAGAGAGAGCTGGATGGCCTGTGCAAGCTCGGCGCCGCGCAGATCGGCCGCGACCCGCAGCGCACCGTCGATGCCCGCCGTGACCCCTGCGGCACACACGATGTTCCCGTCTGTTACGACGCGCTCGTCCACCGGGATGGCGCCGAAGAAAGGAAGGAGATGCATCGACGCCCAGTGAGTCGTGGCCCGGCGCCCTTTGAGCAGCCCGGCCGCGCCGCAAATCAGCGCACCCGTGCACACTGAAAAAAGGCATCGAACCCCGGCTGCCTGATCGCGAATCCACGCAAGCACGTGCTCATCATTCATCAGCGCCTCTTGGCCGAATCCGCCCGGTACATGCAGGAGGTCGAGTTGCGGCGCTTCCGCCAGCACAGCATCTGGCGTCAAGCGTAAGCCGCGCAAATCCCGCGTTGGAGCGGCAGTCTTGCCGAAAATTCGGTAGGTGGAATTGGGAATGCGCGACAAGACCTCGAAGGGACCCGTCAAATCGATCTGGTCCAATCCCTCGAACAGCAACGAACCGATCTGGAGGTGGATATCCTGCGCGATCATGATGGAAGGGCCCCGTGCGGACTTGCGATGGACAAGGCCAATCTGCCGTGGCAGGCTGTGGCGGAAATGCCAAATAACCCTCGTTTTCCGCCAAACCCGCCGCGCGTGATCGAGATCCTCGCGTATCCTGCGGTCCAGTTGCTCGATGTCGCCGGCCCGCTGCAGGTCTTCGCCTCCGCCAACGAGCTTGCTGGCAGGAACGGCGAGGCACCGCCCTATGCGCCTCGCGTGGTGTCGGCCGGCGCTCCAGTCGTGACCGCCTCCGCCGGGCTGGGACTCGTGGCCGTTCCGCTACCGCGCGCGTGGACGGCGCTGGATACACTCCTGGTCGCCGGTGGTCCGGGCGTCCACGTTGCCGCTGCCGATTCGGTGGTGTTGGATTGGGTACGGGCACGGGCGACGCGAGCGCGGCGAGTTGCTTCGGTCTGCACCGGTGCCTTCCTGCTCGCAGCCGCAGGTTTGCTGAACGGGCGGCGGGCGGCGACGCACTGGATGCAGTGTGCCGAACTCGCCCGGCGCTATCCGGCGATTCGAGTGGAGCCGGACCCAATCTTCGTGCGTGACGGTGCGATCTGGACTTCGGCCGGGGTGACGGCCGCGATCGATCTGGCGCTGGCACTCGTGGAAGAGGATGTGGGGCGCTCTATGGCCCTTGCTGTGGCGCGCCACCTGGTCATGTTCCTCAAGCGTCCTGGCGGGCAGGCGCAATTCAGCACCGTCCTGTCGCTTCAGGGCGCGGAGGATCGCTTCGGCGCACTGCACATTTGGATGGCGGGGCGCTTGACCGACGACTTGTCGCTTCCTGCCTTGGCTCGGAAGGCCGGGATGAGCGAGCGCAGCTTCAGTCGACGCTATGCGGAGGCGACCGGGATCACCCCGGCACGCGCTGTCGAGCGGCTGCGGGTGGAAGCGGCACGGCGGCTGCTCTCCGATACACGTCTGCCGGTCAAGCGCATCGCCGCACGCTGCGGCTTCGGATCGGAGGAAACACTGCGCCGAAGCTTCGTGCGCCTGTTGGCTGCGACACCGCAGGATTACAGAGCGAGATTCTGCTGTTGAGTCCGTGATAGGGATAAATGAAAGGCAGCGCGACGCAGTTTGTGCGCCTTGATCAGGTTCTCGGCCTGGCCGCGAGCGTAATAGATGTCGTCCTAAAGCTCCGCGGTCGCGCCAGGACCCAACTTAGGACCCAAACGCATGGCAACGAGGCGGGACGGGGAGGGACGGGGATCGCAGATGCGGCCCGGAAACGCCGACGAAACCCGACCTTTTGCAACCGTCGGCGGCATCGCGGCACATGCGGTTGCGAATTTCAGGACCGGTACCTTAAACCGCTCGGCCATCCATCCGCTTGGCGCGCGTCTTTTAGCACCCGCCGAGGAGGCTCGCGCAACGCCGCCGCTCAGTAATTGGCCGGCGGTTCGAGGCCCAGCGCCTCCTGCCCGACCATCGCCGCGACCGCGTCCCAATTGAGGCTGATGTGCCGGCTGGCCGCGATGGCGTCGCGCCAGGCGCGATGAACGGGATGGTCGAGAAAGATGCCGCCGATGCCGGTGGCATTGGCGACGGTCTCGATCGCCTGCACGGCGAGCCGCACCGCGAAACCCTGGCCGCGGCGGATGGTAATGCGCTCCGCCACCGACAAATCCTCGCCCATCCGCAAGGTCGCGAGCGCGGCGCGGTTGTCGCGCAACACGATCGTGGCGCCCGCATCGGTGGCGGCGAGCGCTTCGGCGACGCGCATTTGCACTGCCGTGAATCCGGCAACCGCGGTCTTGCCTGTGGCGACGCCGCCGCGCGTGGTCCGCACGCGGGAGGCCGCGATGAAGGACTCGACCGCGCCGGTGGCGGCGCCGATCGCCACCGCGCCCAGGACCGACGGCACGAAGGCCAGCATCGGCAGCCGGTACATCGGGTTAGCATGGGGAACCGTGCCGGCGACGCGGCACGAGGTCATGCGCGCGAAGGGCAGCACCCGGTGCGCCGGCACGAACACGTCGCGCAGCACGATGCTCTTGCTCCCGGTCGCGGCCAGCCCGACCGTGTGCCAATTGTCCTCAATCGCATAATCGCCCGACGGGACCAGGACGAACGACGGCTGGCGCCCGCCCTCCTGGGGCAGCGCCGCGCCGATCAGCGCCCAATCGGCGATGTCGCAGCCGCTGACGAAGCTCCAGCTGCCGTCGAGGCGGAAGCCTCCCGGCGCCGCCTCGGCCTGCCCCTGAGGCGCATAGGCGCCGCAGGTGATGGCGTCCTGCGTGCGGCCCCAAATCTCCTCCTGCGCCGCGAGCGGAAAGTTCGCCACCATCATGTGCTGTCCCGCCGCGATGGCATAGACCCACGCCGTCGAGGCGCAGGCCGCAGCCAGCGCCATCACGGTTTCGATCAGCAGATCGTAATCCTGCTCCCAGCCGCCGAAGCGGCGCGGCTGGACCATGCGGAAGAGGCCGGCCGCGCGCAGCTCGCTCGAGGTCTCTGCGGGCACGCGGCGCATGGCCTCGGCAGCGGCGGCGCGCCCGCTTATGCCGGGCGCCAGCGCGCGCACGCGCGCCATGATCTCGGCGCGCGACGGAGCCTTGCCGCTGCCGTCGCCGGTCATGCGCTCACGGCACGACCGGCAGGAAGCGCCGGGTGAGGATCTCGTCGTCGGCTGGCTCGTGGTCGAGGACGCCCATCGCGACGTAGGAATTCTTGATCAGCGCCAGCCCCTGCGCGTCGAATTGCCCGTCGAGCGTCATCATCGGCATCTCGAAATCGTAGGCCTTGTTCAGCACCGCCGCGCTTTCGTTCTGGATCGGCATGGCGATCTCGGTGGTCTTCTGCTTGTTCGCGTTGATGAAGGCGAGCGAGGCGAAGAAGCCCTTGAGGAATCGGTTAACCAGGTCGGGCTTGTCCGCAACGAGCTGCTTGTCGGCGAAGATAACATGCGTCACGAAATGCGGCGCGTAGCGCTCCATTCCGACCAGCACGCGTCCTTCGCCGCGCTCCTCGAGCTGGAACCCGTTCTCGGTCGAGCCCATCATGCCGTCGACCTGGCCCGAGCGCATCGCCGCCGTCTGCGCTGCCGCGTCGCCGATCGCCACCGGCATGATGCCGTCGATGCCCCAGCCCTCCGTCGTCGCCACCCGCTTCACCAGCCATTCGGTGAGCGAGCCGGTGGTGCTGATCGCGATCAGCTTGCCCTTGAGGTCGGCCACGGTCTTGATCGGGGAGCCGGCGGGGAGGGCGATCGAGATGTTGCGCGGCGCGTTGGCGAAAGCGGCGACGGCGACGATCGGCGCACCCTTGACCGCGAACGCCATGGACGGGCCGCTGCCGAGGCCGAACTCGATGCTGTTGGCGGCGAGGGCCTGCTGCAGCTTGGCGTCGCCGCCAAACGCGACGATGTCGACGTCGAGGCCGTAGCGGGCGAAGATGCCCTCATGTACCCCGACATCGACAGCGATGAAGGTCCAGGCGATGCTGACCGCCTTGCCGACATGCACCTTGTCTGCGGCCGACGCGGCGGCGCTCGACAGGGCCAGGCCTGCCAGCGCCACCGCCGCGATCATTCGTCCCGATCGACGCGCCGCCATGTCATCGGCCCCTTCTAGCGCACGAACGCGTCGGTGAAGATGCCCTCGTAGGACTGCACCTTGTCCTCCGATTTCATCAGCCCGGCCTTGACGTTGAGGAGGTCGGCGCCGGCCAGTCCCGGCTCGGTCACCACGGGGGCGAGCGGCGTTGCCGCCTGCACCTCGGCGAAGGCCGACGCCGTGGCGGCTTCGCCGATGTCGGGGAAGCGCTTCTTGAGGAAGGCGACGGTCTCGTCCGGATGCTCGTGGATGAATTTCGCCGCTTCGACCATGGAATGGCCCATCTTCATGCAGACCGAACGGTGGTCCTGGCAAAAGGCCGGACGCGTCACGACCACGTTGAAGGCGAGCGCCTTCAGTTCCGGCGGGTCGCCCTTGGCGCCGCTCGCGACCAGGACGGCCTTGCCCTCGGTCAGCACCTTCTGCGGCCAGGGCGGCCCGTTGGAGAAGCCGTCGATCACCTTGCGGTCCATCGCGCCCAGCATGTCGACGGGCTGTAGCGGCGCCACCTGGATCGAATCGGGATCGATGCCGCCGGCGCTGCCGACGACGCGCAGGAAGGCGTGGACGATGGAATTGACCGAATCGACCGCCATGGTGCGGCCGCGGATCGCCTGGGCGCGTACGGCGAGCGGCGCGGCGGGATCGAAATGCGCGGCCTCGGCCACGTCCTTGCGCAAGACGACATCCATCGGCAGGCGGTCGAGCGTGTTGGCGATCGCCAGCATGCGCTGGCCGTGCGCCGCCGCACGGTTGAGGGTTAGGCCGCTCGACATCGAGAAGTCGGCGCTGCCTGCGACCACCGCGTTGAAGGCGCCGACGCCGGCGACGAACTGCACTTTGACCGCGAGCCCCCGCTGCTCCCAGATATGCGCGTCCTCCGCCACATAGGCCGAGAGGAAGACGAATGCGACAGCCGGCAGCGCCAGCACCGTGTTCTCGGTGTCGGCGCGCGCCGGGGGCGCGGACGCGGCAAGCGACGCGACGACAAGGCACGCGGCGGCGGCTTTACTCACGGATGAGACGCGCAATTGGGACCTCCCGGTGGGTGGCGTTTCGTCAGATGGTATAGAAATCCAGCATCGTCGGCAGCGTGTCGTTGAGCAGGATCGCCTTGCGCCGCCGGATGCGCCAGTCCGCGCCTCGGCGCACCAGGCGATGCTCGCAGCGGGCGAAGAAGAGATGCTCCTCCCGCCGCTTCACGTTGAAGACATGAATGGCCCACATCGAGCGCACCGCGATCGCGTCGTTCCCTTCGGGCATTGCCAGAACGTTGGTGACGATGTGCGCCGTGCGCGGCAGCGGCACGGAGGCGATCGAGCGGCCGGAGCGGACGCGGAACACGCGGTCCTCGAGCTCGCTGCGCGCCGAGGCATAGATGAGCGAGATCTCGCGCGTTGGATCGGCGGTCGGCGCTTCCTCGCTCTTCCAGGCCGGAACCCAGTATTCGACATCCTCGACGAAGAGCGCGAGCCAGTCGTCCCAACGCGCCTCGTCGAGCGCGAGCGCCTCGCTATAGAGGATGCGCTCGGCGATGTCCGCGGCTTCGCTCATTTCGCCGCTTCGGCCACGCGCGCGCGTTGCGTCGTGCCGCCGAGTGCCGCTTCGAGCCGCCGCCGCCACTCGCGCAAGGGCCCATGGAAGATGGTCTCGTCGCCGAGCGTGAGCTTGGTGGAGAGGCTGAGGATCGGGCTCAATCCCAGCTCCTCGGCCTGGGCGTTGGCGCCGGGCGCGGCGATGGTCATGCCGCGCATGTAGCCTTGGTGCCAATCGACCGCGTCCGTCTGCGTTCCCGCCTGGCAATCCTCGAAGATGGTGGTGTCATCCGGGGTCGCGAGGCCGCTCGGGTTGTAGAACTCCTCGTACTGCCGGATGCGCCGCGTGCGCGCGGCGGCGCTCTCGCCCTTGGGTGCGATGCAATAGGTCGTGATCTCGGTCTTGTCGGGGGCGAGCGGGCGGTTGACGCGGATCTGCAGCGACGCATTTTCCAGAAGCTGCATGTTCGGGAAGTAGAGCGCGTTGCGCGTGTAGAACATCCACTTGGTGCGCACCTCGCCGACCCGCCGCCGCACCGAATCGAGATCGAGATAAAGCGGCCGCGCCTCGGCAAAAGGGTTGGTCGCCCACAGCACGTTGTGGCCGTTGGCGAAGGTGAACGAGCCCGATAGCTCGCGCTCGGAGAATTTCTGATAGACCGAGACGTTGCCGTCCGTGAAGCGGCGGCGCTCCAGCACTTTGAGATAGGAGACATGCGTCGGCGCGAAATGATACTGGTCGGCGCTGTTCTCGATCTGCATCTTCCAGTTGCCGTCATAGGTATAGGTGACGGTCCCCGGCACCAGTTCGATGCCCTGCGCACCCTGATCGACCACGAGATCGATGAAGATGCGCGTGTCGCCGAGATGCTGCTCGAGCGGCGGCACGTCGGGACTGAGGCTCGCGAACAGGAAGCCGCGGTAGTTGCCGAACCGCGCGACGCGCCGCAGCCCGTGCTCGTCGCGGTCAAAGCCCTCGCTATAGGAGCCGGTTTCCCGCGCAGTGACGCCGACGTTGCGTCCGGCGCTGTCATAGGCCCAGCCGTGATAGGGGCAGACATGGGTCTTGCGATTGCCCGCGCCGACATGGCAGACGAGCGAGCCGCGGTGGCGGCAGCTATTGACGAAGCAGCCGAGCCGCCCGTCGCCGTCGCGCATCACGACGACCGGCTGCCGGCCGATGCGCGAGGTGAAGAAGTCGTGCGGCTGTTCTGCTTGGCATTCGAGGCCGACGAACACCCAGCCGCCCTCGAACAAGTGCTTCATCTCGAGCTCGAAGATGTCCTGGCGGCGGAAGATGTCGGCGTGGACGCGAAAAACGCCGTCTTCCGGGCGATCGTCGATGAGCGCGTCGAAATCGATCATGCTGCCGCCTCCGCTGCCGCCTCCGCTGCCGCGAGCGTCGCTATTGGGCGGCGATCCCCGCGCCCCGTCAAGCGCGTTCGCCGTCCCCGATCCCGCTTGTCCGCGAGGCCGATTTGGCACACCATTCCGCTACCGTCGCGGGAGAACCAGCAATGCCGAAGAGATCGCTGGCGCTTGTCCTCGTCATCGCAGCCTGCGCATTGACCGCCGTTCCAGCGGGCGCCGAAAGCATCAAGATCGGCGCGGTCAAGACCGGCGCGACCGGCGTCGTGTTCGTCGCGCTGGAGAAAGGCTATTTCACAGACGAGGGCGTTCCCGCTGAACTCGTCTATTTCGAATCGGCGCAACCCATCGCGGTGGCGGCAGCGTCGGGCGCCATCGATTTCGGCGTCACTGCGCCGACCGGCGGGCTCTACAGCCTGGCCGGCCAGGGCACGGTCCGCGTGATCGCGGGCGGGATCCAGGAGACGGCGGGGTTCAAGGGCGCGGCCTATCTCGTCTCCGCCCGCGCCTACGAGGCGGGGCTGCACACCCTTAATGATTTCGCCGGTCACTCGTTCGCGGTGTCGCAGGTGGGGTCGCCGCCGCATTACGCCTTGGGTCTGTTGGCCGACAAATACGGGTTTGACGTCAAGTCCATGCATATCCTGCCGCTGCAGTCGATCCCGAACATCGCGTCGGCGGTCGCCGGTGGGCAGGCGGACGCGACCATCCTGACCCAGTCGCCGGCGCTCCTTCCGATAGTCGAGCGCGGCGACATCAAGCGGATCGGCTGGGTCGGCGACGAGACGCCGTGGCAGTTCAACCTCGCCTTCACCTCGACGCGCACGGCCGACGAGCGCGCGGACGTCGTCGCGCGGTTCCTGCGCGCTTATCGCCGCGGCGCGCGCCTCTATCACGACGCCTTCACCGGACCGGACGGACGCGAGGCCGAGGAGCAAGGCGCGCCCGAGCTTCTCGCCATCATGGGCAAGTATCTCGGCCAAACGGTCGCGGAGGTGCGGCTCGGCATCGGCTATTTCGACGCCGACGCGCGGCTCGACGTGCCGGACGTGCTGCATCAGATCGAATGGTATAAGACGCAGGGCATGCTGAAGGGCGAGATCGACGGCAATGCCGTGATTGACAAGCGCTACGTGATGCCGTTGCCCAGACATTGATCGAACTGTCGGCCAAAGATAAGCTCGGCCCAACGCGAAGAGACAGGGGGGAAGACATGAAGACTCGCGGATTGCTCGCTTTTGCGCTGGCGCTATCGTGGCCGGGCCTGGCACTGGCCCAGGTTCCGACGGGACCGATGGCCAATCCCGGCGAATGGCAACTGGGCGGCAAACCGCTCCTGCCGCTGCACCCTTTCGGCGCGGTGCTGACCGGCAACCCGGCCAAGGACCTGCCGCTCGACAAGCTCAAGCTGCCGCCGGGCTTCAAGGTCCAGGTCTGGGCCGAGGTGCCGAACGCGCGCTCCTTGTCGCTCGGCAGCAACGGCACCGTGTGGGTCGGCAATCTCGGCGGCAAGAACGTCTACGCGGTGCTCGACCGCGGCGGCAAGCGCGAGGTGAAGACCGTCCTGAAGGGCCTCGACACGCCCAACGGCGTCGTCTTCAGCAACGGCACGCTCTTCGTCGCCGAGCGCACCCGCATCACGCGCTATGACGGCATCGACGGCAAGCTCGACAATCCGCCCGAGCCCAAGGTGATGGTGACCTTGCCCGAGAACAAGCCCATCCATTTCTGGCACTTCATGACGATGTGCCCGGACGGCAAGCTCTATTTCAACAACGGCTCGCCCAACAACATTCTGGTGCCGGACTATCTCCAGGCCACGATCCTGCGGCTCGATCCCAAGACGGACGTGCTCGAGACCTACGCCATGGGCGTGCGCAACAGCGTCGGCATGACCTTCCACCCGACCACGCATCAGCTTTGGTTCACCGACAACGCGCGCGACTGGCTGGCCGAGGACCTGCCCTCGGACAAGCTCAACGTCGCAACCAAGAAGGGCGAGAATTTCGGCTATCCGTTCTGCCATCAGGGCGACACGCTCGACCCCGATCTCGGCAAGAACCACAGCTGCGCCGAGTTCGTTCCGCCCGCCTTCAAGATCGGCGCCCACGTGGCGCCGCTCGGGCTGCGCTTCTACACCGGTACGATGTTCCCGGCGGCCTATCACAATGCGCTCTTCATCGCCCGGCACGGTTCGTGGAACCGCTCGCAGAAGCAAGGCTACGACGTGGTGCGCGCGACCATCGGCCCCAAGAACAGCGTCAAGGTCGAGCCGTTCCTGACCGGATTCCTGGTCGATCCGGCCAAGGACCCGCCGATGTGGGGCCGTCCGGCGGACGTCTTGGTGATGCCGGACGGGGCGCTCCTCGTCTCCGACGACTATAACGGCATCATATACCGCATCAGCTACGGCAAGTGAGGCGTTGGGCCCGTTGGGCGGCGGCGCTCGTGGCGCTGCCGCTCGGCGCGCCGGCGCTCGCCGACGACGGCGGGCGCGCCAAGGCGGCGCCGTGCCTCGTCTGCCACGGCGCTGAAGGCAAGCCTGCGATGGAGAATTTCCCCTCGCTCGCCGCCCAGCCCAAGCAATATGTTGCCACGCAGCTCTATCTCTTTCGCGAGGGCGGCCGCGTCGACGAGCAGATGGGGCTGATCGCATCCGGGCTCAGCAACGACGACATGAACGAGCTCGCCGCCTTCTTCACGGCACAGAAGCCGCCCGAGCCGGAGCACACGGCCGATGCCACCACGAGCGCGCGCGCCCAAGCTCTCATCGAGGCGAACCATTGCGGCTCGTGCCACGGCCCCGACCTCATGGGGCTGCAGCAGATGCCGCGTCTCGCGGGGCAGCAGCGGGCCTATCTGGTTAAGGCGCTCGCCGCCTTCAAGGCAGGCACGCGCTCGGGCGTCGACGGAACGATGGGTTCGGCCGCGCAGCCGCTGTCGGACGAGGATATCGCGGCACTCGCCGATTACCTCTCGGGGCTCGGCGCGAAGTAGCGCCTACTTCGCGAAGGCCGGGGCGGCGGCCGGCACCTTGACGACCTTGTCGATCGCGTCGAGCAGCTTGGCGCCCTTGGGCAGCTTGAAGAAGCCGGAGCGCACGCGATAGCTCTCGGCGTTCATGCCGGGGGGCGTGGCGCCGCGCTCGAAATCCGCCAGCGTCTGCAGCAGCAGCCGGCGGATCTTGGCGACCACGATGTCGCCGACGCCGAGATGCTCGACGGTGCGGTCGGCTATCGGCCCCATGCTCTCCTGGATGCCGCAATCCTGCGTGCCGAGGCCGCGGATGCCGGTGTAGTGGCCGCTCTTCTGCAGCGCGCGGTCGATGAGGTATTCGTTGTCGCGGTTCTGCACCTTGCGGTCGGTGCCGGGAATGAGCTCGGGATGGATGAACTCGCCGCTGCGCGACACGGAGAGCTCTTCCTCGGTGAGCGGATGGTCGGCCCAATACTCGATGCTGTAGTTCATCGTCGTCTCGTCGTCGACGGGAACCCAGGCATGGGCGCCCAGCGGCGCCACCGAGATGAGCTTGTGGAACGGCATCAGCATGACGTTGGCGGCGCCGGTGATCCCGTCCGGCGTGTCGCGCCCCGAGATGGAGATGAGGCCGAAATCGGCCGGCACGACCTCTTGCCGGGTCGGCACCGGGAAGGGGCGGTTGTGCAGCACGTTGGCAGTGCCGCGATGGAGAAAGTTGAGGTGTGCCGAATCGAACCCGCCTTCGAGCGCCTGGAGCCAGTTGCATTCCTGCAGGTGGCGCGTGACGTAGCGGTGGCTCTCCGGCACCTCGGTCCATTCGAGCGCGGGGAAGTCGGGCTTGAGCAGCTTCGGCCCCATATAAGTCCACACCAATCCGCCGCGCTCGACGCAGGGATAGGCCGTCTGCTTGACCTTGTCCTTGAAGCTGCTGCCGGCGGGCTCGGACGGCTGGTCGACGCAATTGCCGTCGATGTCGAACTTCCAGCCGTGATAGACGCAGCGCAGGCCGCATTCCTCGTTGCGCCCGAAAAACAAGGACGCGGTGCGGTGCGGGCAGCGCTCGTCGAGCAGTCCCACCCGGCCCTTGGTGTCGCGGAAGGCGACCAGGCGCTCGCCCAGGAGCTTGACGCGCACAGGCGCACAATCGGGCTCGAGCAGCGCGGTCGAGAACAGCGCCGGGATCCAATAGCGCCGCATCAGCGCGCCCATCGGCGTTCCCGGCCCGGTCCGCGTCAAAAGCTCGTTTTCCTCGCGCGACAGCATCGATCCTCTCCCGTCTCCTGACGCCCCATCCTATCACGCCGGGCGCGGGCGCGACGACCGGCTCGTGGGCCTTGAGCCGGGCGCGCCGGCAGGCTTCAATCACGGCGATGGGCGGTCCGGGGCGAAACCAATGACGGGGAGGGGTGCGACGGCCTTCGCAGCCCTGCTGCTGCTGCTCGCTGCTGCGGTGCGGGCCGAGCCGGTGACCTTGCGCTTCGCCTCGACCCTGCCGCTTGCCGAAGGCGGCACCCAGGCGATCGCCGACTGGATGAAGAAGACCGCCGATGCCAGCGGCGGCACGCTCCAGTGGCAGCAATTCTGGGACGGCCAGCTCATCGGCAACCCGACCAAGGAATACGACGCGATGATCAACGGCGTGTCCGACGCCGCCATCATCGTGACGCCGTTCGTGCAATCGCTGTTCCCCGATTTCTCGATCTTTTCCGCGCCCTTCGTGGTCGGCGACGCCGAGGAGGCCGCGGTCGCGGGCTGGCGCCTCTACGAGCGCGGCATGATCCGCGGCCTCGACAAGGTCCATGTCGCGGCGATCTATTCCAACGATATCGCCGGCATCCATCTGGCCAAGGCGATCACGACGCTCGACGAGGTGAAGGGCCTCAAGATCCGCGTCTCCGGCCCCGCCGAGGGCAAGATCGTCGAGGCGTTCGGCGGCGTTCCCGTCGGCATGAACATCATGCAGGCTGCGGAAGCGTTGAGCGTCGGCACATATCAGGGCACGCTCAACGGCTGGGGTGGCAATCACGCCTATCGTTTCACGCCGCTCCTGAAGAGCCACATCGAGGCGCCGCTCGGCGTGCGGATATTCTTCCTCGGCATCAGCAAGCCGGCCTATGACAAGCTGGCGCTGGAAGGGCGGCACGCGATCGACGAGAACAGCGGCTATGCGCTGAGCGTCGCGCTCGGCAAGCTGTCGGACGAGACCGGCGCGGCCGAGCGCGACGAATCCGTCAAGCGCGGCCAGACCATCATCAAGCCCACCGGCGAGCAGGAAAAGACGTTCGAGGCAACGTTCCGGCCACTGGTCGACAAATGGATCGCCGACACGCCCGACGGCGCAGCCAAGTTCCAGGCGCTGCGGCAGATCATCGCGGACTACCGCAAGGGAGAACACCAATGACGGCGGGCGCGCCGAGCATCGCCATCATCGGCACCGGCTTCGGCGGGATCGGCATGGCGATCCGACTGAAGCAGGCAGGGATCGAGTCCTTCGCGATCTACAGCAAGGCCGACGACATCGGCGGCGTGTGGCACGTGAACACCTATCCCGGCGCCGCCTGCGACGTGGCGTCCTGCCTCTACTCGTTCTCGTTCGAACGCGATTTCGACTGGCAGCGTACCCACGGTACGCAGCCAGAGATCGCCACATATCTCAAGCGCTGCGCCGCAAAATACGGGCTCGGGTCCCATATCCATTTCGGCACCGAGATCGCATCGGCGTCGTTCGACGCGGATGCGGCGCTGTGGCGCCTGGTCGCGACGGATAGTCGGCGCTTCGAGGCGCAGATTGTCGTCTCTGCCTGCGGCCTCTTCAACCAGCCCGCATATCCCGAAATCGAGGGTGCCGCCGCGTTCCGCGGCATGGTGTTCCATTCCGCGCGCTGGAACCATGCGTTCGACCCGGACGGCAAGCGCGTCGCCGTCATCGGCACGGGCTGCAGCGCCGCGCAATTCGTGCCCGAAATCGTCGACCGGACCGAGCGGCTCGTCGCCTTCATCCGCACGCCGCAATATGTCGTGCCCAAAGCCGAGAAGGTCTATAGCCCCGACGAGCGTCAGACATACGCGCGGTTCCCGCTGCTGCGCCGCTGGGAGCGGCTCAAGACCTATGTCTCGTTCGAGCGCCGCTTCGCGGCGCAGGTCGACGAGGACGTGCGGAAGACGGCGGAGCAGGGGGCGCTCGCCTTTCTCGCGCGCGAGGTCACTGACCCGGCAAAGCGCGCCAAGCTCACGCCGCCTTATCGCCTCGGCTGCAAGCGGCTGATACAGTCGAACACCTATCTCCGCGCCCTCGACCTGCCCAAGGTCGAGATCGTCAGCGACGCGATCGCGCGCATCGTGCCCAAGGGCATCGTGACCGCGGACGGCGCCCTGCGCGAGGTCGACGCGATCATCTATGGCACCGGCTTCAAGCCGACCGAATATCTCTCGCCGATGCACGTTGCGGGTCTGGGCGGGCGCGAGCTCAACGACGCCTGGCGCGACGGCGCCGAGGCCTATCTCGGCATCACGGTCAGCGGATTTCCGAATTTCTTCATGATCTACGGCCCCAACACCAATACCATCAATTCGATCGTGGTGATGATCGAGGGCCAGATTTCCTACATCCTGAAATGCATCCGCCGCCTCGCCGGCGCGCGGGCGCGCTACATGGACGTGCGCGCGTCGGTCCAGGCGCGCTTCAACGAAGAATTGCGGCGCCTCTTGAGCGCGACCGTGTGGGGCAGCGGCTGCCGCGCCTATTTCGTCAATGCCAACGGCCGGGTGGTGACGCAGTGGCCGCGCCCCTCGCGCGTCTATCGCTGGCTGACGCGCCGGGTCAGGCGCAGCGACTATTCCTTCACGACGTGAGCGCCGCTCAGTCGGGCAATGCGGCGAGGCGCTGCTCGATCCATTGCCGCGTGGCGCCGGGCAGGGTCTCGAGCTCGGCGCGCGCTTGCGCCTTGGATTGCGTAATGGTGCCGACGATCTGCTGGGCCTCGCCCTGGATCGGCTGGCAGGCGAATTCGAGGCGGATGCCGTTGGGGTCGTAGAAGTAGATGCCGAGCAAGCCGGGCAGCTGCGGGATCGGCCCGATATAGTCGATGCCGCGGGCTTTGAGCCGCTCTTCGACCTCGCGGAAGCGCGAAGCGGTCACGGTGAAGGCGCAATGCTGCATCGCACCGATGGCGTTACGGTTGCCGGCCGGCTCCTTGCCCTTCGGGATCTCGAAGAAGGCGAGCAGGCTGTCGCGGCCCATATCGAAGAAATAATGCCGGATCTCCTCGAAGGGCGGGTTGCCGCGATTGCCCGCCCCGGTACCGACGCCGGGGGGCACCTTCATCGCATGGACGAGCCGCATACCCAGCACGCCGACATAGAAATCGACCGTCATCTTCATGTCGTCGGTGTTGAGGGCAAGATGATGCACGCCGTAGAAGCGCGTTGCCGCATCGCCGCGGGCAAGCTTTGGTT
>DATNIY010000073.1:0-3231 GCA_035604195.1 Allostellaceae bacterium
TGAGCGTGTTCAGTTCCTGGGCCAGCACCGATGCCCAGGTAACCGCGCCGAAGTAGATCGAGCCGACGATGATCGCGCTGCGGCGCCCGTAATGGTCGGAGAGCCAACCCAGCATCAGCGGACCGAACAGGCCCGCGAGCAGCCCGGCGCTGAACAGGCCGCCGAGCTGCGCCGGCGGAAAATGCCATTCGCGCACGAGCGCCGGCGCGGCAATCGCCGCGGCGCCGATGTCATAGCCGTCGACCATGACGACGATGAAGGCGATGATGATGAGCTTGACATGAAAAGAGCCGATCTTTTGCCGGTCGATGATCGGCGCAAGATCGACCGTTCGTGCTGCGGCCATGGCGCGTTCCCCAGATTTTCGTTGGCGGGAGTCTTAGTGCCAAATCGCGTCCGATTGAAGTAGGTTCCCCTCACCCAACTCCGGGTAAGGCTCGGCTTCGCCTAGCCAACCCTACGTATCCCTCTCCCCCACTGTGTATGGACCGGGGACATAGTGAACGGGTGTTCGGGGACATGGTGAACACATTCCGCGAGCATTGGAAGCCTCACGAGGGAGGCGTCCGATGCCGTGGGGCGAGGTGTCCATCATGTCGCTACGTCTGGAGTTCGTGATGCTGGCGCGGCAGGAGGGTGCGAACATTCGCGCGCTGTGCCGCGGGTTCGGGGTGCAGCCACGGATCGGCTACAAGTGGCTTGCTCGCTACGCCGCTGCAGGAGAGGCAGGTCTGGCCGACCGTTCGCGCCAGCCGAAGCATTCGCCGGATCGCACGCCGGCGGCGATGGAAGAGCTGGTGCTGGCGGTTCGCGACGCGCATCCCTGCTGGGGCGGGCGCAAGATCCGCCGCCGATTGCAGGATCTCGGCCATGACGCGGTGCCGAGCGCCAGTACCGTCACCGCAGTGCTCCACCGTCACCAGCGCATTGACGCCGCCGCGAGTGCCGCGCGCGAGCGGGCCGAGCGCTTCGAGCGGGCGGCGCCCAATGAACTGTGGCAGATGGACTTCAAGGGCCATTTTCCGATCGGCAGCGGGCGCTGCCATCCGCTGACGGTGCTCGATGACCACTCGCGCTACGCGCTGGGGCTGAGGGCGTGCGGCAACGAGACCGAGGGGACGGTGCAGGGCGAGCTCGAGGCGATCTTTCGGCGCTATGGCCTGCCGGACCGCATGCTGATGGACAATGGTTCACCCTGGGGCTCGGCCAACGCCGAGCACCGCTACACCGCGTTCGAGCTGTGGCTCATCGAACGCGGCGTCGCGGTCAGCCACGGCCGGCCCTATCATCCGCAGACCCAGGGCAAGGACGAGCGCTTCCACCGCACGCTCGCAGAGGAGGCGATCGGCCGGCGCGGCTTCGCCGATCTCGCCGCATGCCAGCGCCGCTTCGACCAGTGGCGGCACGAGTACAACACCGAGCGCCCGCACGATGCGCTCGGCCTGGCGACGCCGATCACGCGCTATCGCCCGAGCCACCGGACCTTTCCCGAGACGATCGAGCCTTACGACTACGGCCCCGGCGCGATCCTGCGCCGGGTCGACGAGGACGGCTGGCTCAGCTTCCGCCATCGCCCGCTCAAACTTGGCCGCGCCTTCATCCATCGCCGCATCGCGCTGCGTCCGGCCTTGCCCGACGGCTGCTTCGACGCGTTCTTCTGCGGCCACAAGGTCGCCACCTTCGACCTGCGCGAGGCGGCGCCGTGAGCCGCTTGCCGTCACGCTCGTCCCGGTGGGTCCACAGGGACCTCCCGCACGCTCCGCTCCGCCGACTCTTGGCGGTCGCTGCGCTCCGCGCGCGGGTCCCTCCTGTGGACTACCGCGACGAGCTGCACCCGACACCCGTTCACCATGTCCCCGAACACCTGTTCACCATGTCTCCGGCCTTTACACACTGGGGGAGAGGGATACGTAGGGTTGGCGAGGCGCAGCCGAGCCTTACCCGGAGTTGGGTGAGGGGGAGCTGCGCCGGTGATCTGGCCGCCACGATAACCCCGCGAAATGCGGTTTGACAAAGATTCGTCGCGCGGCGACGCTGGGCCTGTGCCAGACGTAACAAGCTTAGCGCCGCGATGGGCGGCGACGCAGGACGGGCGCGATCTGCTGGCGCTGCTGGCCGGCATCAAGCCGGTGTGCCTGCTCGGCCGCGGCGAGGCGGCGAGCGCGTTGCTGCTGCAAATCGCGGCCGACGCTTCGTTGCCGATCGTCGAAGCCGCGCCGCTGGCGCCGGCGCCGGCGGGCGAGCTGCCCGAGTGGTATCTCGCGGCATGCTTGCGGCGGCGCGAGGCGGCGGTGATCTACGTGTGCCGCGACGCGGTGATGGCGCAATTTGCGGCGGTGCTTGCGGCGCAAGGCCGCGTGTCGGCGGCGGATGAGGCGGTGCTGCTGGGATATCCGCTGTGCTGCGTCGAGCAACACCATCGCCAGGCGCTGGCGCTCGAGCGCTTCATCGCCGAGTTGACCGAGCGGCGGGCGCAGGGCGACCGGGCGCGCATGGCGCGGCTGATCGCCACCGGCGCCGACCCTTCGCCGGCCTCGGCGGCGGAATGGGCGCGCTACGACCGCCTGACCGCGATCGCGCCCGCGCCCTTCACCAGCGTCAACATGTGCGATGGCTGCGCCGGCGATGCCGACAGCCCGGCACGGCGCCTGTCGCGCCGCTATCGCGCGCTCGCTTGGGAGCACTGACATGCGCGACCAGTCGATCCGCACGCACATCGCGAATCTGGAGCAGCAGGGCGAGCTGATCCGCGTCGCCGCCGAGATCGATCCCGACCGCGACATGTCGGCGGTGGCGTGGAAATGCTTCGCCGAACGCGGCAAGAGCTGCCTCTTCGACAATCTGAAGGGTCATCCCGGCTGGCGCGCGGTGGCGCAGATCGTCGCCGACCGCCGCAAATGGGCGATTGCGCTGGGGGTCGGCGAGGGCGAGGTGGTGGCGGCGCTGACCGAGCGCATCGCCAAGCCGCTCGCGACCGTCGATGTCGCGCGCGAGGGGGCGCCGTGCAAGGAAGTAGTGATGATCGGCGACGAGGTCGATCTCACGCGACTGCCGGCGATGTGGACCTCGGAGAAAGATCCCGGCCGCTACATCGCCGCCGGCATGTGCATCATCAAGGACCCCGACACCGGCATCCGCAACATGTCTTTCCACCGCGCGCAGATTTTGGGGCCCGATCGCACCGCGTTCCTGATCTGCCCGCGCCAGGCGCTCAAAATCTTCGACATGCAC
>DATNIY010000074.1:0-2730 GCA_035604195.1 Allostellaceae bacterium
TCAACAGGCCGACCCCAGCACCACACTCACGCCGCATCAGGTCCGGAATTGACATTCCTTAAACCTAGATGCGCACTCAGTAGTGCCGATAAGCACCACCGCCTGCACATCCCTTCCCTCTTATCCACTATGTCAATGAGCGCCAGTTCCGAGAGCCGACAACCGACCGAAAACCCTCGCCGTGCGGCGACGGTCACAGTCGGATCGGATCTACGGAGGCCGCCCCACCGGGCGACCGGCGCTCTATATAGGCGCGTCTCGAATCAGTGTCCAGCCCAAAGCGGCTTGTGCAGCGCGAAAATCCGCCGCAGGCGATGGTGCGCCGCTTTCAGAGCAGACCGAGCGAGCGCAGCTCCTCCACCATCTTGGGCGGCAACTCCGCGGCACCCTTGGCACCCTTCCAATCCAAAGGCGCGTCTTTCGCGTCCAAATAGCGCCAACCCTGAAACGGCCGCTTCGGTATCAGCACAGTCGGCACCAGCCGCATGTCGTACGCCACGACGCAGCGCGGCTGTCCCTCGTCATCGACCGTCGCGGTGAATCCCTTGAGCAGTTGGCGCACCCGCACGTAGCCCTTGATCACCCAATAGATCGAACCGCCGTCCAGCAGCTCCTCGGCCCGGCGCGGCGTGTTGCGCGTATAGAAAGCCGAGAAGCCCCGCTCCTTCTTGCGCAGCCGCTGCCAGCGCCGGAGATCTGCGATATCCTCGGTGCCGACCGCGAGTTTTATCAAATGCAGCGGCATGGTCGGTCGCGCCGTTAGGCCGCCGCCTTGGCGGCGAGAGCGCGCGCCACCTTGGAAGCGGGCTCGCGGCCCAATTCGTCCGAGATGAATCGCCCGACCGCCGCGAGCTTCTCGAGGTCGACGCCGGTGCGAATGCCGAGCCCGTTCAGGAGATAGAGCACGTCCTCGCTCGCGACATTGCCGGCGGCGCCTTTCGCATAGGGGCAGCCGCCGAGCCCCGCCACCGAGCTGTCGGCGACGGCAATCCCGAACTCCAGCGCCGCCATCAGATTGGCGAGCGCCTGGCCATAGGTATCGTGCAGGTGCACGGCGAGTTTTTCGCGCGGTACCCCCTCCATCACGGCCGCGAGCATCGCCTGCACTCGACCGGGCGTCGCCGTGCCGATGGTCTCGCCGAGCGACACCTCGTAGCAACCGAGCTCGATGAGCCGCCGCGCGACGTCGGCGACGGCCGCGGGCGCGATCGCTCCTTCATAGGGACAATCGACCACACAGGAGACGTAGCCGCGCACCGCTGTGCCCTCGCGTTTCGCCGCCGCCACCACCGGCGCGAAGCGCTCGAAGCTCTCGGCGATGGAGCAGTTGGTGTTGCGTCGGGAAAAAGTTTCGGACGCCGCCGCGAAGATTGCGATCTCCTCGGCGCCCGCGGCGCGCGCCGCCTCGAAGCCTCGCATGTTCGGTACCAGCACGGGATAACGCACGCCCGGCCTGCGGCGAAGGCCCGCCAGCACCGCGGCGCTGTCGGCCATCTGCGGGATCCATTTCGGCGAGACGAACGCGCCCGCCTCGACCGCGTTCAAGCCGGCATCCGACAGCCGCTCGATGAGCGCGATCTTGACCGCCGCCGGAACCGCCTTGGCCTCGTTCTGCAGACCGTCCCGCGGCCCCACCTCGACCATGCGGACATCAGCGGGAAGGCGCATCGGCAGCCTCCTTGCCGTCGGCGGAAAACACGATGAGCGCCGCGCCCTCCTCGACGAGGTCGCCGGGCGAGAAGTGCACGCCGTCGATCGTCCCATCCGCGGGCGCGACGATCGTATGCTCCATCTTCATGGCTTCCAGCACAAGAAGCGCCTCGCCGCGCCTCACGCGCTGACCCGGCCGCGCCGTCACCTCGATGATCTTGCCCGGCATCGGCGCCGTGAGCCGCCCGCCGGTGGCATCGAGCTCCATCTTCGGCTGGAGCGGATCGATGAAACTCAGGCAGTGCTCGATCCCCTCGAGCAGGATCACGGTGGGATCTCTCGCGTGCAGCAGAGCCACCCGATGCGTGGCGCCGTCCAAGGTCAGCGCGAGCGCGCCGTCGTCTTCCCAGCGCGCCGCCGCGTCCCCGGCGTCGTTGTCGATCTCCAAGCGGTAATCCGTCCCTCGGTAGTGCACGCGCACCGCGCGCTCGTCGGCGCCATCGTGCCAGCGCAGGTCTTGATAGGTGGCACCGTTCAGGCGCCAGCCGCCGCGATCGTGCCAGGGCGAGCATGGATCGCTCGAGCCCGCCGCGAACTCCTGCGACGCCTTGGCTTGCGCGAGTACGCGGATCAAGCTCGCTGCCGCCAGTGCCGCGATGGGCGCCGGTGCGGGCGGCGGCACCAGTTCCACGCGGTGCCGGTCGATGAAGCCGGTATCGACGTCTCCCGAGCGGTAGGCGGGATGGTTCGCCACACGATAGAGGAACTCGCGATTGGTGGCGAGGCCGCCGATCCGATACTCCGCCAGCGCCGTTGAGAGCCGGCGCACGGCCGTGTCGCGATCCTCGCCCCACACGATCAGCTTCGCGATGAGCGGATCATAGTGGACGGAGACCGCGTCACCCGCGCGCACGCCGGTGTCGACACGGATACTGGGCTCATCTGGCGGCGTCATGACAGTGAGCCGGCCCGTGCTCGGCAGGAAATCGCGCTGGGGGTCCTCGGCATAGAGGCGCGCCTCGATGGCGTGGCCGCGGCAGATGATTTGATCCTGCTCGAGCGGCAGCGGCTCGCCCGCGG
>DATNIY010000075.1:0-8273 GCA_035604195.1 Allostellaceae bacterium
GTATGGCGGCATCGTCAAGAAGAAATGGGCGATCAACTCGGCATTCATGTCGATCTACGCTTTTGCCTCGGTCCTCGTCGTCTGGGTTCTATTCGACTACAATATGGCGTTCGGGCCGCAATGGTTCCCGTTCCTGGGCACGCCGAGCCTGGCGACGTCGGCCCTGTTCACCACCGGCCAGGCGACAATTCCGGCTGCTGCCTCGGGGATGCCACCGCTCGCCTTCCCCATGGCGACCCTCATATTCTTCCAGTTCGTGTTCGCCGCCATCACCGTCATCATCCTCGGCGGTTCAGTGCTTGGCCGCATGAGCTTCAGCGCGTGGATGATTTTCTGCCCGGTGTGGATGACCCTGGTCTACACCGTGGGTGCGTTCAGCCTGTGGGGCGGCGGCTGGCTCGCCAGCATGGGCGTGGCAGACTTTTCGGGCGGCTACGTCATCCATCTTGCCGCCGGCACCTCCGGATTCGTCGCCGCGGCGATGGTCGGCCCACGCCTGCAACAGGATCGCGACCATTTCCCGCCCAATAGCTTGTTGGTCACCTTGGTCGGTGCCGGCATCCTGTGGCTCGGCTGGAACGGCTTCAACGGCGGCGATCCCTATTTCGCCAATGCCGATGCGGGTGCGGCGGTCCTCAACACCAACACTGCCACCGCCGTGGCCCTTCTGGTCTGGACGCTCATGGACAAGATGGCCTATGGCAAGCCGTCGGTCATCGGCGCCGTCAACGGCATGATCGCGGGCTTGGTGGCAATCACTCCTGGCGCCGGTTACGTCGATGGCTGGGGCGCCATCATCATCGGCATTTGCGCCGGCATCATTCCTTGGTTCGCCATGAACAAGCTGCAGAAGACCAAGCTCATGATGAAGGTGGACGACACCCTCAGCGTCTTCTCGACGCACGGCGTGGCCGGACTCATGGGCGGCTTGCTGGTGGGCATCCTCGCCAACCCGGCCATGCTCCAATATATCGGCACCGAGAAGGATGCGCCCGGCGTCAACGTGACGGGTTGGCTCTACGGCAATGCCGACCAGTTGCTGCTGCAGGTCGAGGGAGCGGCGTTTATCATCGTCTACAACGTGATCGCCACCTTCATCATCCTCAAGGTCATCTCGTTCATCATGCCGCTGCGGATGGATGATGCGACCCTGAAGGTGGGTGACGACGCGGTTCACGGCGAGACCGCCTATGCGATTGGCACGGAAGGCGAATAGACGGAAGGCGAATAGTCGGCCATCCCGGTTCCTCGCGGCGGTAAACTGTTGCAAGGATGGGGCGATAGGGCTGACGTTGCCCGATTGCCCCATCGCGAATCGGAGCCGAATCCGCTCAGGCTTCTGCCCATAAATTCGGCAATCGTGGGCGTTGCCGGCCCCAACTAGGCTGCCAATCGCGTCCTTTCCCGGTTGGCACGAATCTTGTGTTCGGCGGAGCGGCGGCGTCCCGGAGCCGGGGCGCCGCGCGTTCATTCAGGAGGTCAAGCTCATGTCCCTAGGTTCGCTTTGGTCGCTCGCAAGGCGGTGTCTTCCGCTGCTGGCGCTCGCCGTCGTGTTGTCGGTTGCCGCGGCGCACGCTCAAGCGCCGGCGCCCAGCGCTCCGGCGGCGGCGCCCGCGGCGGCAGCGCCGGCGGCCGAGGCGCCCGCGCCGCCTGCCTGCGATGCCAAGACGCTGGAGAACTGCACACCCAATTCCGGCGACACCGCCTGGATGCTCACCTCGATGGCGCTGGTGCTGATGATGACGGTGCCGGGCCTCGGCCTGTTCTACGGCGGCATGGTGCGCAAGAAGAATGTCGGCGACACCGTGATGACCAGCTTCGCCATCACCTGTCTCGTCACCGTGCTGTGGGCGATCGTCAATTACAGCACGGCCTTCCGCGCCGGCACGCCCTTCATCGGCGGCTTCGAGCGCGCCTTCCTGCAGGGCATCCTGAGCGACATCTCGAAGGGCATCGGCAATCCCAATCCGCTGGCGCCGACCATCCCCGAGACGGTTTATATGTGCTTCCAGATGACTTTCGCGATCATTACGCCCGCGCTCATCGCCGGCGCCTTCGCCGAGCGCATGAAGTTCTCGGCGATGCTGTGGTTCATCGGGTTGTGGGCGACCTTCGTCTATGCGCCGATCGCGCATTGGATGTGGGGGCCGGACGGCATGTTCAACAGCGCCAACGACCAGGCCGTCGTCCATGTGCTCGACTTCGCCGGCGGCACGGTGGTGCACATCAATGCCGGCGTCGCCGGGCTGATGTGCGCGCTGATGCTGGGCAAGCGCAAGGACAGCGGGCCGGCGCACAACGTCGTGCTGACCTTCATCGGCGCCTCGCTGCTGTGGGTCGGCTGGTTCGGCTTCAATGCGGGCTCCGCGGTCTCCGCCGGCATGCAGGCGGGCATGGCGATGACCGTGACGCAAATCGCCACCGCCACCGCAGCGCTAACCTGGATGTTCGTGGAATGGGCGCATCGCCGCAAGCCGACGGTCATCGGCATCTGTTCGGGCGCGGTGGCGGGGCTGGTGGCGATCACCCCGGCCTCGGGCTTCGTCGGCCCGATCGGCTCGCTCGTGATCGGCGTCGCCGCGGGCGTGCTTTGTTACATTGGCGCGGTATGGGTGAAGGGCATCTTCGGCTACGACGACGCGCTCGATGCCTTTGGCGTTCATGCCATCGGCGGCGCGGCCGGTGCGATCCTGACTGGCGTCTTCGCCATCAACGAGTATGGCGGCACGCCCGGGCTCATCGAGGGCAATCCCGGCCAGGTGTTGAACCAGCTCTATGGCGTCGTCGCCGTCATCGTTTATGACGTCATCGTCTCGCTCATCATCCTCAAGGTGGTCGATGCCGTGATCGGCCTCCGAGTCGACGAGGAGGTCGAGCGCGACGGTCTCGACCTCGCGCTGCACGGCGAAATGGTTCAGTAATCCGGACACAGTTTCGGAGGATTTGGGGGCGGCCTTCGGGCCGCCCCTTTTCTTGTCCGGCGCCGGACCTGGTGTATGCTGAGTGCGGCAGAGAGATCGGCATGACCACGCAAGCCAAGCTTCTGACGGTGCAGTTTCTCGTTTGGGTCGCGGCCCGCAAGCGGACGCGCGCCGATGTCCAGGCGGCATGGCAGAGCACCTGTCCGCTCAACAGCGCCTGGGAAGACGCGATCTCCGACGATCTCGTCGCCTTCGGCCCGGAGGGGCATCTGGTGCTGACCGATTCGGGCCGCGCCGCGCTCGAAAAATCGCGCTGAAGCGGAATCGCCGGGGGCGGGCGCTTGGCGGCGGCGGGGCGGCGGCGTATGATCGTTGCCGTTTTGTGCCGAGCGCAATTCCTGTCAGGTCCGGTGGAACCCGCCCCTTGCCCGTGAACGACCGCCTCGAGCGGCTGGCCGACAATCCCTTCGCCCGGCTCCGGGCGCTGCTCGACGGCGCGCCGCCCAGCGCCAATGGCGAGCACATCCTGATGTCCCTGGGCGAGCCGCAGCACGAGCCGCCGGCGATGGTGGCGCGCCTCATCGCCGAGAGCGCGCATCTCTGGAACCGCTACCCGCCGATGGCGGGGACGCCCGCCTATCGCGCCGCCTGCGCCCGTTGGCTCACTCGGCGCTTCAATCTGCCCGCCAGCCTGATCACCGAGCAGCACGTGCTGTCCTTGAGCGGCACCAAGGAGGGGCTCTTCCTCGTGGCCAACCTCGCCGTGCCCGAGGAGAAGCGCGGCAAGCGCCCGGTGGCGCTGCTGCCCAATCCCTATTACCTCGTCTATAACGGCGCGGCGCAGATGGCCGGGGCCGAAATCGTCTATCTCGATGCGACGCGCGCCACTGGCTTCCTCCCCGATCTCGCGGCGATTCCGGAATCGCTGCTGGCGCGCAGCGCGCTCATGTATCTCTGCACGCCCGCCAACCCGCAGGGCGCGATCGCGGACATGGCTTATCTGAAGCGCGCCGTTGAATTGGCCCGCGCCTTCGATTTCGTCCTCGCGGTCGATGAATGCTATTGCGAGATCTATGACGGCGCGGCGCCGCCGGGCGCGCTCGAGGCCTGCGCCGCGCTGGGCGGCGATCTGTCGCAAGTTTTGGTCTTCCACTCGCTGAGCAAGCGCTCGAGCGCGGCCGGCATGCGCTGCGGCTTCGTCGCCGGCGATCCCAAGCTCATCGCGCTCTTTCAGCATCTGCGCGGTTATGGCGGGGCGCAAGTGCCGTTGCCGATTCAGGAGGCGGCGACGGCGCTGTGGAACGACGAGGCGCATGTCGAGGCAAATCGCGCGCTCTACCGCCGCAAGTTCGACGTGGCCGAGCGCGTGCTTGGCCGGCGCTTCGGCTTCTACCGGCCGCCCGGCGGGTTCTTCCTTTGGCTCGATGTCGGCGACGGCGAGAGCGCGGCGCAGCGTCTGTGGCGCGAAGCCGCGGTCAGGACCTTGCCCGGCGGCTATATCGCGCGCCAGAACGGCAGCGGCGACAATCCGGGCGAGCGCTACATCCGCGTCGCGCTGGTGCATGACGATGCGGTGGTCGAAGAGGGGCTGACGCGCATGCTCAAGGTGCTGTGAGAGCGATGGCCATTCTCGGCGATCTGCGCAAGGAGCAAGCGGGGGCACCCCTGTCCTTCCGCCGCCTGGCGATGCAGTCGGGCGGGCTCGCGCTGCTGCTCGCGACGGTGCTCCTGGCGCTCGCACTGCTCACCTACAATCACGACGATCCCTCCTGGAACCATGCGGTCGACGGGCTGCCCACCAACGCCTTGGGGCTATTGGGCGCGCGGCTCTCGGATGTGCTGCTGCAAAGCTTCGGCCTCGGCGCGGCGCTCTTGCCGGTGATCCTGCTCGACTGGTCGGCACGGCTGCTCTTGCAGCGGGGCTTGCGCCATTTCTGGCTCAGGCTGCTCATGCTGCCGGTGATGCTCGCTCTCGCCGCGGTGGCGCTGTCGATCCTCCCGGTGCCGGCGCCCTGGCCCATTCCCATCGGGCTCGGCGGCTTTCTCGGCGCGCTCGGCCGGCATGCGCTCGATGCCCTAAGCCTGGCGCCGCCCTTCGCCGCGAGCGCGGCCGCGGCGCTGGTGACCTTGACCATGCTCTATGTCATGGGCTTCTCGCCCATCGCCTTGGCGCGCCTTTTCACTCCGGCGGCGGCGCGGCGGCCGAGCCTCATCGCCCGCATGAAGGCGCGGATCGCGGTCTGGCGCGCGGCCGCTTCGCGCATCGACGCGCCGGCCGCGCCGCGCCGCGAGCCGCAATTGGAGGCCGAGGACGAAGACGAGGAAGAGGTCGTGCGCGCGCCGCGCCGCGCCGCCACCGTCGATCGGCCGCAACCGCGCCGCCGCATGGCGCCGGCGCGCCAGGCGACGCTCGATCTCGGCATGGCGGGCGAACATCTCCTGCCGCCCTTGGATCTGCTCAAGGAGCTGCCGCTGGTTCGGGCCGCCGCGGTCAATGAAGACGCGCTGCAGCAGAACGCGCGGCTCTTGGAGACCGTGCTCGAAGATTTCGGCGTGCGCGGCCAGCTCGTCAAAGTGCGCCCCGGCCCGGTGGTGGCGCTCTACGAGCTCGAGCCCGCGCCGGGCATCAAGGCCTCGCGCGTCATCGGGCTCGCCGACGACATCGCGCGCTCGATGAGCGCCATCTCCGCGCGCTGCGCCGTCATTCCCGGCCGCAACGTCATCGGCATCGAGCTGCCGAACCAGCGCGCCGAGATGGTCTATCTGCGCGAGCTCTTGGCCTCGGAGGTCTATGAGCGCACCGCGGCGAAGCTGGCGCTGGTGCTGGGCAAGGACATCGGCGGCGCGCCGGTGATCGCCGATCTCGCGCGCATGCCGCACCTCCTCATCGCCGGCACCACCGGCTCGGGCAAGTCGGTCGGCATCAATACGATGATCCTGTCGATCCTCTATCGCATGCCGCCGAACGAGTGCAAATTCATCATGATCGATCCGAAGATGCTGGAGCTCTCCGTCTATGACGGCATCCCGCATCTGCTGGCGCCGGTGGTGACCGAGCCGCGCAAGGCGGTGGTGGCGCTCAAATGGACCGTGCGGGAGATGGAGAACCGCTATCGCGCCATGTCGAAATTGGGCGTGCGCAACATCGAGGGCTACAACCAGCGCCTGGCCGAGGCGGCTCAGCGCGGCGAGACCTTGATCCGGCGGGTTCAGACCGGCTTCGATGATGACGGAAGCCCGGTCTTCGAGGAGCAGCCGCTCGCCACCACGCCCTTGCCGCTCATCATCGTCGTCGTCGACGAGATGGCCGATCTCATGCTGGTCGCCGGCAAGGACATCGAAGCCGCGATCCAGCGCCTGGCGCAGATGGCGCGCGCCGCCGGCATCCACATCATCATGGCGACGCAGCGCCCCTCGGTGGACGTGATCACCGGCACGATCAAGGCGAACTTCCCGACCCGCATCAGCTTCCAGGTGACCTCAAAGATCGACAGCCGCACCATTCTGGGCGAAGGCGGCGCCGAGCAGCTCTTGGGCCGCGGCGACATGCTCTACATGGCCGGCGGCGGCCGCATCACCCGCGTCCATGGGCCCTTCGTCTCGGACGAAGAGGTCGAGGCCGTGGTGCGCTTCCTGAAGGAGCGCGGGCCGCCGCCCGACTATCTCGAGGATGTGACCGAGGACGATGAGCTCGGCGAGACGAGCTTCGCCGAGGACGAGGGTGGTTCGGGCGATGCGCTCTACGATCAGGCGGTGGCGCTGGTCTGCCGCGAGCGCAAGGCCTCGACCAGCTTCGTCCAGCGCCACTTGCAGATCGGCTACAACCGCGCCGCCCGCATCATCGAGCGCATGGAGGCCGAGGGCGTGGTCAGCACCGCCAACCACGTCGGCAAGCGCGAAGTCCTGGCACGAAACGCCGACTGAAAGCGTATATACTGGCAAGGCGCGGAACGCGAATGCCCTCTACTGCGTCTATGTCCCCTTGCAAGCGAGCGAAATGAGCGACCAGCCGATCGATCTAATGCGCCGCTTCCGCCGCCGCTTCACGGCTTGGCCTGCCGCGGCGCTCCTCGTCGCGATCGGCGCCGCGCATGCGGCCGCGCCGCAGCCGGCGAAGCTCACGCCGCAGGACGAGCAGGAGGTGCAGCGCGTCCAGACCTATCTGAACGGCATCAAGACGATGGAGTCGCAGTTCGAGCAGGTCGCCGGCGACGGCAAGACCGCGACCGGCACGATTTTCCTCGCGCGCCCCGGCAATATGCGCATCGTCTATGAGCCGCCATCAGCGATTCTGGTCGTCGCCAATAGCGGTCAGATCCATTACTACGACCAGAAGCTCGAACAGATGTCGGAGACCTACACCGCCGACACGCCGGCCTGGTTCCTGTTGCGCGACAACATCACCTTGAACGGCGATGTCACCGTCACCCGCTTTGCGCACGAGCCCAACGTGCTGCGCCTCACCATGGTCGAGACCAAGAGCCCCGATCAGGGCCAGGTGACGGTGGTGCTGAGCGACCATCCCTTGGAACTGCGGCAATGGACGGTGATCGACGCGCAGCAGAAGGCGGTCACGGTGACGCTCGACAATCCGCGCTTCGGCCTGCCATTGAGCCCCCAGCTCTTCTACTGGACCGCGCCGCAAGCGCCGATCTTCGGCAAATAGTAACGCGTGCCGGCTTGAATCCGCGGCGGCAAGAGGCCATGGTTTGAGCATGGATGAGGTTGCCGCGCGCGACATCGCGAGCGAGTGCCGCCCGGCCGCCGGGCCGCGGCCGGTGGTCGGCATCATCTGCTGCACCCGCCGCGAGGGCGATCACGCGCTGCACGCCGTCGTCGAGAAATACGTCGTGGCGGCGGCCGAGGGCGCGGGCGTGATGCCGGTCCTGGTGCCGGCCTTGGATGCGGGCTATGCCGAGGACGCGGTGGCGCGGCTCGACGGGTTGCTCGCGCCGGGCTCGCGCTCCAATGTCGAGCCGCATCATTACGGCGGGCCGCCGAGCATCCCGGAGACGGCGCACGATCCGGCGCGCGACGGCATGGCACTGCCGTTGCTCCGGGCGGCGGTCGCCGCCGACCTACCGGTCCTGGCCATCTGCCGCGGCATCCAGGAGCTCAATGTCGCGCTCGGCGGCAGCTTGCACCAGCAGGTCCATGCCGTGCCCGGCCGGCTCGATCATCGCGCGCCCAAAGGGCCGATCGACCTGCGCTACGGCCACCGCGCCCATCCCGTCGATCTCGTCGCGGGCGGATTCTTCGAGCGTCTCGCCGGGGCGCGGCAGATCACCGTCAATTCGCTGCACGGCCAAGGCATCGACCGTCTGGCGTCGGGGCTCGCCGTCGAGGCGACGG
>DATNIY010000076.1:0-15729 GCA_035604195.1 Allostellaceae bacterium
AGATGCCAGAGCTCGTTTGCCGGGTGCTCGACGGGTCCGGAGGCAAGCAGCTGGAATATTTGCGGCTCGCCGCCGCTGGCGATCTGCGTCCGAATGAGCTCGGCGTAAAGCGCCGCTTCGGTGATGCCCGGACGAGCGTGCGTAATCAGCGCCTCGACAGTCTTGCGACCGATCTCGCCCGCCTTGGCGAGCATGGCGATCTCTTCCTCGCTCTTGATCATCCGCATCTGCTCGATCAGCCAATTGACGTCGCTGAACTGACAGTTGGGCAATTCTTTTTGGTAATTGAGCACATCGCCATGGAACAGCGTCGGCGTCGTCATGATGGTGCTGCCGAAGCTCACCATGCCGATGCGGCCGCGCTCCAATCCGGCTTCGCGGAGGGCGGCGGCGACGTCCGCCACGCCCCCGTACGGCCGGATGTCCGACACCCATTCCTGGGTGGAGAGCGCCATGCTGGTCGGCCGATTCATGTGCGGCAGCGAATTCCACACGATCGGATCGCGATCGATGAAGAACAGGCCATGGGCTCCCATCTTCGAGGCAATCTGCGTGATGTAGCGCAGATTGATCAGGCCCATGTCCCAGAACGCGTCATTGGCAAGGATGAGAAGCGCGTCGATGTTGCCAAGTATCATCTTCTTGCGGATGCCATCCCATCGCCGGTCCCGTTCCGCCAGCGATAATTGCGGCACGTATTTCAGCAATTCCCTGGTCGGCTTTGCGCCTTCGGGCAATCGGTGCGGCGGATAGGGAGGGTTCTTTGCCATGGGTGCATTTCCTCAGATGAAATATTTTCGCGGGTGATTGCAGATTATCGTTCGGGTGAAGTTCTTGTCAATTAGGCGCCCCATGCCGCGAGACGAGCCGCTCCCGCCTGGCTCGTGATCGCCAGCGTCAAACTCCTCTCGCGTCGGTTCGCCCGCGCGTGGCGCAGCACGCCCGATTACGAGTCAGACTCTAAGTCGCCGAAATGACCGGCAACAGAAGATAGGACTGGTGCGCTTTATCTCTAAATATCTTGTGCGAGGTTGCCCGGCCGCTGTTCAAGTGCCCGCCCTCGGGGGGCATGTTGGGATCGACGTCGATCTCCGATTCGACGCTCCTGATTTCCAATTCGATCGAATGGCCTTTCTTGAACACGTTGGCGAAGGGATACACCTTGATGGGATATTCGATGATCTCGCCGGCTGGAACCGGCACCGCACGTTTGTGGGGATGATGGGGCGCCCATGGCTGGGACGCCGCTTTGTCGATCTCGCGCTGTGCGGCCTTGAGCCATCCGGTCGTTATCACGGTTCTGTTGCCGCTCGGATCGATGTCGCAGATTCGGATGATCCAGTTGGTATCGTCGGTGTCGATGCTGGCATGGAGATACAAGGCGCACGGCCCGGTGATCTCGGTATTCTCCTGGAGGGCCGGAGTCCTGTACTTCACCGATCCCACCATATTCGTGACGGTGAGCGGCGTCTGGTAGAAGCCATCGGGCGGCACGACATCGGCGCCAAATGCCTCGGGCTCGGACAACAGCCGGTGGCGGGACCGCAAGTAGAATTTCGTCCATTTCGTTCGCGCGAGCGGCCATTCGTTTTCATCGTGCCACTCGTTGATCCCATGGACGAAGATCTTGATCGGCGGGCCATCCATGACCCCGGTGTCGTTTCCTTTCAGCCAATGGTCGTACCACCTGACGATCTCGTCGTGGAACTGATGGAACGGACGCTCCTGCATGGGTGGCGCCGAGCGCAGCACAAGCTTTTTCGGTCCCTTCAGGGCGAGAAAGCCGTTGATCGTTCCGTCGACGACCCAGCCGCGGCCCCACTGACACCCGATGTGGACCGGAATCTTGATCTTGTCGAAATTGTTTGCCGGCTTGGCATCCGAATAGAACAGGCCATCGAAAGGATTGAGGATGAAATCGAGCCATAACGGCGCAAATTCGGGATATTTCAGGATCTGATCGAAGGTCGGATAGATCTTGATGTCCGGGTCGTTCAATCTGTCCTGGATGCGCCGCTCGAATGCTTCTTTCGACAAAGTTTGCTTCATGAACGACGTGCGCTTCGTCACCACCATGCCGCTGTCGCCGCCGCGGCCCTCGACGGCCGCCCGCAGCATCATCCACATGATGCCGCCCTGGTAGCACATCTCGTACATATCGTAGTGGCCGCCTTCCGGGAAAATGGCTTTCAAATGCGGCGGCTGCTCGCCGGCGGCAAGCACCTGCATGGCGGCGAGATAGGAAATGCCGACCATGCCGACATTGCCGTCGCACCAGGGCTGCTTCGCGATCCACTCGATGACGTCATGAATGTCTCGGCCCTCGCCGCCTCGGCCAGAGCCGATGACGCCGTAATAGTCTCCTTGCGAGTCACCCGTGCCGCGCGCATCGACGATGACATGGGCGTAGCCGCGGGCCACGAGGTAGCCCGTGTTTCCACCTTCCAACCCGCCGTCCCAGAGTTGGCTCGGGCGGGCCTGAGGCGGGAAGCGGAACTGAAGGTCTTCATGGTTCTTGCCGAACGGCTGGAAGGCGACCAGAGCCGGAAATCTGCCGCCGGCATCGGGATAATAAATATCAGTTACGAGCTTCACCCCGTCACGCATGGGAATGATGACGTCCTTCAATTCCTTGATCTTATCGTAGACGGGCTGCGAGATAAGCTCATGCCAATCCTTTTCGGGCTTAGCCATTCTTGGTCCTCCTCGGGGGCGCGCAATGATCGCGAACATCGCTGTCGGAGAGCATGGCTGATGCCGCCGACATGGCGCCAAATTGTGAAATCGGATCTAAGACCGCTGCCGCCGAAACCGGGGCGGGCCATGCGTCCTCGTATGACCTGAGGATGCCGCGGCAGGGTATACTTCGTCGGCCTTGCGGGCAAGGCGGTACCGATGAGATTACTGCCGGAGAGAGGGCGTGGCGAAACCGGCGCGGCGATATGTCACGGCTGTGGCCGCGCGACGCTACGTGGTCGCGCGTTCGGGCAAAAGTCGATAGCGGCGATCGCGCGAACTTTGGCACAAAAGGGTCCGCCCCGCATTCTCGGACGGCGAAAGATTTATGCAGAGCTGGGCTTGCCGAGCCTTCAGCCGAACCCGGAATGAGGCAGCTGGTTGAACGAACGCTGCTTCGCGCGCTGGCCTGGCGCGAGGGTTGACGTGACGCCGCCGGTGCCTAGATGCTGAGGAGCGGGCGCCGGGCCCGCAGAGCGAGAGAGCACATGGCGCGGGTCGAGGTCTATGCTACCGATTTTTGCCCCTATTGCGCGCGGGCGAAGAGCCTGCTGCGCGAGAAGGGCGTCGATTTCACCACCATCGACGTGCTGATGGATTCGGCCAAGCGCGCGGAGATGATCGAGCGCTCGGGCGGGCACTACACCGTGCCGCAGATCTTCATCGACGGCGTGCCGATCGGCGGCTCGGACGAGCTGTACGAACTCGACCGCGCCGGCAAGCTCGATCCGCTCTTGGGGCTCGGGTGAGCGCCCGCTTCACCGCCGCCTGCGTCCAGCTCACCTCGGGCCCCGAGATCGCGCCCAATATCGCGGCCTTGTCGGGCCTCGTCCGCCGCGCCCGCGTCGAGGGCGCGGATCTCATCATGACGCCCGAAGTGAGCGACATGATCGAGCCCGACCGCAAGCTCCGGCTCGCCAAGGCGCGGCCTGAAGAGACGCATCCCATGCTCGAAGCGGGCCGGGATCTGGCGCGCGAGACCGGGGCCTGGCTGCTGCTGGGCTCGCTGGTCATCCGCGAGGCGAATGCGGAGCGGCTCAGGAATCGCTCCTGCCTCATCGCGCCCAGCGGGGAAGTGGCGGCGCGCTACGACAAGATCCACATGTTCGACGTGGCGCTGCCGGGCGGCGAGAGCTATCGCGAATCGAATGCGTTTGCGCCGGGTGAGCGGGCGGTGCTGGCGGCGCTGCCCTGGGGCACGCTCGGCATGACCGTGTGCTACGATTTGCGCTTCCCTCATCTCCATCGGGCGCTGGCGCAGGCGGGGGCGGATTTCCTGACCATCCCCTCGGCCTTCACCGTGCCCACCGGCCGCGCGCACTGGCATGTCCTGATGCGCGCCCGCGCAATCGAGACCGGGTGCTTCGTCTTCGCCCCGGCGCAATGGGGCGAGCACGCCAAGGGCCGCCGCACCTACGGCCATTCGCTCATCGTAGCGCCTTGGGGCGAGATCCTGGCCGAGGCAGAAGACGGCACCGGCATCATTCTCGCCGAGATCGACCCGGCCAAGGTCGCCGAGGCGCGCGCTGCCGTGCCCTCGCTCACTCACGACCGGCCCTTCGCCCCGCCCGGCCGGCGCGGCGGCCTCGCCGCCGAATGAGGCTCAGGGCAGAAGCCCGAGCGGCCCGTTAATCGCGGCGAGACGTTGCACCGCTGCCGGACGCGGCGCCGCGACGATCCCCTGCTCGAAGGCGAGGATCGAGAGCGCGCCGCCATAGATTTCGAGCAGCTCGCCGGGCTTGAGCAAAAAATCGGGGTTGGTTGGCTTGCCCAGGCGCTCATTGCCCTGAAGAAAAGTCTCGTAGATCAGCACCCCGCCCCTTGCCAAAGCCGTCGCCAGCGCCGGCAGCAGCTTCCGGTGCAGATAGTTGACGACCACGATCCCGTGGTAGCCATCGCCAAGACGCCACTCCCCGCCATCCTCGAGATCGAGCCGGACAATGCGGCAGAGCGGGTCGCCGGCGAACTCGGCTTCGAGTGCCGCCGTGTCGCGGTCGCAGGCGGTCACGGCGAAGCCCAGCGCCCGCAACAGCCGCGTATGCCGCCCCTTGCCGGCGGCCAGATCGAGGACCGGGCCGCCCGGCGGGATGGCGCCGGCGAAGCGCCGGACCCAGGCCGAGGGCTCCTTTGGCACTTGATCCCCGCGATTGCTGAAACTATCTCATAGGGGTTGTAAAATACCTTGGCGCTCAAGGCGATGGTTAAGCGGGTGCGATGATCCTCTTCAAGCTCAGATGCACGGAAGACCACGAATTCGAGGCCTGGTTCCGCGACAATGCCGCCTATGACCGGCAGCACTCGCGCGGCCAGATCGCCTGCCCGAGCTGCGGCACCGTGGCCGTCGAGAAGGCGCTGATGGCGCCGCGGCTCGGCCGCTCGCGCAGCGAGGCGCCGCAGCCCGAGCCGGCGCGCGCCGAGCCCGCGCCGCCCGAGCCCGCCGCGCCGGCCGCCCAGCCCACGCCCGCCCAGCTGCGCCGCGCGCTCCAGGAAATGCGCCGGCAGGTCGAACGCAATTGCGACTATGTCGGGCCGAAATTCGCCGAAGAAGCGCGCAAGATGCACCGCGGCGACGCGCGCGCGCGCGGCATCTATGGCGAGGCGACCCCGGCGGAATCGCGCGCGCTCGCCGATGAAGGGATCGAGGTTGCCTCGATCCCCTGGGTCCCGCCCAACGACGCCTGATTTCGGCAGCTCCGCGCATACCGGCCTGACCTGCCCAACGCCGCAGCGCTTGCCATGAGATCGCTCCGCTGAAATCGCCGCGCCATGGCCAGATTCCTCACCCTCGACGACATCGATCCAAGCGGCAAGACCGTCCTGCTGCGCGCCGATCTGAACGTGCCGGTGCAGGACGGGCGGGTCACCGACGCGACGCGCATCGAGCGGCTCGTGCCGACCATTCGCGAACTCGCCGACAAGGGCGCGCGCATCGTCGTCATGTCGCATTTCGGCCGCCCGAAGGGGGTCGACCCGGCGCTGTCGCTGCGCATCGTGGCGGCGCCGCTCGCCCGGGCCTTGGGCCGCAAGGTGGCCTTCGCCGAGGATTGCATCGGCCCCGAAGCCAAAAGCGTTGTCGACGCGCTGGCGCCCGGCGAGGTCGCGCTGCTCGAGAATTTGCGCTTCCATAAGGAGGAAGAGGCCAACGATGCGGGCTTCGCCCGGGAGCTAGCTTCGCTCGGCGACATCTACGTCAACGACGCCTTCTCCGCGGCGCATCGCGCCCACGCCTCGACCGAGGCGATCGCGCATCTGCTGCCGGCGGCGGCGGGGCGGCTCATGCAGGCGGAACTGGAAGCGCTGCAAGCGGTGCTCGAGGCACCGCAGCGCCCGCTCGCGGCCATCGTCGGCGGCGCGAAAGTCTCGACCAAGCTCGAATTGCTCGCCTTCCTCGCCGGCAAGGTCGATTGCCTCGTGATCGGCGGCGCGATGGCGAACACGCTGCTCTTCGCCCAGGGCGTCGGCATCGGCACATCGCTGTGCGAGCGCGACATGACAGTGGAAGCGCGCGCCGTCATCGAGCGCGCGAAATCCGCCGGCTGCGCTCTCCTGCTGCCGCTCGACGCCGTCGTCGCCAAGAAGCTCGCGCGCGGCGCCGAGGCCACGACCGTGCCGATCGAGCGCGTGCCGGCGGACCACATGATCCTCGACATCGGGCCCAAGACCGTCGCCGCCATCGTCGAGCGCCTGCGGCAGAGCCGGACCTTGGTGTGGAACGGGCCGGTCGGCGCCTTCGAGACCGCGCTCTTCGATGCCGGCACTCTGGCGCTGGCGCGCGCGGTCGCGGCGCTCACCAAAGCCGGCAAGCTCACCAGCGTCGCCGGCGGCGGCGACACGGTGGCGGCGCTCGACGCGGCCGGCGTCGCCCAGGATCTGAGCTATGTCTCGACCGCCGGCGGCGCCTTCCTCGAATGGATGGAAGGACGCATGCTCCCGGGCGTCGCGGCGCTGATACGGGGGTGAGCGGTTTTCGTCCGGCGCGGCCGGTGCTAATCTCGCCCGGCCGAGGAGCCCAACATGTCCAATGACCGCGCCGGTCGCGGCCCGAGCATCCTCACCGTTCCCGAGGGCGACACTCGGGAGCGCATGACTTGTCCCGATTGCGGCTTCATCAATTACGAGAATCCTAAGATCGTGGTCGGCGCGGTCTGCCGCTGGGACGAGCGCATCCTGTTGTGCCGGCGGGCGATCGAGCCGCGCGCGGGCTATTGGACCTTGCCGGCTGGCTATCTCGAGCTCAACGAGTCGACGAGCGCCGGGGCGGCGCGCGAAGCCTGGGAAGAAGCGCAAGCGCGGATCGCCATCGACGGTTTGCTCGCGGTCTATGACATCCCCCGGATCAGCCAGGTGCAGATCATCTATCGCGCGCGCCTGACGACGCCGGAGATCGCGCCCCGGCGCCGAAAGCACCGAAGTCCGGCTCTACGCCTGGGACGAGATCCCGTGGCAGGATCTCGCCTTCCCCTCGGTGCGCTGGGCGCTCGAGCATTACCACGACAGCATCGCGACCGGCGATTTCACCACCAGGCGCAATCCGGCATAGGGCTTGGCCTGCCGCATTGCCCTCGGATGCGGCGCCGCTATACTCGTGCAGCCAATTGCGCAGCGAGACGCGGAAATCGGGGAGGGTTGGCGATGACGAAGCATGGCGCGCGAGAGATCGTTGCGGCGGCGCTGCTCGCGGCCGCTTCTCCGGCGCCGGCACAAACCGTCAAGGTTGGCGTGATCCTGACCTGTTCGGGTCCGCAGGCGCAGCTCAACCCGCCGAAATAGCGGCGGGCCCAAAGACCTCGGGCAGCTGCAGGTGAGCCGATGAGCGACGTTCTCTCCGCCGCCCTCAGCATCGGCTTCCACGGCCTTGCCTTCGCCATGGTGCTCTATCTCGTCTCGGTCGGCCTGTCCGTGACGATGGGGCTCATGGGCTTCATCAATCTCGCGCACGGTTTATTCGCCGCCGCCGGCGGTTATGTCGCGACCACCTTGATGTCGCGCATGGGCGTCGGCTTCGGACCGGCGATCGCGGTGAGCGTGGTCGTCGTCGGCGCTAGCAGCATGATCCTCGAGCGCCTCCTCTATCGCCGGCTCTACGGCGGCGACGAGCTCGACCAGGTTCTGCTCACCATCGGCCTCGTCTTCATGTCGGTGGCGGCGGCGAAGTTCGTCTGGGGCCCGCTGGCGCAGCCGTTCCACCCGCCGCCCGCGCTCTCCGGACAAATCCATGTGCTGCAGCGGGAGTTTCCCACCTATCGCAGCTTCCTCATCGCCAGCGGCGCGGTGCTGGTAACGATCTTGTGGCTCGGGCTCGAGCGCACCCGCTTTGGCGCGCAGATCCGCGCCGCGGTGGACAATCGCCGCATGGCGCAGTCGGTCGGCATCAACACCTCGAGCCTGTTCACCCTCGCCTTCGCCTTGGGCAGCGGACTGGCCGCGCTCGGCGGCAGCCTCGGCGCCGAGATTCTCGCGATCGAGCCGGGCTATGCGCTCGAGCATCTCATCTACTTCCTCATCGTCGTCGCGGTCGGCGGGCTCGGCAGCATCCGCGGTCCGTTCTTCGCCGCCATGCTCTTGGGCGTTTCCGACACCGGCTTCAAATATCTGCTGCCCGAGTTCGGCGCCTTCTTCATCTATGTGCTGACCTTGGTCATCCTGCTGTGGCGGCCGCACGGCCTCTTCGGTCAGGCGAGATGACGGACGCGGCAGAGCGGCTCAGCGTGCCGAGCATCGTCGATGCCTTCGCCCGGCGCCATCGCCTGCGCTGGCCCGAGGCGCTGCCCTGGGTCATTGGCGTCGGCGGCTTCTTCGTCTTCCCGGATTATCTCGCCTTGGGCGCGCAGGTGCTGGCGACGATCCTGTTCGCCTTGTCGGTCGATCTCGTGCTCGGCTATGCCGGGATCGTGACTCTGGGCCAGGCGGCATTCTTCGGCACCGGCGCCTATGTCGCGGGGCTCTTGGCGGTGCATGGCTGGGGCGAGCCGATCACCAGCCTGCTCATCGCCGCCGCCGCCGCCGCGCTCGTCGGGCTGGTCAACGGCGCCATCATCTTGCGCACGCACGGCCTGACGCTGTTGATGCTGACGCTCGTCGTCGACCGCACGCTCGAGGAGGCGGCCAACAAGGCAACCTCGATCACCGGCGGCGCCGACGGCTTGAGCGGCATGCAGGTATCGCCGGTGCTCGGGTTTTCTTTCGACCTCTACGGCCGGACCGCCTATCTCTATTGCCTTGGCGCGCTCTTCGTCTGCTGGCTCATTGCACGGCGCATCGTCCATTCGCCCTTCGGACGCTCGCTGACGGGCATCCGCGAGAATGTTCAGCGCATGCACGCCATCGGCTCGCCGGTGTTCTGGCGGCGGCTCACGGTCTACACCATCTCGGCGGCGTTTGCCGGCGTCTCCGGCGCGCTGATCGCGGAGACGACGCAATTCGTCGGCTTGGGCACCTTGAGCTTCGAGCGTTCGGGCGAGATCCTGATCATGCTCATCCTCGGCGGCGTGGGCCGGCTCTACGGCGCCTTCATCGGCGTGCCGCTCTACATGATCCTGCAGGACCGCTTCGCCGAGGTCGACCCGGTCTATTGGTATTTTTGGATCGGCCTCCTCCTGGTGCTGGTCGTCGTCTTCGCGCGCGGCGGCGCCTTCGGCCTCATCGACCGCGCGGCGCGCTGGCTCGGGAGGAACCGGTGAGCGCGACCGCCGCGCTGGAGACGCGCGGGCTGTGCAAGAACTTCGGCGCGCTGCGCGTCGCCAACGCCATCGACTTTCGTCTCGAGCAGGGCGCGCGCCACGCCCTCATCGGACCGAACGGCGCGGGCAAGACCACCTTCGTCAATCTGGTGACCGGCGCGATCCGGCCGAACGACGGGCGCATCCTCCTCGAGGGCAGCGACATCACCGGCCTGAGCCAGGCCCAGCGCGTCAAGCGCGGGCTCGTCCGCACCTTCCAGATCACCACGCTCTTCCGCGGCTTGACCGTGCTCGAGAACGTCCTTCTCGCCCTCGGCGAGCGGCTGGGCTACGCCGGCAATCTTTACCGTCCGGCCGGATCGCGGCGCGAGGTGATCGAGGAGGCCTTCGCGCTGCTCGGGCGCCTGGGGATCGCCGACGAGGCGCCGCGGTTGGTGCGCGAAGTCGCTTATGGCCGGCAGCGTCTCGTCGAGATCGCCGTCGCGCTCGGCCTCAATCCGAAGGTGCTCTTGCTCGACGAGCCCGCCGCCGGCGTGCCCTCGGCGGAGAGCGGCACCATCATCGAAATGATCGAGCGGCTGCCGCCGGAGATCGCGGTGCTCATCATCGAGCATGACATGGATCTGGTCTTTCGCCTGGCGCGCCGCATCACCGTCATGGTGCAGGGCGGCGTGCTGGTCGAAGGGACGCCGGCGGAGATCGCGGCCGATCCGCGCGTGCGTCAGGTCTATCTCGGCGAGCGGGAGCCGGCATGAGCGCGCCCGAGCGGGCCTCGAGCACGCTCGCCGTCGAGAGCGTGCGGGCCGGCTACGGCGATACCGTCGTCCTCGACGGCGTCTCGCTCGGCCTGCCGGCCGGCGGGACCTTGGCGCTCTTGGGGCGCAACGGCGTCGGCAAGACCACCTTGCTCGCCACCATCATGGGCCACACGACCCTGCACGGCGGCGCCATAAGCTTCGCCGGACAGCAGATGGCGGCACTGCCGCCCTATCGCCGCGCCCGGCTCGGCATCGGCTTCGTGCCGCAGGAGCGCGAGATCTTCCGTTCGCTGACGGTGGCGGAGAATCTGCTGGTCGCGGCGCGGGCGGGGCGCTGGACCCTGCAGCGCGTCTATGACTTCTTTCCCGCGCTCGCCGAGCGGCGCCGCAACCGCGGCAACGAGCTGTCGGGCGGCGAGCAGCAGATGCTATCGATCGCCCGCGCATTGATGGGCAATCCGACGCTGCTGCTGATGGACGAGCCGCTCGAAGGGCTGGCGCCGGTGATCGTCGAGGCGGTTCTCTCCGGACTCGACCGGCTGAAGCGCGAGGACGACCTTGCCATCCTGCTGGTCGAGCAGCACGCGCGCATCGCGCTCGAATTCGCCGCGGACGCCATGGTTCTCGACCGCGGCCGGGTGGTCTATAGCGGCCCGAGCCGCGAGCTCCTCGCGGCGCCGGACCGGCTCAGCGCGCTGATGGGCGTCTCGGGCCACGGCGTGCGCGCGGGCTGAGCGTCAGCGATGGTCGAAGATCGCGCGCCGATGATGGAGTGCCGGTGATGAAGCCGCGTGAGCGCGCCCTCTATTCCGCCCTGCCGGACCGGCCGCCGCTGCTTCTGCCCGAGGGCTTGCGCCTGGTCGTTTGGCCGATCGTCAATCTCGAGGTCTGGGAGATCGAGCGGCCGATGGCGCGGCAGGTGCTGCCGGCGCCCACGGGCGTGCCGGTCGCGCCCGATCTCGCCAATTGGAGCTGGCACGAATACGGCATGCGCGTCGGAATCTGGCGCTTCTTCGCGGCGCTCGACCGCGTCCAGGCGCGCGCGACCTTGTCGATCAATGCCGCGGTCGTCGATGTCTATCCCCGCGTCGCCGCGGCCGCGCGCGAGCGGCGCTGGGAGTTCATGGGCCACAGCGACGTGCAGATGCCGATCCACCAGGTCGCAGATCAGCGCGCCATGATCCACCGCGCGCTCGACCGGCTCGAGAAGTTCACCGGCAAGCGCCCATTGGGTTGGCTCGGGCCGGGTCTCACCGAGACCTACGAGACCCCCGATCTGCTCGCCGAGGCCGGCATCCAATATGTCGGCGATTGGGTCTATGACGACGAGCCCACGGTCATCGCCACCGCGCACGGGCCGCTCGTGACCCTGCCCTATACGGTGGAGCTCAACGACATCCCGATCGCGATGGTGCAGCACCATCACGGCGACGTGTTCCTGAAGCGCGCCATCGACCAGTTCGATCGGCTCTATGACGAGGGCCGGCAGCGGGCCAAGATCCTGTCCTTCGCCATCCACCCCTACATCACCGGCGTGCCGCACCGGATCAAATATCTCGAGGAATTCCTCGCCTATGCGCGGCGCTACAGCGGCGTCGCCTTCTGGACCGGGGAGCAGATCCTCGAGTGGTATCGCGCGGCCGCGCCGCCGGACCTGGGCCTCGCCGTCGCGCGACCGCAGCGCAGCTGAGCGCTACTTCCCGAGAATCCCCTTGAGCGCGCCGCCGACGCCTTGGCCGACGCCGCCGAGCCCCTGGCCGACGCTGCCGCCGCCGGATTTGAGGGTGTCGAGCACCTTGCCCGGTGATTGCACTGCGCCTTGGAGGATGCCCGCCAAATCCGGGCGATAGCTCAAATTGTCCCAGGTGCCGCTGATCTGGATCGGCACGGTGATGCCGCCCGCGAGCTGCGGGCTCACCTTGTAGTCGACGACGCGCGTCGGCAGATCGACGGTGCCTGCGCCGGTCATCGGCACGGCGCCCGATTTGAGCTGGAGATCGCTGTTGCGCAAGAGGCCATTGGTGATCGTGTAGGTGCCCGTCAGCGTGCCGAAATTGGTGGCATTGCCGCCGCTGTCGCCGCCGACGAGGCTCTTCGCCGCGTTTTCGGCGAGCGCCAGGAGGTTGACCCCCTTGACCTGGCCGTTGGCGAGGTTCATCGCGCCTTTGCCGTTGAGCGTGCTGATGATGTCGCGCTGGCTCTTGCCGTGGCCGGTCGCGGCGATGTCGAAAGTGCCGGTGCCGGTGAGCCGGTCGCTGTCCATCGCCGCCTGCGCCAAGGGCTCGATCTGCACCTGCGCCAGATTGAAATTGATCCCGACGCTCGGCACGGCGCCGCTGCCGTCCACGGTCACCTTGCCGTGCCCAGTGCCTTGATAGAGCGCCATCTGGCTCAGATCGCCGGTGAGCTGGCCGTCCTTGAGATGGACGCCGAGCGCGCTCGCGCCGATCTGGTACTTGCGGTAGACGATGCCGCCGACCTTGAGGTCTAAATCGACATCGGCGAGATTCAAGGGCGACACGTCGATGGGTGCATCGCTCCAACCGCTTTGCGCCGCGGCCGAGGATGCCGGAGCGGAGCCGCCTGCCGCTGCGGGCCGCGCTCCCTGTGGCGACTCCGGCGGCAGGTAGGGGTTGAGGTCGAGCTTGTCGACATCGAGTTTGCCGTTGATCGCGGGCCGCGCGCCGGCGCTGTCGATCGATACCGACCCCTTGGTCTTGATGGCATCGAGCGAGAGATCGGCATCGCTGAAGCTGGTCTTCGTCCCGGCCATCGCCACGGTGCCCTTGATCGCGAGCGGCCCCAGCCCGCTGCCGCTCATGGTGATCGGCGATCCCACCCATTTTGCGAGATCGCGCACCGATTTGGTCTCGATGTCGATGACGCCGCCGAGCTTCGCGGGCGGCAGGCCGGTGACCTTGCCGGAGAAATTGAGCGTGATCGGCGTCGCGGCGAGCTTCATGCCGACCGCACTCTCGGCGCCGTTGAGGAGCGCCCGCGGCTTGTCGATATTGGCGGCAAGCGAAACCTTCTCGCCGTTCCACACCGCCGAGCCGTCGCCGGCAAAGGCGCTGTCGAGATCGGGCAGCGACAGCTTCATGTTGATGCTGTCGAGCTGCTCCGCCTTGCCGGTGCGCTGATCGGTATAGCTGATCTTGCCATCGGAGAGCTGCACATCCTCGAGCGTGAGGCCGGAAATTGCGAGGCCGCCGCCCGCGCTCGCGGGCTGCGGGGTGCCACGCGCCGGCGCGGCAGAAGGCGCCGCCGCTTGTGTGAACACCCAATTGGGATGCCCGGCCTTGTCCACCTCGAGCGCGATCACCGGCTGCACCAGAACGAAGCGGCTCACCGCGACCGCGCCATGGAGCAAGGGCAAGAGCTGCAACTGCACCTGCAGCTGCTTCAACTGCACCATCTGCGGCGTGCGCGCGCCGGGCGCGTTGGCGAAGGAGACGTCGTTCGCCTCAAGCGCCAGCGCCGGCAAGACCGACAATTTGACCGGCCCGGCGATCTTGAGGTCGCGTCCGGTCGACTGCTTGACCAGGGCGATGAGCCGGCCTTCATAGGCTTCGACCGGCACGACGAGGGGAATGACGACGGCCGCGGCGATGACGAGAACGACGAGCACCGCCAGGCCGATGAGCAGTTTCTTCATGGAGCGCCTCCTCGGCGGCGAGCGTCGGCAGCGGGGGCCGCCGGCGCAGCCGATCTGATTTATCCCTTATTCCTGGTGCCATTTTAACCCAAAAAGTGCTATACGCGAAGCTGCTGGCCGCGTCGGCGGCGGCGTCATCCGCGGGCTTGGCAAGCCAATTGCAGAGCCTCATCGCATAATAGGCAGAGGATACGGTTTCGTCGCCGAATTTGTCTAATTCGTGGGCAGACCGCCTAGCAATCGCGCAGCGGGCGAATTCGATCGGCACATCGCGACGATTTGGAGGGCAAACAGAACATGCGTCTAAAAACCTTCGCTCCGGCTGCGGCGGCTTGCATCGCCGGAGCCGTCGCCGCCTCGGCCCAGGCCCAAACGCCGGCGCCCGCAGCGCCACCGCCGGCGGCGCCCGCCGCGGCCCCGGCGCCGACGGGCTTCTGGGACAGCATCAAATATTCCGGTCACCTCGAGGCCGGCATTTCCGGCAATCCCGACGACCCCGCCAACCATATCAATTTCGGTCAGCTCTTTACCGACCGCGCCAACTTCCCGCGCATCAACCAGATCATGGCGAATGTGGAGCGCGACCTCGATCCCAAGAACCCCGATTTCGACGTGGGATTCAAGTTCACCGGCATGTACGGCACGGATTCGCGCATCACGCATTTCTACAACGAGCTCGATCGGGTGACGCGCAGCCCCTACCAATGGGACATCGTCGAGGCGGATGTGCAGGCGCATGTGCCGCTCGCCAGCACCAACGGCATCGACTTGAAGCTCGGTCAATACCCGACGCCGCTCGGCGCGGAGGTGATCGACGCCACCGGCAACCCGCTTTACTCGCATACCTACATCTTCAACTACGGCCTGCCGTTCAAGCATACCGGCGCCCTCGCCACTTTCCACGTCAACGATACCATCGACCTCTGGGGCGGGATCGACACCGGCGTCAATGATTCGATCGGCCAGGGCATGAACAATGACGAATTCCCCAAGGCCCTGTTCGGCTTCGGCCTCAACGGGCTCGTCGACGGCAATCTGACGATCCTCGCGCTCGCCCATATCGGGCCGGAGAATCCCGTCGCCACCCCCGGCGCCACGCTCGGCATTCCCGGCGCCAACAACTATGTGCGCGAGTACTACGACGTCGTCGTGACCTACAAATTCAACGACAACCTGACCTCGATGACCGAATTCAACCGCATTCACGACGATTATTTCAACGCCACGGCCGGCGGCGTCGCGCAATACCTGACCTATACCATCAATGATCAATGGTCGGTCACCGGGCGCGCCGAAGCCTTCGCCGATCAGAGCGGCAGCCATGGCTTCTGCGGCTTCGTCGCGCAGCCGCAGCGGCCGCTCGATTATGTCGACGGCGAGCGCGGCTTGGCCTTCCCGACGAACGACACCTATTGCGCCAACAGCAATACCGGCAGGGCGTTCAACGCGGTCTATGGCGCGCTGACTCTGGGCGCGACCTACAAGCCGCCGGTGGCGCTTGGGCCATTGAGCCTGATGCTGCGGCCTGAGGTGCGCTATGACCAGGTGATCGGCGGCAGCAACGTCAAGCCGTTCGACATCAATGCGAGCGGGGTCGGCACCAAGTCGAACCAATTCACCATCGCGATGGACGCGATCCTCGCCTTCTGATCGAAGTCGCGGCAGCGGCCGGCCGTCGCCCTTTAGGCCGGCAGGGCCGCTATCCCCGGGAAAAAGAGATAACAGGCGACGCTGATCACGACGAGGTAGGCCAGCACCACCAACGTCCAGCCGAAGTTGTGGCGGATGACTGCGCCTTCGTTGCGCACGAAGCGCGAGGTCGACACGCCGACGCTCGCGGTCTGCGGCGCCACCGGCTTGCCGATCTCGGCCCCCACCGAGTTGAGCGCCGGCAGCAGCA
>DATNIY010000077.1:0-12104 GCA_035604195.1 Allostellaceae bacterium
ACCATGCGGGCGAGCGCGGTGCTGCGGCGCTCGCCCGCGAGGCCGTAGACGCCGGCAAAGAATTCGAGGTTCTGGCGCACCGAGAGATCGCCATAAAGCGAGAACTTCTGTGCCATGTAGCCGATGCGGCGGCGCGCGGCCGAGCCCGCCTTGTAAAGGTCCAACCCTTCGACCGCGGCGGCTCCGGAGGTCGGCCGCATCAGCCCGCAGGTCATCTTGAAGGTCGTCGACTTGCCGGCGCCGTTGGGACCGAGCAGGCCGAAGATCTCGCCGCGCCGGATCGCAAAGCTGATGGCATCGGCGGCGGTGAAATTGCCGAAGCGCTTGGTGAGAGCGCGCGCCTCGACGACGATGTCGCGCGCGATAGCGGGCGGGCCCGCGCCGGGATCGCCGGTGCCCTTGGCAATGCCGCCGAGCAGCGCGACATAAGCATCCTCGAAGCGCGGCGCCACGGGCTTGACGGTGATCGCCCCGGCCAAGCCGAGCCTCGCCGCGGATGGCGGCGGCGCGCCTTCGGCCATGACCAGGCGTATGGCCTCGCCCTGGATGACGCCGTCCATCACTTCGGGTTGGCGCAGCGCGCGACCGAGCAGCGCACGGTTGCTGCCTTCGTCCGCTTCGACCAGAAAGCTGCGGCCCGCCATGCGCTCGGTCAGGCGCTGCGGCGGCCCGGCGTGCAGCAGCCTTCCCTCATGCAGCAGCAGGACTTCGGCGCAACGCTCCGCCTCGTCGAGATAGGAGGTGCTCCAGACCACCGTGATGCCGTCGTCGACGAGCTCCCGCACTATGCGCCACAGCTCGCGCCGCGAGATCGGATCGACGCCGACGCTGGGTTCGTCGAGCAGCAGCACGCGCGGCTTTTGGACGAGGGCGCAGGCGAGGCCGAGCTTCTGCTTCATGCCGCCCGACAAATGCCCGGCAAGCCGGCGCTGAAAGCGCTCCAGGTCGGTAAAGGCGAGGAGGCGGGCAAAGGTGGCGGTGCGCTGGGCTCCGGTCACGCCGCGCAAATCCGCATAAAGCGTCAGATTCTCGCGCACGGTCAGGTCCTCGTAGAGCCCGAATCGCTGCGGCATGTAGCCGGCAATGGCGTGGATCTCGGGCGCTTGCGTAACCGTGTCGAAGCCGCAGACGGTGATCCGACCGGCATCGGGCGCAAGCAGCCCGTCCATGAGGCGCAGAAGCGTCGATTTTCCCGCCCCGTCAGGGCCTACGAGCCCAGTGATGCAGCCGGGCGCGATCGCCGCGCCGATGCCGTCGATCGCCTGCGTCGCGCCGAAGCGCTTGCTCACCCCCTCGATGGTGATGAGCGGCGTTGCCACGGGTCAGCCCTGCCCCGCGCCAGCGAGCGCGACCGTCACCGGCATGCCCTGCCGCAGGCCTTGGTCGGGATCGTCCACGATCACGCGCAGGCGATAGACGAGATCGGTGCGCAGCTCGCGCGTCTCGACCGATTTGGGCGTGAATTCCGCGACCGGCGAGATGAATCCGATTTGTCCGTGATAGACCTGGCCCGACGCAGAATCGGTGTTCACCTCCGCCGCCATGCCGGGATGAACGCGCCCGAGATCGGTCTCGCCGACATAGGCGCGCACCCAGACCGGCCGATCGAGGGTGAGCGTGTAGACGGTCTCGCCGGCCGCGACGATGGCGCCGGGCTCGCGAACGCGAGTGAGAATGACGCCGTCCGACGGCGCCGCCAGATCGGCGTCGGCAAGGGCCCGCTCGGCGACCACGACATTCCCCTGCTCGAGCGCAACCCGGGCACGGGCAGCGTCGATGTCTTCCGCGCGCGGGCCGAGCTCGGCCAGGCGCAGCGCTTGCTGCGCAAAGGCCAATTGCGCTTCCGACTGGCGCAGCGCGGCCTGGGCATTGTCGTAGTTCTGCCGCGAAGCGACCGAGGCCGTGAGCAGCTCCTTTTGCCGCTCGAGCGTGATGCGGTTGTTCTCGACCGTCGCGCGCGCCAGCTCGACGTTGGCGCGGGCCTCTTCGATTTCCTCCGGGCGCGAGCCGTGCTCGAGTTTGGCGAGAGTGGCAGCCTCGACGGCCTCGCGCGCGCGGGCGATGCGGACGTCGTCCGCGAAATACCGCTTGTCGAGCGCGGCGACGGCCTGACCGGTCTTGACGCGGTCGCCTTCCTCGACGGACATGGTGGCGATCCGTCCCGCACGCTTGAAGGAAAGATCGACCTGGCGGACATCGACATTGCCGAGCAGGATCAGATCGCTGCCGCCGCGTTCGCGCGGAAAATAGCGGTAGGCGCCGTAGCCGAGCGCCGCGGCCGCGGCGATCACCAGCAGGATGACGACGCGCCGCCTCACCGCTTCGCGTCCTGCGCCAGGCCGCGAAGCAGGATCGCGAGGTGCGTGCGGCAGAGCGCTTCGACATCGAGCGCCTGCTTGTCCTGGCGCTCGAAAGTTTGCTTCCACAGCACCGCGATGAGGAGCGGCGCGACCACGGAGAAGAACGCGGCCTCGGGATCGACCCGGCGCAGCTCGCCGCGCTCGATGCCGCGACGGATGATGCCGATGATCAGGCTGCGGGCGCGGCCGATCACCTCTTCGAGATAGAAGCGGGCCAACTCCGGGAAGTTTCCGGCCTCCGCGATCATGAGCTTGGGGATCGCGCCGAGATGAGGCGCGGCAATGAGGGCTGGCCAGGCGGAAATGAAGCGCTCGAGTTGGCGCGGCGCCGGATCGGTCGCCGCCGCTTTCTCTTCGAAGAGCGCGATGCGCGGCAACAAGGCTTGGCGCACGACCGCCTTGAAGAGTTCCTCCTTGTTGCGGAAGTAGAGATAGAGCGTTCCCTTGCTGACGCCCGCGCGCGCCGCAATGTCGTCGAGCGAGCAAGCTGCAAAGCCGCGCTCGGCGAAGCATTCGAGCGCTGCGGCGGCGATCTCGCTCGGCCGCGCGTCCTTGCGCCGCCGCCAGCGCGCGCCGCTGCCGGCCTTCGCTTTCGCTTTTGCCTTGGTCCCGCCGCTCGACCGCATGGCAGATCCATAAATTACTATCCGGTTAGTAATTTATGCCGTGGCCGCGAATTGTCAAGCCGGCGCCAAACGGATCGACCTGGCCCATTATCGCCGGCTCAGCCGAGCGGCTGCGTCATGCGCCTTTCGACGCCAGCCCACCCGCCGTCTCGAGGAAGCGCGCGATCTCGGCGACGCCCGAATTGTCCTTGAGGCAGGCGAAGAGGAACGGCCGTTCGCCGCGCATCCTGCGGGCATCGCGGTCCATGATTTCGAGGCTCGCGCCGACGAGCGGCGCCAGATCGATCTTGTTGATGACGAGAAGGTCGGACCGCGTGATTCCCGGCCCGCCCTTGCGCGGAATCTTGTCGCCGGCGGCGACGTCGATGACGTAGATCGTGATGTCCGCGAGCTCGGGGCTGAAGGTGGCCGCGAGATTGTCGCCGCCCGATTCGATGAAAAGCAGATCGAGGCCGGGAAAGCGCTCGCACATGTCGCGCACCGCCGCGAGATTGATCGACGCATCCTCGCGGATCGCGGTATGGGGACAGCCGCCGGTCTCGACGCCGCGGATGCGCTCCGGCACGAGCGCGCCCGAGCGAGTCAGGAACTCGGCATCCTCCTTGGTATAGATGTCGTTGGTGATGACGGCGATATCGTAGCGCTCGCGCATGCGCTTGCACAGGCGATCGACCAGCGCCGTCTTGCCCGAGCCCACCGGCCCGCCGATCCCGACGCGCAGCGGGCCGCGATCCCCGTCGGTCATGAGCGGAACAGCCGCGTGTATTGGGTTTCGTGCCGCATCGCGCACCAATCGACGATCGGCGTCGATGTCCCGACCGCTTCGAGCGGCAGGGCGAGCGCCGCTTCCGCCGTCGCGGCGATCGGCTGCTCCAGCCGCGCGATGACGCGCTGCCCGTCGGTTTGGCCGAGCGGGACGAGGCGAATCCCGGCCGAAACCAAATTCGCGGCGAAGACATGCAAATATGCGGCGAGCGATGCCGCGAGCGGCACGCGATGGGCGGCGCAGGCCACCGCCACGGCGACCGGCAGTGCCGTGCTCTTGCGCCGCCGCGCGAAGGGTGCGAGCGCCGGGTGCGGCCAAGCGGCGAGGGTCGTGGCGAGGAACGCCGTCCCTTGCGCCTCGCTTTCGAGCGCCGTCTCGCGGCTGCCGCGCCAGGCCGAGGCGAGGTCGGCGATGTCGTCGAGCCGGGCATCGTTCCCCGCCGCCGCGGCGCGATAAGCCCAGGCAAAGAGCGCCGCGTCGCTGCGCCCGGCGCCGGCACCGAGCACGGTCTCGATCCAGCCGGCGAGGCTTCCGGCGTCGTGAACGAGCCTCGCCTCGACCGCGTATTCGATGCCATGGCTGTAGCTGAACGCGCCGAGCGGATAAGCCGGCGAAAGCCAGGTCATCAGGCGATAGAGCGCGGCCGCGTCAAACATCATTGTGGTGATGGCCATGATGATGCTGTTGCTCCGCCGCGTCATAGGCGCCGCGCTCGGGCGTGAACGGCGCCTCGATCCTTCGCACGCTCGCGCCCAAGCCCTGCAACATGTCGGCTGTGACATGGTCGTCGCGCAGCAGGATGCGATCCTGCGAAATCTGCGCCGCGAGATGCCGGTTGCCGATATGCCAGGCGAGCCGCGCCAGGAGATCGGAACTCGGCGCGCGCACTTCGAGGAGCGGCTCCGCCGCCGGCCGCACCTCGATCCAGCCGCCATCATCGAGCGCCAGCCCGTCACCCGCCTCGAGCAGCGTCGCGCGCGGCAGGTCGAGCAAAAACGCCTCGCCCGCATCTGTCGTGAGCCGGAGCCGCCGCCGGTGCCGGTCGTCGTAGCCAAGCGTCACCGTGCCGCTCGTCCGTCCACGCGGCCACTGCCCTGCCCGCTCGGCCCGGAGCGCGCGCCGCATGGCTCAGAACAGGAAATAGCGCTGCGCCATGGCCAGTTCTTTGGCGGGGGCGCAGGTAAGGAGCACGCCATCGGCGCGCACTTCGTAGGTCTCGGGATCGACCGTGATTTTCGGCGTCGCGGCGTTCCGCACCAGATCCTTCTTGCCGATGCCGCCGCGCGTATTCTCGACCGCGAGCACAGGCCGGACGAGGCCGAGCCGCGCGCCGATATCGCCTTCGAGGGCGGCGCGGCTGGTAAAGGTGACTGCGCTTGCGGTCAGCGACCGGCCGAAGCTCGCGAACATCGGCCGGTAGTGCACGGGTTGCGGCGTCGGAATCGAGGCGTTGGGATCGCCCATCGGTGCCGCGGCGATGCTGCCGCATTTCAGCACGAGATCGGGCTTGACGCCGAAGAAGGCGGGCGACCAGACCACGAGATCGGCGAGCTTGCCCGGCTCGACCGATCCGACATGGCGCGAAATCCCCTGGGCGATCGCGGGGTTGATCGTGTATTTCGCGATGTAGCGCTTGGCGCGGGCATTGTCGTTGTCGCCGGTTTCCTCGGCGAGCCGCCCGCGCTGGCGCTTCATCTTGTCGGCAGTCTGCCAGGTGCGGATCACGACCTCGCCGACCCGGCCCATCGCCTGGCTGTCGGAGGAGATCATCGAAAAGGCGCCGAGATCGTGCAGGATGTCCTCGGCGGCGATGGTCTCGCGCCGGATGCGGCTTTCGGCGAAGGCGACGTCCTCGACGATGCGCGGATCGAGATGGTGGCACACCATGAGCATGTCGAGATGCTCGTCGAGCGTGTTGACGGTATAGGGCCGCGTCGGATTGGTCGATGACGGCAGCACGTTCGGCTCGCCGCACAGGCGGATGATGTCGGGCGCATGCCCGCCGCCCGCGCCTTCGGTGTGGAAGGCGTGGATGGTGCGGCCCTTGAAGGCGGCGATGGTGTCCTCGACGAAGCCCGATTCGTTGAGCGTATCGGTATGAATCGCGACCTGGATATCGTGATCGTCGGCCACGGCGAGACAGCAATCGATGGCGGCCGGCGTCGTCCCCCAATCCTCGTGCAGCTTGAGTCCGCAGGCGCCGGCGGCGATCTGCTCGACCAGGCCGTTGGGCGCGGACGCATTGCCCTTGCCGAAGAAGCCGAGATTCATCGGAAAGGCCTCGGCCGCCTGCAGCATGCGCGCCAGGTGCCACGGCCCAGGCGTGCAGGTCGTGGCCGCCGTGCCTGCCGCCGGGCCAGTGCCGCCGCCCATCATCGTCGTGACGCCGGAATAAAGCGCCTCGTCGATCTGCTGCGGCGAGATGAAATGGATATGGACGTCGATGCCGCCCGCAGTGACGATCTTGCCCTCGCCGGCGATCGCCTCGGTGCCCGGGCCGATGACGATGTCGACGCCGGGCTGGATATCGGGATTGCCGGCCTTGCCGATGGCCGCGATCCGTCCCTCCTTCAGGCCGATATCCGCCTTGACGATGCCCCAATGATCGAGGATCAGCGCGTTGGTGATGACGGTGTCGACCGCGCCCTCGGCGCGGCTGCGCTGGCTTTGGCCCATGCCGTCGCGGATTACCTTGCCGCCGCCGAACTTCACTTCTTCCCCATAGACGGTGCGGTCGGCCTCGACCTCGATCACGAGATCGGTATCGGCGAGCCGCACCCGGTCGCCGATGGTCGGTCCGAACATGCCGGCATAGGCGCCGCGCGCCAGCCGCACGCTCATGGCGTGCCTCCCAAAGACCCCGCGACAGCGCCGCGGAAGCCGTGGACGATGCGCGCGCCGCCATAAGCGACGAGGCGCACGGTGCGAGTCTGGCCCGGCTCGAAGCGCGTCGCCGTGCCGGCGGGGATGTCGAGGCGGAAGCCCCTGGCCTTGGCGCGGTCGAATTTGAGCGCCGGATTGGTCTCGAAGAAATGGTAATGCGAGCCGACCTGGATCGGCCGGTCGCCGGAATTGGCGACTTCGAGCGTCACGGTTGGACGCCCGGCGTTGAGTTCGATCTCGCCCGGCGCGGTGATGATCTCTCCCGGTATCATCGCTCCCTCCTTTTAGCGGATGGGCTCGTGGACGGTGACGAGCTTGGTGCCGTCGGGAAAGGTTGCCTCGACTTGGATGTCGTGGATCATCTCGGGCACGCCTTCCATCACCTGCTCGCGCGTCAGGACCGTGGCGCCGTCGCGCATCAACTCGGCCACCGAACGCCCGTCGCGCGCGCCCTCGACGACAAAATCGGTGATGAGTGCCACGGCTTCGGGATGGTTGAGCTTGACACCGCGTACGAGGCGGCGGCGCGCCACCGTCGCGGCCATGGCGATCAGCAGCTTGTCCTTCTCGCGCGGGGTCAGGTGCATGGCGTTCCCCCTAGCTGTGCCAGACTCGCGGCAGCCGCGCCGGGTGGTCGAACGCGGCATGCCGGAGAGCGGCGAGATAACGGGCGAGATCGGCCCGCACCGCCTGCGCCGGCGCGCCGAAGAACCGAGCGAGCAGCACGTTTCCCAAAAGCGTCGCGCCGCCGCGGCAGGCGCCGCTTTCGGCAAGCGCGCGCGCCACAGGCAAATGCGATTCGGCATCATCGCCGACATAGAGCGCGGTCGCCATCGCCTCGGCGCCGGCGAAGCCGAAGGGATCGCCGAGCCGCGCCGCGATATCGCCGTCGAGCGCCAGCGCATCGGCCCAAGCGAGGCGGCCACCGCGCTTTACCTGCCAGGAATCGTAAAGCCGGCCGCGCCCGAAGCTCTCGTCATGCGCCTTACGACCGAAGACCAGCATCTCGCAGGCGAGCAGCCGGCCGCCTGGCGCCACGGCGGCGCTGGTGCGGCGGCAGAGGCGCGCGCCGTCGAACAGGATCGTCTCCTGCGGCAGGTATTCGAGCCGCGCCCCCTCCTCGATGGCGAGCGTCACCGTCACCTCGGTATCGGAACCAAGCGAGCGATAGAGCTTTTCGGCCGCTTGCGAGGTCAGCATCGCCGTCGCGCCGGCCCGCAAGGTGGCGGAAATGCGAATTTCGTCGCCGCCGGTGAGACCGCCCGAGGTCGTCAATAGCACGGCGAGCTTTGGATCGCCGGCTTCGGCCTCGGGAAAAAGCACGCGGCAGGGCGCGCGCTGCATGAGGTGCACGAGCCGCGTCACCCCGCCGCGCCGGGCGAAGACGATCTCGGCCGCGCCGCGGCTGCGCTCAAGCGTCGTGGCCGGACTTTGCGCGACCCGCGCCGGAGCCTCATACCGTAAGATAGCGACGGACATCGCTCTCCACCATGTCGCCGGCCGTGCCGGACAGCACGACCTCGCCGCGTTCCATCACGACATAGCGGTCGGCAAGGGCGCGCGCAAACTCGAAATACTGCTCGACCAAGAGGATGGCCATGTCGCCGCGCGCCGCCAGGTCGCGGATCACGCGTTCGATGTCCTTGATGATCGAGGGCTGGATGCCCTCGGTCGGCTCGTCCAGGACTAGAAGCCGCGGCTGCGTCACCAGAGCGCGGGCGATGGCGAGCTGCTGCTGCTGGCCGCCCGAAAGATCGCCGCCGCGCCGGCGCAGCATGTCGCGCAGCACCGGGAACAGCGAGAAGATCTCGCTCGGGATACGCCGCTTCGTTCGCGGCAGCGGCGCCAAACCGGTTTCGAGATTCTCTTCGACGGTGAGGCGCGGGAAGATCTCGCGCCCTTGCGGCACCAGCGCCAGCCCGCGGCGCGCGCGCTCATGCGTCGGCAGGGCGGTGATGTCTTTCCCTTCCCACAGGATGCGGCCGCCGCGGATCGGGTTGAGGCCGAAGATCGCGCGCAAGAGGCTGGTCTTGCCGACGCCGTTGCGACCGAGAACGCAAGTGACCTTGCCGAGCTCGGCGGCGACGCTCACGCGGCGCAGAATGTGGCTTGCGCCGTAATAGAGATCGATGCCTTCGACGGCCAACATCGCTCAGCGCCCGAGATAGACTTCGATGACTTGGGGATCGCTCTGCACGTGGTCGATGGTGCCGTCCGCCAACACCGATCCCTCGTGCAGCACAGTGACGCGCGCGCCGAGGCTGCGCACGAACTCCATGTCGTGTTCGACCACGATGACCGTCCGCTCGCCCGCGAGACGCAGGATGAGAGCCGCCGTCGCTTCGGTCTCGTGATCGGTCATGCCCGCGACCGGCTCGTCGAGAAGAAGGAGCCGCTGGTCCTGGATGAGCAGCATGCCGATCTCGAGCCATTGCTTTTGGCCGTGGCTCAAGGCGCCGGCCATCACCGTCTCGCGGCCGCTGAGGCCGATCGTCACGAGCATCTCGGCGATCTCATCGTATTGCGTCCGCGCGAGCCGCGCCGCCAGCGTCTTCCACGTGCCGCGCGCGCTCTTTTGCGCGAGTTCCAAATTCTGGAAGACGGTGAGGTTCTCGAAGACGGTCGGGCGCTGGAACTTGCGGCCGATGCCGAGATTGGCGATCGCGGCCTCATCGAGCCGAGTCAGGTCGATGCTTCCGTCAAAGAAGACGGTGCCCGAATCGGGCCGGGTCTTGCCGGTGACGACATCCATCATCGTCGTCTTGCCGGCGCCGTTGGGGCCGATAATGCAGCGCAGCTCGCCCTTCTCGACGATGAAGGACAGCTCGTTCAGCGCCTTGAAGCCGTCGAAGCTGACGCTCACGCCGTCGAGATAGAGGAGCGATGATGACGCTTCGACCGGCTTGGCGGCGGCGGCATTCATGGGCTCGCCTCCGGCGCCATCGGCCGCGGCGCGCGGCCGCGCCAGCTCCTGACTTGCGCGGCGAGGCCGACGACCCCCTGCGGAAAGGCCAGCGTCACCAGGATGAACAGCCCGCCGAGCACGAAGAGCCAGAGCTCGGGCAGCGAGCCGGTGAGCCAGGTCTTCGCCAGATTGATCAGCACCGCGCCAATGAGCGCGCCGACCAAAGTGCCGCGCCCGCCGACCGCGACCCAGATGGCGATCTCGATCGAGTTGGCCGGCGAGAATTCGCTCGGGTTGATGATCCCGACCTGGGGCACATAGAGCGCCCCGGCGACGCCGGCGATGATCGCCGCCACGGTGAAGACGAAGAGCTTGGCGTATTCCACCGAGTAACCCAGGAAGCGCACGCGGTTCTCGGCATCCTTGAGCGCGAGGAGAACGCGGCCGAGCTTGGACGCGACGATGGCGCGGCAGAGGAGATAGCCCGCCCCCAAGGCGATCACCGAGACGATATAGAGGCCGCGCCGTGTCGACGAGGCGTGCACCTCGAAACCCAAAATGTCCTTGAAGTCGGTGAGACCGTTGTTGCCGCCGAAGCCGGTGTTGTTGCGGAAGAACACCAGCAGCAGCGCATAGGTGAGCGCCTGGGTGATGATCGAGAAATAGACGCCCGAGACGCGCGAGCGAAAGGCGAACCAGCCGAAGACAAAGGCGAGGGCGCCCGGGACGACCAGCACCAAGAGCGCGGCGAAGGCGAAATGGTCGAAGCCGTACCAGTACCAGGGCAGCTCCTTCCAATTGAGGAAGACCATGAAGTCCGGCAGCACGGCATTGGCGTAAACACCGCGCGTGCCGATCTGGCGCATGAGATACATGCCCATGGCGTAGCCGCCGAGGGCGAAGAACGCGCCTTGCCCCAGGCTCAAAATCCCGGCATAGCCCCAGATGAGATCCATGCTCAGCGCCAGGAGCGCGTAGCAGGCATATTTGCCGAAGAGGGGGACGAGATAATCCGAAAGACGCAGCGACGAGCCCTGCGGCAATAGGTTGAGCGCCGGCACCACGGCCAGCAGCACGACGCCGGTTCCAATAAACCAGGCCCAGCTGCGGCGGTCGAGAAGCAAGGCCGAGGACATGGACTAGGATTCCGCCGCGCGGCCCTTTAGGGCGAAGAGCCCGCGCGGCCGCTTCTGGATGAAAAGGATGATGAAGAGCAGCACGACGACCTTGCCGATCACGGCGCCCGCCACCGGCTCCAGCAGCTTGTTGACGACGCCCAGGGTCATCGCCGCGACGAGCGTGCCGAGCAGGCTGCCGACGCCGCCGAACACCACGACGAGGAAGCTGTCGACGATGTAGATGCCGCCGAGGTTGGGGCTGACATTGCCGATCTGCGACAGGGCGACGCCGGCGATGCCCGCGATTCCGGAACCGAGGCCAAAGGTGAGCGCGTCGACCGCCGCGGTGCGGATGCCCATCGTCGCCGCCATGTCGCGGTTCTGCGTCACCGCGCGCGTGTACAGGCCGAAGGCGCTCTTGCGCAGCAGCAAGGCGAGGCCGCCCAGCACGGCGAAGCAGAAGACCAGGATGACCAGCCGGTTCCATGTGATCGTGAGCCCGCCCGTGAGCTGCAGACTGCCGGTCATCCAGGCTGGATTCGACACCTCCTTGTTGGGCGCGCCGAAGATCGTGCGCACCGCCTGCTGGAGCACCAGGCTCACGCCCCAGGTCGCCAGCAGGGTCTCGAGCGGGCGCCCATAGAGGAAGCGGATGACGCCGCGCTCGAGCGCAACGCCGACCGCACCCGCCGCCAGAAACGCAACCGGGACGGCGACGACGAGATAGGCGTCGATCCAGTTGGGCGGCAGGAAGGCGCGGAATAGCTGCTGCACGACGAAGGTCGCATAGGCGCCGAGCATGATCATCTCGCCATGCGCCATGTTGATGACGCCCATCACGCCGAAGGTGATGGCGAGACCGATGGCGGCGAGCAGCAGCACGCTGCCGAGGCTCAAGCCCTCGAACAGCGTCGCGCCGATGCCGATGATCTGCAGCCGGCGCGCGATAGCGCTCAAGGCCTGGTCGAGAGCGCGCACGACCGCAGGATCGAGGTTACTCGTATTGCGCTCTTCGCTCAGGAGACTGTAGATATCGGGGTCGGTGGTGGCGGAAAGCGTGGCAATCGCGGCAAGCTGCTCGGCCTTGTCGGCGCTGCCGAGCTTCGTCGCGGCAATCGCCAGGCGCAGGACTTGCGCCACGTCGGCATCCTTCTCCTGGCCGAGCGCCTTTTCGAGTGCGCCCGCCTGCGCCGGGTCGGGATGCTTCAGGGCATCATGGGCGGCGGCAAGCCGATCGCTGCGCTTTTCGCCGAACAGCGTCAGGCTGCCGAGCGCCGCCTGAATGGTGCCGCGCAACCGATTGTTGATGCCCACCTTGTCGAGCTTGTCGGCATCGACCTTGCCGAGATTCGAGCCGTCGATCGGGTCGAAAATGTCATAGGCATCGCCGCTTTCCTGCGCAGCGACGACCCGCTTGTCTTCGGTGACGAAGAGCGTCCCCGCCGA
>DATNIY010000078.1:0-34190 GCA_035604195.1 Allostellaceae bacterium
CCCAAGCCGATGATCGAGATCGGCGGCCGGCCGATCCTGTGGCACATCATGAAGATGTACACGGCCTATGGCGTGAACGAATTCATCGTCTGCTGCGGCTACCGGGGCTACGTGATCAAGGAGTATTTCGCCAATTACTTCCTGCACATGTCCGACGTGACCTTCGACATGGAGCAGAACCGCATGGAGGTGCATCAGCGCCATGCCGAGCCGTGGCGCGTCACGCTCGTCGATACCGGCGAGCAGACGCTGACCGCCGGCCGCTTGAAGCGCGTCGCGCGCTACATCGAGGACGAGGAGGCGTTCTTCTTCACCTATGGCGACGGGGTGGCCGATATCGACATGGCCGCGCAATTGGCCTTTCATCGCGGCCATGGGAAATGGGCGACCGTCGCCTCGGTGCTGCCCCCCGGCCGCTATGGCGCGCTCTTGACCGAGGGCGACCGCGTCGCCGGCTTCCTCGAGAAGCCGCGCGGCGACGGTGGTCGCATCAATGGCGGCTTCTTCGTTCTCTCGCCCAATGTGCTCGGCCATATCGAGGGCGACGCCAGCAGTTGGGAAGGCGAGCCGCTCGCCCGTCTCGCGCGGGAGGGCCAACTCATGGCCTTTGCGCATCGCGGCTTCTGGCAGCCGATGGACACGCTGCGCGACAAGAACCTGCTCGAAGAACTCTGGGCCGGCGGCGCCGCGCCGTGGAAGGTGTGGTGATGGGGCCGAGATCTTCCGAGCCGCGCCGCCGCAACGCCGCCTCTGCCGACACTGACGATGCCGCCGCGTTCGAAGCCAAGAAACGCGAAGATGCCGCGTCTATGGCTGACGACGCGGAGCTGCGGGAGCGCGCCAATGAGGTGTTGACCCGAGCGGATCGGCATCACTGGACCTATCAATGGTCCTGGCTTGGCTTGCCCATCATCCAGATGCCGGAGGACATCGTCCTCTTGCAGGAGGTCCTGTGGCAGACCAGGCCGACAATCGTCATCGAGACCGGCATCGCGCGCGGCGGGTCGATCGTCTTCCTTGCCTCGATCCTGGAGCTCATCGGCGAGGGCCGGGTCATCGGGATCGACATCGAACTTCGACCGCACAATCGCCGCGCCATTCTCTCGCACGCTCTCGCGCGGCGGATCGAGCTCGTCGACGGATCTTCGGTGGCGGATGAGGTTCTCCGCCAAATCCGCGCCAGGATCGGCGCCGAAGATCGCGTCATGGTCATCCTCGACTCGAACCACACGCATGAGCATGTCTACCGCGAGCTTCAGCTCTATGCCCCGCTGGTGACACGCGGTCAGTTCCTGGTCGTCTCGGATACCGTGATCGAGGACATCCCGGTCCAGGAGCACCGCCCGCGGCCGTGGGGCCCGGGCAACAATCCGAGCACCGCGCTCGACTCCTATCTGCGCGAGAGCGACGCCTTCGCCCGCGACCCCTATTTCAACGGCAAGCTGCTGCTAACCAGCGCGCCCCGCGGCTATCTCCGCCGGGTGCGATGAGCGCGGCTTCAAGATGACCGAAATTCTCGTCTGGGGCGGCCAGGGCCAAGCGAAGGTGCTGCGCCCGATCCTCGAGGCCGCAGGCCATCGTATAGCGCTCGTCTATGACCGCAAGCCCGGCCTTGCCGCGCCCTTTCCGGACGTGCCTCTCATTAGCGATGAAGCGGCCATCGAGGCTTGGCTGGCACGCCGCAGCGGCGCCTTGGGCTTCGTCATCGCCATCGGCGGCGAGCATGGCCGCGAGCGCTGCCGGATCGCGCGATCGCTCACGGCACGCGGGCTCATGCCGATCACTGCCCTGCACGAGCGCGCTTGGATCGCGGATTCGGCCACGGTCGGCGCCGGCAGCCACGTGCTCGCCATGGCCGCGGTTTGCGTGCAGGCGCGATTGGGCGAGCAATGCATCATCAACACCAATGCGTCGATCGATCATGAATGCGTGCTGGGCGACGGCGTTCATGTGATGCCCGGCGCGACAATTGCCGGATGCGTCAGGGTCGAGGACTATGCGACGATCGGCAGCAATGCGACCATCCTGCCGCGCTTGCGCATCGGCGAGGAAGCCGTCATCGGCGCCGGCGCGGTCGTCATTGCCGATGTCCCGCCGCGGACCCGGATGGTGGGTGCGCCGGCGCGTCCGATCGATGCGAAGGGATCGAGGGGATGAGCGCACATATACCCGTGGCGAGCCCGTGGATCACCGCTCACGAGATTGAGCGGGTCGCCGAGGCCGCTGCGACGGCGTGGCGGGAGCGGTCCTATTACTATCAGGGCGCCTTCGAGAAGGCCTTTGCCGAGCATCTCGGCCGGCGCCATGCGCTGGCCCTTCCGTCCTGCACCTCAGGCCTGCATCTTGCTCTCGCCGGCCTCGGCATCGGCCCCGGCGACGAGGTCGTGGTTCCCGAGATCACCTGGATCGCGACCTCGGCGCCGGTCTCTTATGTTGGCGCTGCGCCCGTCTTCGCCGACATCGATCCCGAGCATTGGTGCTTGACGCCCGCCAGCGTCGAGGCGGTGCTGACGCCGCGCAGCCGCGCGGTGATCGTCGTCGATCTCTATGGCGACATGCCGGATTGGAACGGACTCCTGAACCTCGCGCGCAGGCGCGGACTGGCGCTGATCGAGGACGCCGCCGAGGCGATCGGCGCAAGCTACCGAGGCCGGCGCGCCGGCAGCCTCGGAGCGGCCAGCGCCTTCAGCTTTCACGGCTCCAAGACGCTCACCACCGGCGAAGGCGGCATGCTGCTTTACGACGACGACCACCTCCACGACCGCTGTCTGCGGCTGCGCGATCACGGCCGCGCCCCCGGCGACATCATGTTCCGCAATGAGGAGATCGGCTTCAAATATCGCATGTCCGGGCTGCAGGCGGCGCTCGGCCTTGCCCAATTCGAGCGGCTGGACGAGCTCGTCGCGCGCAAGCGCGAGATTTTCGCGCGCTACCGCGAAGCGCTCGCCGGCGTCGATGGGCTGCAACTGAACCGAACGGCGGCGCATGTCGAGAACGGCTACTGGATGGTCACGGCCATTCTCGATCCGGCGCTGGGCTGGACGAAAGAGCGGCTGATACCGGCGATGAAGGCCGAGGGGATCGACACAAGGCCCTTCTTCTATCCGCTGAGCTGGCTCAAAGCCTACCGCGAGACCGAGGCCGGTCGCCAGGCAGCCGCGCGTAACGCCGTTGCCTATCGCCTGTCGCCCTATGGGATCAACCTGCCGAGCGGACCGGATCTCGATCACGCCTCTATCGCGCGGGTGGCGGAGACGCTGGCGCGTCTCATCCGGCATCGCCCCGCGGCCAGCGGCCTCGCGTAGCAGCCGGCCGCCGCGAGTTGCAGCCGCGCGCCATGCGCTTCCCAAATCTCTCCTGCCGCTTCTGTCAATCACGCGACCTCGCGGAAATCCTCGACCTCGGGACGCAGCCGCTGGCAAATGCGCTGGTGGCAAAAGAGCGGCTGCTCGAACCCGAGGCCCATTACCCGCTCGTCGTTCTGCATTGCGGGCAATGCGGTCTCGTTCAGGTGCCGGCTGTGGCGAGCGAGCGTGAGATCTTCGCGGATTATCTCTACTTCTCGTCCTATGCCGAGTCCTGGCTTGCTCACGCGCAACGTTACGTCGAAGCGGTGACGGCGCGTTTCGGCCTGGGGCCGCGCTCGCAAATCGTCGAGCTCGCGAGCAATGACGGCTATCTCCTGCAATATGTGATCGAGCGAGGAATCCCCGCGCTCGGCATCGAGCCCGCTGCCAATGTCGCGGCGGTCGCCCGCGCCAAGGGCATCGACACGCTCGTCGCCTTCTTCACCCTGGAGCTGGCGCAGAAATTGGCCGCGCAAGAACGCAGCGCCGATCTCATCGTCGCCAACAACGTGCTCGCGCATGTGCCGCAGCTCAACGATTTCGTCGCGGGCATGCGGCATTTGCTGAAACCCGAGGGCGTCGCCACGATCGAGTTCCCGCATGTCCTGCGCCTCGTCGCGGGGATGCAGTTCGACACGATCTATCACGAGCATTACAGCTACTATTCCCTCGGCACGTGCGAGCGCATTCTCGCGGCGCATGGGCTGCGCATCTTCGATGTCGAGACCCTGCCGACGCATGGCGGGTCGCTCAGACTCTATGCCTGCCGCGCCGAGGCCGCGCATCAGACTTCGCCGTCGCTGGCGCGGCTGAAGCAGATCGAACGCGACGGCGGCTGGGATCGCCGCGAGGTCTATCTCGAGTTCGGCCGCAAGGTCTATGCCCTGAAGCGCGACCTGCTCGAGTTTTTCATCGCAGCCAAGCGCCAGGGCCGCAGCCTCGCCGCCTACGGCGCCGCCGCCAAGGGCAACACGCTCCTCAATTTTCTCGGCGTCCGCACGGATTTCATCGATTTCGTCGCCGACCGCAACCCGGAGAAGCAGGGGCGTTTTTTGCCGGGCTCGCGCATCCCCGTATTGCCGCCCGAAGCCGTCGCCGAGCGCAGGCCCGATCTTCTCGTCATCCTCCCGTGGAACCTGCGCGAGGAGATCGCGCAGCAAATGGCGGCGATCCGCGGCTGGGGCGCGAGCTTCGTCGTCCTGATACCGGAGATCAGGGTTTTCTAGCCCGAGAGGAAGCGCAGCCATGCGAATATGGCCGACGCGATTGGACGGTGTCTTCCAGGTCGAACTCGAGGCGCTGCGCGACGAGCGCGGCTATTTCGCGCGCAGCTTCTGCATGCGCGAGTTCGCCGCCGCCGGCCTCAATCCGCGCGTCGCGCAAGGCAATACGACATTCAGCCCGCTTCGCGGCACTTTGCGCGGATTGCATTACCAGCGACCGCCCCACGTCGAGGCAAAGCTCGTCCGCTGTGTCGGCGGCGCGATCTTTGACGTCGCCGTCGACATCCGGCGCCAATCCGCGACCTATGGCGAGTGGCTCGCCTTCGAGCTTACCGGCGAGGGTCTGCTGTCGCTTTATGTCGGCGAGGGCTTCGCCCACGGCTTTCAAACCCTCGCCAACGACACGCAGGTGCTCTACAACATGAGCGAGTTCTTCCATCCCGAAAGCGCCGCGGGAATTCGCTGGAATGATCCCCGCCTGGCCATCCCTTGGCCGATCAAGGACCCGATCCTCTCCGCGAAGGACGCGGCCTTGCCGTTGCTGGATTCCGCCCCCTGATCGACAGCATGCTTGACCGGGCCTTCTGGCGCGGCCGCCGCGTCTTTCTGACCGGGCATACGGGATTCAAGGGGGCTTGGCTGTCGCTGTGGCTGCAGCGCTTGGGCGCGCGGGTTACGGGCTATTCGATCGACGTGCCGACGGAGCCGAGTCTCTTCATGGCGGCCCGAATCGGCGACGGCATGACCGACGGCCGCGGCGATGTCAGGGATTGCGACGCGCTGTCAAAGGCCATGCGCGAGGCGGCGCCGGAGATCGTCATTCACGCCGCGGCGCAGGCTCTGGTGCGCGCCTCCTACGCCGATCCGATCGGGACTTTCGCCACCAACATCATGGGAACTGCGCATTTGCTCGAGGCGGCGCGGTCCTGCGCCGGCATCAAGGCCGTGCTCATCGTGACCAGCGACAAATGCTATGAGAATCGCGAATGGGTCTGGGGCTACCGCGAGAGCGACGCCATGGGCGGCTACGATCCCTACAGCGCCAGCAAGGGCGCGGCCGAGATCGTCACCGCATCCATGCGCAACGCGTATTTTCAGCCCGAGGCGTATCGCGATCATGGCGTGGCCGTGGCCTCGGCCCGCGCCGGCAACGTCATCGGCGGCGGCGATTGGTCGGCCGACCGCATCGTTCCCGATCTGATGCGCGCTTTCGCCAGCGGCGTTCCCGCGATGATCCGCAATCCCCGCGCGATTCGCCCCTGGCAATACGTGCTCGACCCGCTCGCGGGGTATCTTCTCCTGTGCGAGCGTCTGTGCCGGGAAGGCCCGACCTTCGCCGAGGCCTGGAATTTCGGTCCGGATTTGAGCGGCGTGCGCAGCGTAGCGGAATTGGCGGACGCGGCGGCGCGGCTCTGGGGCACGGGCGCGGCGACGCAAAACGCCGAAGGCCCCGAGCCGCACGAGGCGGCGATCCTGCGCCTCGATGCCGCCAAGGCCCGGCTTCGGCTCGGCTGGCGCCCCAAAATGGACTGCGATACGGCCTTGCTTCTCGCCGTGGAATGGTACCGCGCCTTCTACGCCGGGCAGGATGTGCGGGCGCTGTCGGACCGTCAGCTCGATCGGTGGCACGAGATGGCCTGAGGATGCGCCTCCTCGCCATCTCCTATGTGCTCCCGCCCGCGCTTTATCCGCAGGCGATCCAGATCGGCCGGATCCTGGCGCGCCTGCCGGCGGAGATCGGCGCCGTCAGCGGAGCCGCAAGCACGATGGCGGGCGGGCTCGACAGCGACCTCGAATTCGACCGCCGCCTCGCCTTCCGGCTCGAAATCCCTTTCCGGCCGGCGCTGTCCGGCAGCGCGCTGGCCATCGCCAAACGCTTTCTGCCGCTTTACGCCGCCATCCCCGACGAGTTCCGCCGCTGGGTCGCCAAGGCGGACGCCGCGGTGGCGACGAAGCTCGACGAGTCGGGTTTCCGTCCCGATGTCGTCGCGAGCTTCGGCGAACCCATGTCGGACCATTTGCTCGGCCTGCGGCTGAAGCGGCGCCATGGCCGGCCCTGGGTTGCGCATTTCAGCGACCCCTGGGCGGACGTCGTCTTCCGGCGTGGGCAGTTCCTGGCCAATGCCATCAACCGCCGCTTGGAAGCGCAGGTCATCGCCGCCGCCGACCGCATCGTCTTCACCTCGCAAGAGACCATCGACCTGGTCATGCGCCGCTACCCCGGCGACTTTCGAGATAAGATGAGTGTCGTTCCGCATGGGTTTGATTTTACATTATATAATTCTCCGTCCTCTAGGCCGGACGGGATCGTCGTCCGCCATCTCGGAAGCCTCTACGGACGGCGCAATCCCCTGCCCCTGTTTCGCGCCCTCCGGAGGATTCTCGAGCAGGAGCCGACGCTCCTTGCCGGCGTTGGCTTCGAGCTGATCGGCCAGGTGTCGCCCTGGATCGCGCGGCATCCAGGCTACCGCGCGCTGCCGCAAGGGCTGGTGCGGATCGTGGATACCGTGTCTTACCGCGAGTCGCTGCGGCTCATGGCCGGCGCCGATCTGCTGTTGGTGATCGACGCGCCGGATGAGGTCAGCGTCTTCTTGCCGAGCAAGCTCATCGATTACCTCGGCGCGGGCGTGCCGATCATGGGCATCGTGCCGCCCGGCGCTTCGGCCACGCTGCTCAAGCGCCTCGATGCCGTCATCGCCGATCCGCGCCAGCCCGCGGAAATCGTCGCGGGGCTGCGGCGGGCGCTGGCGGACGCGCGGCAACGCCGGCTTGCAGGCGAGATTGCGCCCTGGGGCGATCCCGCCATCCGCGCCGAATACCGCATCGAGCGGACGGTGGCGGCCTTCGCCGAAATTCTGCGCGAGACCGTGGCGGATCGGCGTTAAGCCCGCCTTCCGCGATAGAGCCGCTCCGCGAGTTCGAGATCCCCGGCGTCGTCGATGTCGACCGCCTTGTGGCGCGGCAAGAGATAGCCCAGGTAATCCGGCTTTTCCCGGGGATAGGCGAGCACCTGCGCCGGCGGCAGGAAGATGAAGGTGCCGCTGTCGTAATAGGCCTTGGGCAGATCCTGGGAGCGTGTCTCCGCCTTGCCGGGGTCGATCGGGACGAGGCGGTCATCCGAGAGGAGGCGCATGGCCCATTCGACCGGGCAGGGAAACGAAGCGGCGGCGAGCACCGCGCGTTGCCTGCCATGGCGGTCGAACAAGGCACAGCCACCCTTGAGGTCGTCCGCATCGATGAGCGGCGCGGTCGGCATCAGCAGGCAGACCGTATCGAAGACCCTGCCGCGCTCGGCATAGCGCTCGAGCACCCATTTCAGCACTGGAAGCAGCGGCGTCACATCGTCCGCCAGCGCGGGATCGCGGGAAAAATCCGGCGGAAAGCCGTATCGGGTCGCGGTCTCGGCAATGCGGGCATCCTCGGTCGAGACGTGAATGACGTCGAACAGGCCCGCCTCCCTCGCCGTGGCGAGCGCATAGGTGAGCAGCGGATGGCCGCAGAAATCGACGATGTTCTTGTGCTTGATGCGCTTGCTGCCGCCGCGCGCCGGCATGATGGCGATGCGCGCGCTCACGATGCCTCGCGGCACTGCGCCTCATGCGGACAGGGCTCGGCCGGGCAGGAGATGCGGCAGGCGTTGTATTTGCGGAAGACCGGGCGGGCGGGATCGCCGATGAGCAGGTCGCCTATGCCCTGGTCGAAGGCATGGGCATAGACCGCGCAGGCCTTGTCGAAAGCACTCAGGACGACCGCGACATCCGCATCGCTGTGGCTGAAGCAGGGCAGGAAGAAGCCTTGGAACAGCGCGCCCTGGCCGATCATCTCCTGCATCAGCAGGGTCCGCAGCGGCGCCGATACGGCGCCCGTACGGTCGCGGCAAACGAGCAACACGCGCCAGGGCACCACATGCATTTCGATGGCTGCTCCGAGGCGATGATCGGCGATGCTCTTGCGCATGCCCTCAGCAACCGCGGCGACTAGCGCCCGGTGACGCGCGATTACGGGTTTGCTGCGGTACTCCGCAAGGACAGCGCGCGCCGCGGCCAGCACATGCGCCTCGCCGCCATGCGTCGTGGAGAGCAGAAAGACGCGCGGGGCGGCGGTCTGGCGGATGCCGCCCAAATCCATGATCGCTGCCTTACCGGCAAGGACGCAAAAGGAAAAGCCGTTGCCGATCGCCTTGCCCCAGGTCGCGAGATCGGGCGCGAGTCCCAATTCCGTGTAGGCGCCGGGCAGCCCCGCGCGAAAGCCCGTGACCATCTCGTCGAGAATGAAGACTGCGCCGTTCCGCTTCGCGATGGAGCCGATCCGCGCGATCACTTCGGGCGGGTTCGGAATGGCATCTTCGGGCTCGGTGATGACGCAGGCGATCTCTCGGGGATGCGCGGCGAAGAGCCGCTCGAGAGTTTCGGGGTCGCGTGAATCATAGGTCAGCGACAGGCGCCGCGCCGGCTCGGGTACGCCCGAGCGCACCACGGTGCTGCCGATGAACCAGTCATCGAAGCTGTAGAACGGGTGATTGCCGGGAAAGGCCACCAATTCGCGCCCGGTATAGGCGCGCGCCAGCTTCACCGCCGCGGTTGTGACATTGGAGCCGTTCTTGGCGAATTTGACCCGTTCCATCCCCGGCATGAGGTCGAGGATCTCGTGCGCGAGATCGAGCTCCACCGCCGCCGGCCGGGCGAAAGCAGCGCCCTTCTCCAGCTCCGCCCTAACCGCCGCAAGAACCGGCTCGTAGGCGTGCCCCAGGCTCACCGCGCCGAGGCCAAGGGCGCAATCGACGTATTCATTGCCGTCGAGGTCCCAGACCCGGCCGCCCTTGCCGCGGGCGATGGCGCCCGGCGCCAGCGCCGGGAACTGGTCATCGCCCTTGGAATAGGTGTGGGCGCCGCCGACGATCGCGCCATGCACCGCCTGCCGATAGCGGTCGGAGGCGGCGAAGTTGGTGATGCGGCGCGGGGGGAGCTGGTTGCTGGCGGTCATGCGGGTTCCCGCATCATAGCGCGGCCTTCCCCGGCGACAACCGCCAGCGCCGGGGATCGATGATCGCGGCGTCGCTGACCGCGAGCGCGGCGAAATCCGGGAGGCTCCTCGGCAAGTTCCGCGCCGCCGCCAGGATGGCGTCGAGCTCCTCGGCTGCAGTCGCGCCGAGGATGAGGCAATCGATCTCGGCCAGCGACAGACCATAGGCAAGACAACCCGCGAGCGGGTCGAGCCCGTGCGCGGCCAGGAACTCCGCAACCGCGGCGAATACCGCGCTTGCATCATCGAGCGGCGGCGGCAGCGCCGCAGGCGCGACCAATAGAGTGCCTTGCAGGAACAGCGAGCGCGCATGGATCTCGGCGCCCATCGCCTTGAGCCGCGTCAGGACGCCGCTCGCGGCAAAGCGCTGGTCGAGGAGATTGAGCGGCAGCTGCACGAGATCGGGGGTGAAGCGCTTGAGCACCGCCGCCAACTCGTCGGGGTCATAGACCGAAACGCCGATCCGCTCGACCTCGCCCCGCGCCTTCGCCTCGCGCAAGACATCGAGGATGCGCTCGCCGCCCGGACGCAGCAGCTCTTGCCCGTGATGGACCAGCACGCCATCGAGACGCCGCCGCCGCAGGTTTTGCCGCGACCGCGCGAGCATAAGCCGCACCTCTTCCGCCTCGGCCGCGCCGATCCGCTCGGCCGCGATAGGCGGCGTCTTGGTGATGATGCGGAAGCCGCACGCCGCATCTTCGAGTACGCCCAGCACCGCCTCGGTCTCGCCATAGAAGGCGGCGGTGTCGATCACTCTGATCCCGGCGCGGTGACCGGCCGCGAGGATGCGCCTCGCCTCGTCGAGCGCAACTCGACCGCGGCGATTGGTGACGCCATAGGCCATGCCGAATTGCGCCGTGCCGAGGCCGATCCGGGAGAGCGCGCGGCGCGAACGATCAGTCATCCCGCGGGCCGTTCGCCAACGATGACAATGAACTCGAAATACTCCTGCCGGCCGCGGTAGCTGCGTGCGACGATCTCGTTATAGATGACGCGCAAGCCCCGCGCTTCGAGCGCAGCGCCGTATTCCGATGGCGCGATGAAGCGGAAAGGATAGAGGTTTCCGGCGTACGGCGCGTCCTCGCGTCGAATGCCGTCAAGCGTGCTTGAATCAATGAAACGCGACGGTCCGGGATTGCGAAATGCCTCCGATGCCTTCGACGGCGCGTAGGAGAAGAACCGGCCACCCGGACGCAAAAGACGGGCTGCCTCGTCGAGGAATCGCGTAAACCCGCTTTCTTCGAGGCAATAGGACGAAAATACGTCGGCAATCACATCGAAATGCTGCGCTGGATACGGGATCGCGGTCATGTCCGCCATCTTGACGGTCGCGCGAACTCCCCACTCATCCAGCATTTTCGCGCAGAGCGCGATGCCTTCCGGCGAGAGATCGACGCCATGCGCTTCGAACCCTTCCCGCGCGATCATCCAGAGATTGGCGCCCGACCCGCAGCCGACTTCGAGGACGCGAATTTCGCCGCGCCGGTCACGTGGAAGCGGGAAATAGTGCCGCCCGAAGAAGCGCAGCAGCTCTTCGTTCGGGTAGCGGCGCTGGGCGACGAAGCCATCCGCGACATAGGACCGGTCGTACCAGGATTTGCAGACGGAATTGCCAGTCTCGCTCATGGCGCATCCTCGGTACCGCCGTTCTTCTTCCAGTGCCATTCGATCCACGGGACAATGCCGGTCGCGAAGCCGCGCTTGAAGTAGCCGATATTGATTTCCTTTTCGCTGGCCGCGCCGGCAAGCGGCACGTCGCCCAGGTCAAACTGCTTCATCCCGCGCTCGCCCGCGTGCAGCATCGCGAGCCAGAGCGGCCAGTGCGTCAGCGGCTTGTCGAAGCGGTCCCGGTCATAGACGCCCGAGGCATAAAAGGCGACGGCATCGCCATCGACGACCATCGTCGCCGCGACGAGTTCGCTCGCGAGCAAGGCCAAGACAAGCTCGCCCTGTCCCGATGCAATGCAATCATACATCACATCCCAGGATGCCTGCGGCCGCGTCGCGCGCCCGGCGATCTTGCGGTGGAACTCCTGATAGCTGTGGAAGCCGTCGCGGTCGGGATTGGTGCGATTGACGATGGCGACGGCGAGATTGCGCTGACCCCAGTTCAGCAAAGACTTGAAGCTCTTGCGCAGCCCGCGGCGCAGCCCCGCTTCGCCCTCGCCCAGCGCCGCCCGCGCGGAAAGGCGCAATGCCGGCTGATAATGTCGATTGAGGCATTCTTCGCCAATGGGCGAGAGCACGCCCGCGATTGCCGCGTCGCGCACGACCACGCCAGCGAGGCCGTGCCGCTCGACGAGCCCGGCGATGTGCTCGAAAGCGGTCTTGGTCGCCGTTGCAACAAGGTCGGGCGCCAGCCCCTCGCCTGGGAAGAAGCCCGAGGGCAGCCCATACCAATCGAGCACGCCTTCGCCCCTGGCGCATAACGCCAACAATACCGGTCGGTCGTTGTGAACAACCGCGAAGCTTTCATTGCTCCGCCGCGCGCCGAAGACCGCCGGGTAGTAGCGCCGCCCGAATGCGCCATAGAAGGGATGCGCATCGATCGCGGCAAAACCCGGCGCCTTGCGCCAGGCTTCGAGCGCATCGCCATCGGTCACGATGTTGGGCATCGCTCAGCGCAGCTTCAGCGCCGCCGCGAGCGCCGCGACCACGCGGTCGACATCCTCCTCCGCCATCGCCGGATAGAGCGGCAGCGACAAGGTCCGGCGGTAATAGGTCTCTGCTCCCGGCAGATCGCGGGCGCCGTAACGCGCGCGGTAATAAGGCTGCGTGTGGACCGGCGCATAATGCACCTGCGTGCCGATGCCCTGGGCGCGAAGCCGGCGCATGACCTCGCCGCGCGCGAGCTTGAGCGCCGCGAAGTCGATGCGCACGGCATAGAGGTGCCAGGCCGATCCGCCTTGGGGCCGCGCCGGCGGGCGCAGATGCGGCGCCAAGGGCGCGAGCTGCCGATCGTAACGCGCCGCGAGTGCTGCGCGGCGGGCGAGGAAGCGGTCGAGCTTGCCGAGCTGACTCAGTCCGAGCGCGCAGGCGATGTCGGTGAGGCGGTAGTTGTAGCCGATCTCCGGCATCTCATAGTACCAGGGCGCGGGCTTGCCGTCCTCCAACCCCGCCGCCGATGTCCAGCGCGCGGGATCATGTTCAATGCCATGCGAGCGCAAGCGGCGCGCGCGCTCGGCCAATTCGGCACTTTGGGTTGCAACCAGCCCGCCCTCGCCGGTCGTGATCGCCTTCACGGGGTGAGTCGAGAAGCACGCCATGGCGCTCTGCGCACAGGACCCGACCGCGACCATGCCGCCGCGGGCTTGGTAGGTTGCGCCGAGGGCGTGGCAGGCATCCTCGATCACGGCAGCGCCGAATTCGCCGGCGACCGCGGCGATGGCCGGCAGGTCCGCGACCATGCCGGCGAGATGGACCGGGAGCACGGCCTTGGCGTGCGCCGGCGCCACGCCCTCGAGCGCTGCGCGCAGCGTCGCCGGCGTCAGCATCCCGGTCTCGGAATCAACATCCGCAAAGGCGACCTCGGCGCCGGTGAAGCGCACGGCATTGGCGGTGGCGAGAAAAGTCAGCGACGGCACCACCGCGACATCGCCCGGCCCCAAGCCCAGCGCCATCGCCGCGAGATGCAGCGCCGCGGTTCCCGAGCTGCAGGCCACCACATGCTGAGCGCCAAGCCGCGCCGCGACGGCCTCCTCGAAGCGTCGCACCAGCGGCCCGGTGGTGAGGAAATCGCCGCGCAGCGCCGCCGCAACGGCGGCGATGTCGTCCTCGTCCACGGATTGGTGGCCGTAATGGAGAAACGCGGCCCCCGGAGCGTTCGTCATTCGTCCTTGGCGCGGATCAGCGTCAACAGCGATTCGCGCGTCAGCCAGCGGTCGTTGGTATCGCTGGCATAGCGGAAATCATCGGGCACGGCGCTGCCTTGAGCCAAGAGCTCGCCGGCGTTGCCGAGCGAGATGGCGGGGGCGATGAGGTAGCGGTCGCCGAGATCGCGCGTCGTGCGCGCATCGTCGGTGGTGATCATCACCTCGTGCAGCTTCTCGCCCGGCCGCACGCCGACGATCTTGTGCGGCACGCCCGGGGCGATGGCCTCGGCGAGAGCGACGATCGTCATGCTCGGTATCTTCGGGACGAAGATCTCGCTGCCCCGCATCGTCTCCATGCAGGAGGCGACGAAGGCGACGCCCTGGTTCATCGTGATCCAGAAGCGGGTCATGCGCGGGTCGGTGATCGGCAGCTCGCGCGCGCCCGCGGCGACGAGCTGGCGGAACATCGGAATGACGCTGCCGCGCGAGCCCAGGACATTGCCGTAGCGGACGATCGAGAAGCGCGGGCCGGTGCTGCCGCTCAAATGGTTGGCGGCGACGAAAATCTTGTCGGCGGCGAGCTTGCTCGCGCCATAGAGATTGATGGGATTGGCCGCCTTGTCGGTCGAGAGCGCAATCACGCGCTCGACATTGGTCTCGATCGCGGCCTGGACCACGTTCTCGGCGCCGAGCACGTTGGTGTGAATGCATTCGAAGGGATTGTACTCGGCCACCGGCACCTGCTTCAGCGCCGCCGCATGGACCACGAGCTCGATGCCGCGCAGCGCCATGACCAGGCGCCGCTGGTCGCGCACGTCACCGATGAAGAAGCGCAAGGACCCGTCGCGATCGAGCGGCGACATCTCCCGCTCCATCTCGACCTGCTTCATCTCGTCGCGCGAGAAGATGGCGAGCCGCCGCGGCCGGCCGTGGCGCAGCATGGCCGCGACGAAGGCCCTGCCGAAGGAGCCGGTGCCGCCGGTGACGAGGACGGAGCGGCCGCGGAAAAACCAGAAGAGCGACTCGGCATCGCCGTTCGGGTCGGCCCAGCCCGCCAATTTGTCAGCCATCAAGCGTCAATCCAGTCGGCTCCACCGCTGTCGAATTCTGCCGCGCCGGCGCGCTAAAGTCGTCCCGCGGCAACGGCCTGTCAAGTGCGACCCGCCACTTTCATCCCGGCGAATCCCGCAGAAATCTGCCGTGCCGCAACATCCCCCGCAGGACCGGCAGCAGCGCGCCCTCATGCGCGGCAAGAAAGTCCGGAAGCGCCGCCGGCGCCACCACCGCGATGTCAGTATATTCGCCGGAGCCGCGCTCGCGATGCGCGGCGTTCAACGCCGCGGCGTCGAGATCCGTCTTGAGAGTGAAGAGGATGTCGACGACTCCGCTAGCGAGATCCTCGACCAGCCCGCAAGGGACGGGTGGCGTCACCTGCGCCGGGGTGAGGCCGAGCTCCTCGCCAAGTTCGTCCAAGAGCAGTGCGGCCGGATCGAGCCGGTCCAGGCTTCCGGCCGGCGCGGGCTCCCACAGTCCCGCATCCGCCGCCACATGCGCCGCCCGCCGGCCGAGCACGATGCCATCGGGACAGGTCAACAATCCCGTGACGCCCAGAGGGCGCAGCGCCAGCCCGGCCAACGCCAGCTCCGGCACCCGCCGCCGCGCGATGAGATGCCGATACTGCATCGGGCGCACCGTCAGGCGATTGCGGCGGTACGCGATGAGCGTGTAGATTCTGCCGTCGTAGAGGCCGGTTCCTCGCGCCTGCATCTCGTTTGCCCAGATCGCGGCGACGCGCTGTTCGGTCGCCGCTGCGAGCGGCTCCGACGGCAGCTCGATCAGGCGGAAACCCGGATCCAGATCGTAAAGACGATAGTTGGGCGCCATGCTTCGCTAGAATCGGCCATTGGCCCTTTTGTGGCGGGCGGGCAAGCCCTACTATGCCGACGATCATTGTTCAACCTTTCAGGAATGGAATGGAAAGTCGCAGAATTCACGAGCATTGGTCCAATTGGGCCGCGACTTACGGCACCGGTTTGCGCGCCACCACCAAGACTCGGACGGCGAAGGCGCTCGAAATCGATGCCCTCTGTCGGCGCCTGAATTCCCTGCTCGGCGACAAAACGGAAGCGCGCGCGCTCGAGGTCGGTTGCGGCAACGGCATCAATTGCGTCGCGCTCGCCAAAGCTCTCCCCAACATGCGCTTCGACGGCGTCGATTACGTCCCGGACATGGTGGCCGCCGCGCGCGAGAACGGCCGCGCCGGGGGCGTCGAGGCCCGGCTGCGCTTTTTCGTCGGCGACGCGCTTCACTTGGACGAGATCGCCGGGTTGGGGTCGGCCTACGATTTGGTGTTCACCGACCGTTGCCTCGTCAACCTCAACACCGTCGAACAGCAGAAACTGGGCATTACGGCGTTGGCGGCGAAACTGCGCCGCGGCGGTCATCTCCTCATGATCGAGAATAGCCTGACCACCTATGGCAAGCAGAATCGCTTGCGTGAATTGCTCGGCCTTCCGCCGCGCCAGCCGGCCGACTTCAACCTATTTTTCGACGAGACCGAGATCCGCCCGCACATCCGGGCGACCGGCCTCGAGCTGATCGACGTCGAGGATTTCCTCAGCCTTCATGACCTGATGCTTTACGTGCTCGTCCCCGCCATCAACGGCGGCGCAGTCGATTACGAGCATCCTCTGGTCCAAGCAGCCGCCAAGCTCAACCAGGAAATGTCGGCCACTGAACCGGGAGGCTTCGGCGCCTTCGGCCAGAACCGTCTGTTCGTCTGCCGTAATCCGCTCTGAGGCGAGGGAGAGCGACATGGAGATCGGAAAGGAAAAGGTCTTCATCATCGCCGAAGCGGGCTCGAACTGGCGCATGGGAACGCCCAAGCGCGATCTCGCGATGGCAAAGGCGCTGATCGACGTGGCGGTCGAGGCCGGCGCGGATGCAGTGAAATTCCAGGTCTACCGGCCCGAGACCGTCTATGTCGAGAACGCCGGCACCAGCGATTATCTCTCGGCTGCCAACATCACGGAGGATATCCGCGAGATCTTCGCCGACCTCGCCATGCCCTACGACATGGTTCCAAGGGTCGCCGAGCATTGCCGCGCCACGGGCATCCTGTTCATGAGCACGCCCTTCTCGCCGGCGGATTTCGCCGCGGTCGACCCTTATGTCGAGGTGCACAAGAACGCCTCCTACGAGATCAGTCACCTGCGCCTCATCGAATTGGGTGCACGCTCGGGTAAGCCATACATTCAATCGACCGGAGCGTCGGACGAGGGCGACATCCGGTGGGCGGTGGAAACCTTCCGCAAGAACGGCGGCAAGCAGCTGGTCCTGATGCAATGCACGGCGAGCTATCCGGCGCCGCTCGACAGCCTCAACCTCAAGGTGCTGCCGTGGCTGGCCCAGCGTTTCGGCGCGACTGTGGGTCTCTCGGACCACAGCCGGGATCCCGTTACCGCCCCGGTGGCGGCGGTGGCGCTGGGAGCGCGGGCAATCGAGAAGCATTACACGCTCGACAATCGCCTGCCCGGCCCCGACCACGCCTTTGCCGTCACCCCAGCGGAGCTGAAGGCCATGGTCACGGCGGTGCGCAGCGCCGAACGGGCCCTCGGCGACGGCGTGAAGCGCGTGCTCCCGGCGGAGGAGGAGCTGTTTGCCTATGCCCGCCGGCGCGTCCAAGCCATCCGGCCCGTCGCCAAAGGCGAGATGCTGAGGGAGGATGTCAACATCGCCATCCTGCGCCCGGGCCGACAAAGAGCCGGCGTGCATCCCCGCCGTCTTGCCGAGTTGGAGGGCCGCAAGGCCGCGCGCGACATTGCGCTCGGTGACGGCATCCAGCCCGGCGATTGGGTGTGAAGGGACTTTTCCTCGACCTCGACGGCACCTTGGCGGACAGCCTCGGATTGCTGCGCAGTGTCTATGACGAATTCCTTGGGCAGTTCGGCTGCACTGGCAGCGCCGCCGAGTTTCGCGACTTGATCGGCCCGCCGATCCCCGCGGTGGTGGCGTGCCTGCGCGACGCGCATCGCCTTCCCGGCACCACCGAGGAATTGGTCGCGCACTACCACGCGCTGATCGCGAAGGTCCACTGCACGGCGCCGCCGGCCGAGGGCGCGCGCGCGGTGCTGGAGCGGGCGCAAGAGCGAAGCTGGACCGTCGCGGTGGTGACTTCCGCGACCAGGGCCGAGGCGAGCGCCTGGCTCGCGCGCGCCGAGCTTGCGACGTTCATCGCGACCATCGTCGGCGGCGACGAGGTTTCCCGCGGCAAGCCCGATCCCGAGCCGTATCGCCTTGCTCTCGAGCGCACCGGCTGCAATGCACTATCTTCGCTCGCGATCGAGGACAGCATGGCCGGTGCCCGCGCGGCCATGGCGGCGGGCCTGCCGACTTGGCTTCTGCACAAGATCGAGCGCCAGGACGCCGCCGCCGCCCCTGCTCTCCTTCGCGGCTGCCTGCCGGATTTTCGCGCCGTGCTTACCTTGCTCTGATTGGCATCAATGCAGGTGAACTAATCCGCGGCGGCAAGTTCCGTGTAGAGCCGTTCATAGCGCTGGATCACGGCCGCCAGGGAATAGCGCTCGAGGATTCGCGCGCGCGCGGCCATTCCCAGCTGGGCAATCTCGTTCCGGCCTTGCGCCAGCAGCTCCAGCACGGACGATGCCAGCGCCTCCGCATCGGCAGGCGGCACGACCCGGCCCGTGTCGCCGATGATCGCGGCGCTGTCGCCGACATCGGTCGCAACGCAGGGCACGCCGCAGGCCATGGCCTCGCCGAGCACATTGGGAAAGCCCTCGCCGTAGCGCGACGACAGCACTAGGTGATCCAGCGCCGGCAGGAACTCGTGGATCGCGCCTAGCTCGCCCAGCGCGTGGAGCCGGCCGCGCAGCGAAGCGGGACAAGGCAGCGCTTTGGTCCCCGCGCCGACCAGCGCAAAACTCGCATCGCCGCGCGCCGCCGCGATCCGCTCCGCCGCCGCAAAAAAGATGTCATGCCCCTTCATCGGATCGACCCGCGCGACCATGCCGATGAGCGGTTGCGTGTCACCAAGGCCGAGCCGCGCGCGCCACCGCGCGCGCCGTTCCGGATCGGGCCGGAAAAGCTCGCTGTCGAAGCCGTTCGGCACGACCTCCCAGCGTTTCGGGTGATAGCCGAGCGCCGCGTGAAACCGCCGCCCGGCCTCGCTGTTGACAAGCACTGCATCGGGCCGGCCCGACGCCCAGGCGAGCAGCCGCCGCCCGGCGCGCGAGCGCAGCGCGTGACGTTCGAACTCCTGGTCCGTGCAGCGCAGGTTCCACAGCAGCGGCAGTCCCGGCGACAGGATCGCGGCAACGAGACCGAGCAGATCGGCATGGTAGAGCCAAGTCTGCAGCAGCGCCGGGCGCTCTTGCCGCACGATCCGGCGCAGGCGCCGCAAGGCTGCGAAGGACGGCGGCCCGGGCCGCATGCCCAGGCTCAGAACCGGGATGCCGGAAGCCGCGAGCTCCGCGACGTGGCTGCCGCCGTCGATGAGCGAGACCACGACCGAGACGAAACGCTGCGGGTCCATGTGCGCGACCAGCCGCGCCAGCATGGTCTGGGCGCCGCCGCGGTCGAGGCTGGTGATGAGATGCAGAATCTTGCGCGGCGGCATTCGGGACGAGAGGGCACCCTAGCCGAGTTCGCTGATGATCTCGGGGAATTTGTGAAGCCGCTCCACGACGCCGCTCTCGCCGACCAGGAAATTGTCGCAGGCCCAGTTATAGGTCCGCTCCGTGACATAGGCGGGATGACAGGCGAAGACCATGTCCTTGCCGATCGGCATCGTCTCGTCGAAGCGCACCAGCGGGCGCTCGACCATATCGTAGCCCTGGCCGTGGCAAAACAGGCGCCGCTCCTCCGGGCGCTTGTGGGCGCGCATGAACTCGTTATAGGCGTCCCACATGTCCTTGGGGGCGGCGCCGGGCCGCATCAGCCCGAGCGCGAATTTGCGCGCCTCGAGCACGAAGGCAAACTCGTCCTTCATCTCCTGCGACGCCTTGCCGAGGACGCAGGTCCGGCCGAGCTCGCTATAGAATCCGCCCGGGCCATTGCTCTCCACCAGCAAGGTGAACTGATCGCCGGCGCGGATCGTGCGGTTCTGCTGATGGCGGTTGGTCATCACGGCCGCCGTTCCGACCGGGCCGGAGGCGCACAGGAACAGGCCTTGCTCGCTGCCGAATCCGCGCCCCATCTGCTCGGCGATTGCGGCGATCTCGATGTCCTTCTTGCCCGGCGCGACCGCGGCGAAGGCCGCTTCCATGCCGGCATCCTGCATGGAAGCGGTGCGGCGCATCAGTGCGATCTCCTCCGCACTCTTGACGGCCTTGATCCGATCGACGAGGTCGGATGCGTCGACGAAGCGCGCCTTCGAGAACCGGCCGCGCTGGAGGTGGTCGATCAGCGCGTGCGGCAGCGACGCGGTGCCGACGAGGCCGATGGTCGCGCCGGAGTAAGGCTCGAGCGCCCTGGCCGCGAGCTCGGCGTCATAACCCGCGGTATAGGGCGCGGATGCATAGCTCGGCGTCGTCAGCACCCGCTTGACGCCGCGCCGCAACCCGTCGCCCTCGGGCGGCGGCTGCCGGTCCATGCCGAACGGCCCTTGCCCGATGATTGCCATGCCGTCGTCGCGCGGAAAGGCCACGGTAACGGGATAGCCGTTGGTCGCGGGCAAATCGGTGAAATACTTCACATAGCCGCCCATGAAGTCGTTGTTGTTCTGCATGAGCAGCACGTCGATCCGCTGCGCTTGCATGGCCGCGCGCAGGGCGTGCCAGCGCCGCTCGAGCTCCGCGGTCGAGATCGCCGCGTTCACCCGTTCGGCCACCTCAGCCATGAAAAGCCCCTGCTCCGTGCGCGCCGGGATGGCGCTCAGAGCCCAAGGAGCCGCTCGGCATTCTGGTGGAAGATCTTCTCCATGACGGCAGCGGAATAGCCGAGCTCCGCCCATTCCTTGAAGAGCCGCTCATAGGGCATGCTCGGATAGTCGCTCCCGAACATGATTTTGTCCTGAAGCCGGGCGCGGATATCGATCTTGAGCTGCGCCGGAAAATATTTCGGCGCCCAGCCCGACATCTCCCAGAAGACATTGCCCTTGTGCAGCGCGACCGCCGTCATCTCGTCGGCCCAAGGCCAGCCCGGATGCGCGGCGATGATGGTGAGATCGGGGAAATCCGCCGCAAGCGCATCGATCGCCGCCGGATGCGCATGGCGCAGCTTAGCGCCAAGGCCACCCGGCATCCCCGCCCCCATTCCGGTGGTGCCGACATCGATCATCACGGGAACCCGGAGCGCGTTAATCGTCTCGAACAGCGGATAGAAGCGGCGGTCGTCGACCGCGAAATGGCCCATGATCGGATGGAAGTGGAACCCGAGCATGTGGAGTTCGGTGATCGCCTTCTTCGCCTCGGCGATGGCGGCCTCGCCCTTGAACGGATCGACGGCACCCCAGGCCTGGATGATGCGGTCGGGGTGACGCGACTGCATGCCCTTGACGTAGTCGTTGCTGAGGGGCGGCGTCTTGGCCGTGGTCTCGAGGTCGAGCGCGACCAGCACTGCCTCGACGCCGGCGGCGGTGAAATCCTGCACCACCTCCGCTTCCTGCTTCCATGTCCAGGCCCGGTTCCAGTATTTGGCGAGCGCTTCGACATAGGGTCCCTGGCAACGGATCCAGGGCTCGGTATTGGGATAACAGTGCAGATCGATGATGCGCATGGCAGTGGCTCCTCAGGGGCGCGAACCTGCCGCGCCCGTCCCGCGCTCGGCGGCAAGTTTTTTTGCGACCGTCTCAACCAACGTCTTCTTTGACACTTTGCCGAAGCTCGACAGCGGGAAATCGGCCATGATCTCGAGCCGTTCGGGCAGCTTGAATTTGGCGATCTCCTTGGTCGAGAGATGGGCGACCAGCTCCGCGATGGTCAGGCTGCGGCCCTGCCGCGGGATGATGCAAGCGCACATGCGCTCGCCCAGGACCGGGTCCGGCATGGCGATGCAGGCGACGTTCTGCACCGCCGGATGCGACAAGATGAGGTTCTCGATCTCCTCGGCGCTGATCTTCTCGCCGCCGCGGTTGATCAGATCCTTCTTGCGGCCCTCGACCATATAGGCGCCCGATTTGTGCTGGCGCATCAGATCGCCGGAGCGGTAGAACCCGTCCGAGGTGAAGGCGCGCGCATTGTGCTCGAGCGCGCCGTAGTAGCCCCTGAGCGTGTAAGGGCCGCGGGCGCAGAACTCGCCGACCTCGCCGAATGCGACCAGATTGTCGTCATCGTCCAGAAGCCGCACCTCGTCGTCGCGCGAGATCGGAAATCCCACGGTCTCGAGCCGGACATCCTCGGGATCGTCGATGCGCGCGAACATCAGCATGCCCTCGGACATGCCGAAATTCTCCTGGACGAAACAGCTCGGGATGAGCTCTTTGGTCCTAAGCCGCACTTCCGGCTGGAGCCGCTGCCCGCCGCTCTGGATGTAGCGCACCGAGGAAGTGTCGCATTGCGTCACTGCGGGGCTATTGATCATGCGGATGAGCAGCGCCGGGACTACCTCGATGTGCGTGACCCCGTGCTTCGCTATGAGCGGAAACATCGCCTCGGGACGCGTGCTGGCGCCGAGCACGATCCTGCCGCCGTTGAACATGAAGCCCTGGATCCCCGGGCAGGCCAAAGGCAGATTGTGCGCGATCGGCAGGACCAAAAGCAGCACGCCGTCGCCGGTCACGCCGCAGACCTGGGCCGCGGTCTTGGAATTATAGGCGTAATCGTTGTGCGTGCGCGGAATGAGCTTGGGCACGCCGGTCGTCCCGCCCGAAAGCTGGAAGATGCAGGGATCGGTTGGATCGATTGTGATCGCCTGAAGCGCGCTCTTGGGCAGCCGGGCCGGCCGCGCGATGAGTTCCGCGAGCGAGATCTCGCCCGGCCCCGCCTGGCCCAGAACGATGGAAAAGCGCATCGACGGGCTCTCCGCGGCGACGCGGCGGATCATCGGCTCGAACGCGAAATCGCCGTGACGCTCGGGATAGACGCAAGCGACCGCCTCGGCGATGCGGACGAACTGGCTCACTTCGCTGTAGCGGTGCGTGACCAGCGCGGCAATGGGAATGCAGCCGATCTTCTGCAGCGCGAAATAGAGCAGGACGAATTCCGCGACGTTCGGCAGGGTCGGCACGATTCGGTCGAGCGGCTTGAAGCCGAGTTCAAGCAGATTCAAGGCGAGGTTGTCGCTCAGCCGGTCGATCTCGGCATAGGTGAATTGCCGGTCGCCGTCGATGAGCGCCACCCGATCGGCGAATGTCCGGAACACGGCGGCAAACTCCTCCGCCAGCGACTTGTCCTGCCAATAGCCCTTGTCGCGATAGCGCTTGGCGAATTCGGGCGGAAAAGGAATGACGCCGGGGAGCATGTCTTGGTCCCCGATCAGGTCGAGCTGGCGAAGCCGCCGTCGATGACGATGACTTCCCCGGTCACGAAATGGTTGCTTTCGATGAGCGACAGCATGGTCTCCGCGACGTCGTCCGCGGTGACGCAGCGTTTCATCGGCGTGAACTTTGCGCGCCGCGCCATCAGATCGTCGTAGCGGTCGGCCAGCATGCGCTTCATCCAGTCGCCCTCCATCCAGCCGGGCGCGACCGCGTTGACCCGGATCTCCGGCGCGAGATTGAGCGCCAGGGTCTTGGTCAGGTTGACCACCGCCGCCTTGCTCGCGGCATAGGGCAGCGGCTGCGGTCCGGGACGCAAGCCGACGATGCTCGCGGTGTTGACGATCGCGGCCGTGCTCGATTTCCTCAGCAGCGGCAGGGCGGCGCGCGTCACCAGGAAGATGCCGCGCACGTTGACGGCGAAGACGCGGTCCCATTCCGCGACGCTCATGCCCTCGAAATCCCCGGGCTTCACTTCGCTCGTCGTCCCTGCGTTGTTGATGAGCGCGTCGAGCCGGCCGAAGGTCTCTTCGATGCGCTTCATCATGGCGCGGACGCCGGCATCGTCCGCCACGTCGCATTTGCAGAGCAGCGCGCGGACGCCGAGCCTCTCCGCTTCGGCGGCAACGCCCCGCGCCGCTTGATCGCTGCGGCTGTAGTTGATAGCGGCATCATAACCGGCTCGCGCGAGTGCCAGCACCGCGCTGCGTCCAATGCCGCTGGCGGCGCCGGTGACCAGCGCGGCCTTGCGATCAGAATTCATCCTCCTCCCCAATAGGCGGATCGCGATTGGCCGCTTTCCAAGCGCATTCACTGTCCTGCACGGCATACGCGCTGTCAAGGACACCCCTGGGGAATACTTGCAAATCCCGCGTTCGAGTGCTACCGCCACGGCGAATGGGCGGGCTCGCGGACATGCTGCTTTCCATTGGTCTATCTGCAGCGCAGCAGCAGCATCAAATTCGCCGAGACCGTCCTCGGCGGCTGTGATAGCGCTCGCCGCACGCGTTCGGGCCTTGGTCGTGGCGCTGGAATTGGGGCACGTGATGAGACGCGACGAAGCTCATTGGTGCGTCCGGTGACGCCGCGCGAGCGCTAGGGAGATAGCTCATGGATGAAAGCCCGCCGCTCCGCTCCCGCGTCACGGTCGAAGGCCTCGACCGCACGCCGCATCGCGCCTTCATGCGCGGCATGGGGCTCGACGAGGCGGCGATGGCGCGGCCGTTCATCGGCGTCGTCACCACCGATGCCGAGGTGACGCCCTGCACCATGGGATTGCGCGCGCAGGCGGCGCATGCCAAGGAAGGCATCGCCGCTTCCGGCGGCACGCCGCGCGAGTTCACGACCATCGCGATCTCGGACGGGATCGCGATGGCGCACCAGGGCATGAAGTTCAGCCTGATGTCGCGCGAACTCATCGCCGACAGCATCGAGGCCGTGGTGCGCGCTCATTGCTATGACGGGCTCGTGGGGTTCGCCGGCTGCGACAAGACGCTGCCGGGCGTGATGATGGGGCTCACCCGCCTCAACGTTCCCGGCATCTTCCTTTACGGCGGCAGCGCGCTCCCCGGCCACTGGCGCGGCCGCGCGGTGAGCGTGCTCGACGCCTACGAGGCGGTGGGCGCGGTGATGACCGGCGCGATGCAGGAAGCCGAGTTGAAATCGCTCGAAGCGGCCTGTCTGCCGACGATCGGCGCCTGCGCCGGACAGTTCACCGCCAATACCATGGCCATGGTCGCGGAGACGCTTGGCCTGGCCCCGCTCGGCTCGGGCATGGTGCCGGCGGTCGATGGCCATCGCCCCGCACTGGCGCGCAGCGCCGGCGAGCGGGTGATGGCGATCCTGCGCGCCGGCAAGCCCTTGCCCCGCGATCTCGTCACGCATGCGAGCCTCGCCAATGCCGCGGCGATCGTGGCGGCGACCGGCGGCTCGACCAATGCGGCACTGCATCTGCCGGCGATCGCGCATGAGGCCGGCATCCGCTTCACCCTCGCCGATATCGGCGAGGTCTTCCGCCGCACGCCCCTCATCGGCGATTTGCGGCCGGCCGGCCGGCATCATGCCGTGGACGTCCACGAGATCGGCGGCACTGCCGTGCTGCTCAAGGAGCTGTTGCGCGGCGGCCACATCGACGGCTCCGCCCTCACCCTCTCCGGCCGCAGCCTCGCCGAGGAGCTAGCGACAGCACCGGCGCCCGACGGCAAGGTGGTGCGGCGGCTGGAGGAGGCGCTGCTGCCGAGCGGCGGGGTGATCGTGCTGACCGGCAATCTCTGTCCCGACGGCGCGCTCCTCAAGGTCGCCGGGCTCAAGAACCCGGTCTTCGCCGGCCGCGCCCGCGTCTTCGACAGCGAGGAGTCCTGCATGGCGGTGGTGGCGGCGCGGCGCTATGGCGCCGGCGACGTCATCATCATCCGCTACGAGGGGCCGCGTGGCGGGCCGGGCATGCGCGAGATGCTCGGCGTGACTGCGCTGATCTATGGCCAGGGCATGGGCGAGGAGGTCGCGCTGCTGACCGACGGGCGCTTCTCCGGGGCGACCCGCGGCATGTGCATCGGTTATGCCGGGCCGGAAGCCGCGGCCGGCGGACCGCTCGCGCTCGTGGAGGACGGCGATCCCATCCGCATCGACGGCCTCGCCGGCACCATCGAGCTGCAAGTTCCGGCGGAGATTCTGGCGCGCCGCCGCGCCGCCTGGCGCCTGCCCGAACGCGCCAGGCTTTCGGGACTGATGCAGAAATACGCCGCCACCGTCGGACCGGCCCATCTCGGCGCCGTCACCCATGACGGCGCCGTGACCTGGCCGAGGGAGCCTTTGCCATGACCGATCTCGCCTTTATCGGCACCGGCCTGATGGGCGCGCCGATGGCGCGGCGCCTCCTCGCCGCCGGGAACAAGCTGACGGTCTGGAACCGCAGCCGCGACAAGCTCGGCAGCCTCGTCGCCGCCGGCGCCAAGCCGGCCGCCAGCCCGGAAGACGCGGCGCGCGGCGCCGAGATTGCAATGATGTGCCTAACCGACACCGCCGCCGTCGAGGAGGTCGTCTTCGGCAATGCGGGCATCGCCGCCGGCATCGGGCGCGGCAAGCTCTTGGTCGATTTCTCCAGCATCCGGCCCGACGCCACGCGCCGCTTCGCCGAGCGGCTCCGGGCCGAGCGCGGCGCCGGCTGGATCGACGCCCCGGTCTCGGGCGGGGTGCCCGGCGCCGAACAGGGCACCCTCGCCATCATGGCGGGCGGCGAGGCGGCAGAGATCGAGCGCGCCCGTCCTGTCCTCCGGCATCTTTGCGCCCGGCTCACCCATATGGGTCCGAGCGGCGCCGGCCAGACCACCAAGCTCTGCAACCAGATCATCGTCTGCGGCAATCTCGCGGTCATGGCCGAGGCGATCAAACTGGCCAAGGTCGCCGGCGTCGACGCGGCGCGGCTGCCGGAATGCCTCAAAGGCGGCTTTGCCGATTCCATCCCGCTCCAGCTTTTCGGCCCGCGCATGGCGAGCGGCAAGGCCGATCCGCCGATTGGAGCGTCCGAGACCATGCTCAAGGATCTCGAGACCGCCTGCGACCTGGCGCAGCAGACGACGACGGCGCTGCCGATGACTGCGCTCGCCGCCGTGCTGTTCCGGCTGCTGAAGTTGCATGGCCACGCCAAGGACGATCCGAGCACGATCATCACCTTGCTGGGCTGAGCGGGCCGCGCATGCGCATCGCCCTTACCCGCGCCGATTGCCTGGCGCTCGATGCCGCCGATCCCTTGGGTGCTCGAGGCGCAACACCCGCTGTCCGCCAATCATAGCGAGGTGCTATTCATCATCCAGCGCCGGACCACCGAGCTGTGGATGAAGGTCGTGCGCCTTCGCGCGGCGGGCGAGTTCACGGCACAAGAATTGTCGGCGGACGCGAAAGGCTGCCCCGCAGTGGCGAGCCGCCTGCTGCTTTTTGGGGCTTGCCGCGCCTCGCGGTCGGTGGAAGACTCGGATCCGACAACGGGAGACAGTCATGAGCCAGTTGCGGCATCCCAGAGTCTACGAATGCCGGTCCACCCGGTACATCGCCGGCGGCTTCGAGCCGTCGATCGACGAAATGCTGTCCGATCCGATCGTGCTCGCGCTGATCCGCCGCGACGGATTCAGCGCCGGCGAAATCCGCGCCATGGTTGGCAAGATCGGCCGGCGACTTGCGGTCGCGAGCTTGCGTGCTCGTGCCGCATTGCCCTGGCGCGCCTGCTCGAACCTTTGAGATCAACCGGGCCCGGCGAGCGCCCGTTCCGGCGTCAGCGCTTGCGCGGGATGTTGCTATCATGCACCGCGCGGCTGTCGGCCGGCGCTTCCTTGCGCTCGGTCATGCCGTAATCGCGGAGCACGGCGGCGACGCGGAGGCGATAATCGGCGAAGATGCCGGCCCGCCCTTGCGCCTGCGCGGCGCGATGCGCCTCGACCTGCCGCCAGCGGGCAACGGCATCCTCGTCCCGCCAGAACGAGATCGATAGAATTTTGCGCTCGTCGACGAGGCTCTGAAACCGCTCGATCGAGATGAAGCCGTCGAGCTTCTCGAGCGCAGGACGAAGCTCGGCCGCGAGATCGAGATAGTCCTGCTTGCGGCCCTCCTGCGGCAGCACTTCGAAAATGACCGCGATCATGGCGCGACACTGCCTCCTGGAACCGACATGGCGATGTGACGAAGCTGGCCCATCGATCGCTCCTCGTTGACGATTCCGCGGCGCGCTTGCAACACTGTGGCGAGAACGCTCGGCAAGGTCAATTTCGCTGTTGGTTCGCGGATTTTCGGGGGAGAACGCGCCAGACATGGACGACTTCGCCTGAGGCAATTCCTACAGTCGTTTGGAGAACTCCTACTTGTGCCGTTCTTCGTCCGGCTGATGCGTCTCAGGCTTCCAGGATCTCGACCCCGTCCGGCCCGCCGATGACCGCCTGATCGGCGAGCCCGACGAAAAGCCCGCTCTCGACCACGCCGGTGATCGCCTTGAGCCGCGCCTCAAGCGCCGCCGGATCGGCAATCTCCGGGAAGGTGCAGTCGACGATATAGTTGCCGCCATCGCTGATGAACGGCGCGCCGCGCGCGAGGCGCAGAATCGGCGCCGCATCGAGCTCGGCCAGACGCTCGATGGTGACGAGGTGCCCGAAGGAAACGATCTCGACCGGGACGGGGGTCAGCGCGCCCAGGCGCTCGACGAGCTTCGTGCGATCGGCGATGACGATCATCCGCCGGCTGGCGCGGGCGACGATTTTCTCGCGCAGCAGGGCGCCGCCGAGCCCCTTTACCAAGTGGAGCGTTGCTCGCTCGATTTGATCGGCGCCATCGATGGTGAGGTCGATGCGCCGGCGCTCCGCCAAACTCGTGAGATTTACACCCAACCGCCGCGCCTCGGCCGCGATCCGCTCCGAGGTCGCGATGCCCACGATTTGCAGCCCTTGAGCAATGCGCGCCGCCAGCGCTTCGAGCGCAAAACTGGCGGTCGTGCCGCTGCCCAAGCCCAGCACCATGCCGCTCTCGACTTCGGCGACGGCGCGCGCCGCGGCGCGGCGCTTCATCCCATCCTGATCGTTTTGCGCCACTTTAGCCTCGCACAGCGGCGGCGAGCATCGCGAGCCCTGCCCGCACATCCGGACCCAGCTCGACGCGCAAGACGCGCCGCCCGCGCTCGGCGAGCACGTCGAAATCGCCCCGCGCCTGCGCCGCCAGGACGATGCCGAAGCCGTATTTCCGACCCGGCACGGCAAGATCCTCGGCGCCGCGGCAGGTGATCTGCAGAAAGACGCCGGAATTCGGACCGCCCTTGTAGGCTTGGCCCGTCGAGTGCAGGAAGCGCGGTCCGAAGCCGAGACAGGTCGCCGCGCGCGTGTGGTCGCGGATCAGGCGCCGGATCTCCTGCAGCGCGTCGTGATGCGGCGCGCTGCGCTCGAGGAAGGCGAGAAGCGCGCAATAATCGCCCTTGCCGATGCGCAGGAGGTGCGCCGCCACATAGCCCGCCAGCGATTTGGCGCGCGCCGTGCCGGCGATGGCGGCGGCATTGGCGGGATCGGCGAAGAGCCTGATGCCGTTGTCCTCGAGAATGGGGATCTCCGGCGGCAGATCGCCGCTCTTCTCGTAAGCCGCGGTGAGCTCCCGGGTCTTCGCCTTGCTCGCCTCGACATCGGGCTGATCGAAGGGGTTGATGCCGATGATCGCGCCCGCGACCGCCGTCGCGATTTCCCAGAGAAAGAACTCCTGGCCGATGTGGTAGGGATCGTGGATGTCGAAGCGCAGGATGGGATGGCCGGAGCGCTGCAATGCCGCGATCGCCTCGTCCTGTTTCGGCTCGGCCGCGGCGGCAAGCCGCAGATAGACGAAGACGCGGTCCTCGCCATAAGCCGCCGTCGGCCCAAGCGGCTCGTCATCGACGGGGATGAGCCCCCGCCCCTCCTTGCCGGTCGATTCCGCCACGAGCTGCTCGAGCCAGGAGCCGAAATCGGCGATCGCGGGCGACGCCACGATGGTGAGTTTGTCGCGCCCGGCCTTGGCGAGGACGCCCAGCATGGCGCCGAGAACGACGCCCGGATTGTCGGCGGGCGGCACGCTGGCATCGCAGGAATGGACCATCTTCTGCGCCGCCTCCAGGAGCCGCGCGACATCGAGCCCCATCGTTGCGGCCGGCACCAGGCCGAATTTCGACAGCACCGAATAGCGGCCGCCGATGCTGGGCGCGCCGAAGAAGATGTGGCGGAAGCCGTCGCGCCTCGCGGTCTCCTCGAGCTTGGAGCCGGGATCGGTGATGGCGATGAAGCGGTCCCCCGCTTGATCGGCGCCGAGCGCGGCCTTGGCCCGCGCGAAGAAATACTGCTTGAGGATGTTGGGCTCGAGCGTCGTTCCGGATTTGCTCGAGACGATGAAGAGCGTGCGCGCGGGATCGATGCGGCGCTCGAAGCTGCGGATCTGCGCCGGATCGGTCGAATCGAGGACCAAAAGCTCGGGAAAGTCCGGCTGCTTGCCGAAGGTTGCGGCGAACACCTCCGGACCCAGGCTCGACCCGCCCATGCCCAAAAGGAGGATGTAGGCCACTCCCTCGCGCCGGATCTCGTCGCGAAGCTGCGTCAGTCGCGGGAGATCGCGGCGTTCCGCATCGACGGCGTCGAGCCAGCCCAGCCATTTGGCCTCGTCGGCGCCGGTCCACAAGTTGGCATCGCGGGCCCACAGCCGGCGAATGTCGCCGCGATGCCGCCACGCCTCGAGCGCCGCATCGACCTCGCTCTGCAATGGCGGCGGCAGCGTTGCGCCCTGCGCATCGAGAGCATTGCCGAGAATGGCAACGCGCTTCCGTGCAATGGCGCCGAGCAGCTTGTCGAAGGCGTCGGCAAAGAGCCGAACCCCGTCTTCGACCAGTTTCGCGGTGACTTGGTCGATGGAGATGCCGACGCGGCCGAGGGATGACATGATTTGCACGGCTTCGTCGAGATTTTCTTCGAGGCTGGCCCGCGGCCGCCCGTGGTCGCGAAACGCATCCATCGTCACCGGCGGCATGGTGTTGACGGTGTCCGCGCCGATCAGCTCTTCGACGTAGAGCACGTCGCGGTAAGCCTTGTTTTTGGTGCCCGTGCTCGCCCACAGCAGCCGTTGCGGCCGCGCGCCCTTGGCGGCAAGCCGCTGCCAGCGCGGGCCGGCAAAGATGCGCCTGTAGCGTTGATAGGCGAGCTTGGCATTGGCGACCGCCGCTTTGCCCATGAGCGTGGACAAAGCCGCGCGGTCCTCGCCGCCGGCGCTCTTGAGCCGTTCATCGATGAGAGTGTCCACGGCGGTATCGATGCGGCTGACGAAGAAGCTCGCCACGCTCGCGATCTTGGCGGCATCGCCGCCGCCGGCGGTGAAATGCTCGAGCCCCCCGAGATAGGCCTCGGCTACCTGCTCGTAGACTTCCTGCGCGAAGAGGAGGGTGATGTTGACGTTGATGCCCTCGCCGATGAGTTGGCGAATCGCCGGCAGGCCCGGCCCTGTCGCGGGCACCTTGATCATGAGATTGTCGCGCCCGACGCTCCGCCACAGCCGCCGCGCCTCGGCGATCGTCGCCGCCGTGTCCAGCGCCAGATAGGGCGAGACCTCGAAGCTGACGAAGCCGTCCGCCCCGCCGGCCGCATCATAGACCGGGCGCAGGACATCGGCCGCGCTTTGGATGTCGGCAATGGCGAGGGCCTCGTAGAGCCCGCCGGCAGCGCGGTCGCCCTGCCGCAGCGCGGCCGCAAGCGCCGAATCATAAAGGCTGCCTGGGCCGATCGCCTGCTCGAAGATCGACGGGTTGGAGGTGATTCCGGTCACGCCATCGCGCTCGGTGAGCTGCTTGAGACCGCCCGCTTCGATGAAGTCGCGCGCCAGGAAGTCGCACCAGATCGCCTGGCCGAATTCCGTGAGCGACTTCAGCGCATTCATCGATTCTGCCCCTTGCGCCGCGGCGCCCCAGCAGAATTGAACATAAGGCCGCCGTAATCAACTCGGGAGAGCGAGCCCGCCCGCGCCTTGCGTGCCACGGAAAGAACGCTACCGCGAAGAGCTTCGTGCCGTCCCGGGCGCAAAGTGGTAATTCTCGGCGGGAGAGAGCTTGGGAGACGTCACGTGCCTGACAACACCGGTCAAAAACAGTCGCGCAGCTATATCCTGCCCGTCGCGGACCTCGACTTCCTCCTGCGCGACGAGATGCGCGGGACCCGATTCCTGCTCGAATATTCCAAGGCGGAGCTCCTGCTGCGCGATTGGGGCATCCGCTCGACCATCATCGTCTTCGGCAGCGCGCGCACGCCCTCGCCCGAGCAAGCCGCCGCCGCCGCCGCCGCGGCGAAAACCGAGGAGGAGCGCTGCGCCGCCGACCTGCTCGCACGGCGCTCGGCATATTACGAAGCCGCCCGCGAATTCGGCCGCATCGCCTCGCAGCGCGGCGGCGCGCTCAATCCGCGCGACCGCTGGCGCGACAACGTCATCGCCACCGGCGGCGGTCCCGGCATCATGGAGGCGGCAAATCGCGGCGCCACCGAGAGCGGCGCGCCGACCATCGGCTTCGACATCGCCCTGCCGCGGGAGCAAGAGCCCAATCCCTACTCCACCCCGGAATTGACCTTCCTGTTCCATTACTTCGCCATGCGCAAGATGCACCTGGCGATGCGCGCCAACGCCCTCGTGGTCTTCCCCGGAGGCTTCGGAACGCTCGACGAGCTGTTTGAAATTCTGGGCCTGGTGCAGACGCGGAAGGCGCCGCCGATGCCGATCGTGCTGTTTGGCGAAAGCTATTGGCGGCGCGTCGTCAATTTTGATGTTCTAGTCGAAGAAGACATGATAAGTCACGAAGATCTCTCAATCTTCGAGTTCGCCGATACCGCCGAGGACACCTGGCAGGCGCTGGTGCGGCGGGGCCTGACGGCGGGCCGATTGGGGGCGCCATGACGGTCCACGCCAGCCTCAGGCTTGGTGCAGCGCCTCCCAGATGCGGCGCGGCGTCGCGGGCATGTCGATGTGCCGCACGGCGGCCTTGCGATGGAGCGCATCGACGACGGCGTTGATCACCGCCGGCGGGGCGCCGACCGCGCCGGCCTCGCCCGCGCCCTTGACGCCAAGCGGATTCGCCATCGTCGGCACGTTGTGGGTGGCAAAGGCGAAGGACGGCAGATCGTCGGCCCGCGGCATGGCGTAATCCATGAACGAGCCGGTCACAAGCTGGCCGCTCTCGGGATCGTAGATCGTGTGCTCGAGGAGCGCCTGGCCGATGCCCTGGACGATGCCGCCATGGACCTGGCCTTCGAGCATGATCGGATTGATGGTGCGGCCGAAATCGTCGACGATGGTGTAGCGCTCGATCTTCGCCGTGCCGGTCTCCGGGTCGATCTCGACCTCGACGATGTGACAGCCATTGGGAAAGGTCTGCGCCTGCGGCACCTGGGTGTGCGTGACATCGAGGCCCGGCTCCATATCCTTCGGCAACCGCGCCGGATCGCGCGCCGCGCGGGCCACCGCGAAGAGATCGAGGCGGAGATCGGTGCCGGGAACGCTGAAATTCCCCTCGGCAAATACGACATCCTGAACCGCCGTCTCGAGCAGATGGGCGGCGAGCCTGCGGCCTTTTTCGATCACCTGCTGCGATCCCTCATAGAGAGCGGAGCCGCCGACCGCCAGCGCGCGCGAGCCGCCGGTGAGGCCGGCCGGCGTCCTGTCGGTATCGCCCATGACCACGTCGATGCGGTCGGGATGCACGCCCAGCCGATCGGCCACGACCTGCTTATAGGCGGTGATGAGACCGGTGCCGTATTCCTGGTTGCCCATCACCAGCTCGATGCGGTCCTCCTTGAATTCGATCGACGCCGTCTCCGGGATGCCGCCGCCGCAGCGCTCGGTATAGGTCGCCATGCCTAAGCCGCGCAGCAATCCGCGCCGCTCGCTCGCAGCGCGCCGTGCGGCAAAGCCGGCCCAATCCGCTGCCGCCATGCAGAGATCCATCACCCGCTCGAATTCCCCCGAATCGAACCGGAGCTTGGTCGCGGAGACATAGGGCATCGCCGCGGGCGGAATGAAATTGATGCGGCGGATTGCGTCGGGCGCGATGCCCAGGTCGCGCGCCGCCGCATCGACCAGGCGTTCGATGAGATAGCCCGCCTCGGGCCGGCCGGCGCCGCGATAGGCGCAGACGGTCACGGTGTTGGTGCAGATGCCCTTGACGTTGATATGGACGGCCGGAGTCGTATAGAGGCCGGAGACCAGATCGCTCGACCGTGTCGGAATGAAGGAGCCGAGTGGCGACAGGTAGGCGCCGAGATTGGCCAGGATCTCGACCCGCAGGCCCAGGAATCGCCCCTCGGCGTCGATTGCCAACTCGGCGCGCGTGACATGGTCGCGGCCTTGATTGTCGGCGAGGAAGCCCTCGGAGCGGTCGGCCTGCCACTTGACCGGGCGTTTGAGCTTGCGGCTCGCCCAGACGACGAGCGCGTGTTCGGGATAGACGAAGGCTTTCATGCCGAAGCCGCCGCCGACATTGGGCGTGATCACCCGCAGGTTGTCCTTGCCGATCTTCAAGACCAAATCGGCCAAGGGATCGCGCACGTAATGCGGGCCTTGGGTCGAGGTGTAGAGAGTCGAGCGGCCGCTCGCGGCGTCGAAGTCGGCGATCGCGTTGCGCGGCTCCATCGAATTGGCGACGAGGCGGTTGTTGACGATCTCAAGCGTGGTAACGCGCGCGGCCTTGGCGAAGCCGGCCTCGGTCGCACGCGCATCGCATTGGTCGTTGTCCCAGTCGAAGACGAGATTGCCGGGAATGTGGTCGAACAGCTGTGCTGCGCCGGGGGTGATCGCATCCTTCGCCTCGGTGACCACCGGCAGCGGCTCGTACTCG
>DATNIY010000079.1:0-7108 GCA_035604195.1 Allostellaceae bacterium
CGGGCGCTGCGCCGGGCGCCGCTCCCGGTGCCGCACCGGGCGCTGCTCCGGGCACCGCGCCCGGCACCTCGGCGACGACGCCGGCCGCCGCCGCCGCCGCCGCTGCGGCCGCCGCCGCCGCCGCAGCCGCCTGCTCTTCGCGCACCGCCGTCGGCGCGGCGACCGAGGCGACGGTGAAGTCGCGCCCGACGATGGTCGGCCGCGTGCCCTCGGGCAAGACCACGGCGCTGATATGCACGCTGTCGCCGATATCGAGGCCATCGAGGCTGATGGTCAAGCGCTCGGGGATGTTGTCGGCGTCGCAGAGCAGATCGATCTCGTGGCGCACGATGTTGAGAATGCCGCCGCGCCGCAGCCCCGGCGACTTTTCCTGATCGGTGAAATGAACGGGGATGGCGACCGCGAGCCGGGCCTTGGCGCCGATGCGCATGAAATCGACATGGATCGGCCGATCGGTCGCGGGATGGAGCTGCACCTCGCGGGGCAGCGAGCGATGCTTGGCACCGCCGATCTCGACATCGACGAGGCGCGCGAAAAAGCCGGGCTTGGCGAGTTCGCGGCCCAATTCGCGCGGATCGACGGAAATGAGGACCGGCGCCTTGCCGTCGCCGTAGATGATGCCGGGCACGCGGCCCTGGCGGCGCTGCTCGCGGGCGGCGCCCTTGCCGGCGCGGTCGCGCGCCGCGGCGCGCAAGGTGACGGGATCGGCCATGAATGACTCCTTAGGACTAGACGAACAGGCTCGAGACCGAGCGTTCCTCGCTGATGCGCAGGATCGCCTCGGCCATCAGCGGCGCGATCGACAGCCGCCTTATGTTCTTCGCCACCCGCACCGCCTCGGTGGCGAGAATGCTGTCGGTGGTCACCAGCGCCTTGAGCGGCGACGCGGTGACGCGCGCGACCGCGCCGCCCGAGAGCACGCCGTGCGTGACATAGGCGGAGACCGATTTGGCGCCGCGTTCGGCGAGCGCCTCGGCGGCGTTGCACAGCGTGCCGGCGCTGTCGACGATGTCGTCGATGAGGATGCAATGGCGCCCCGGGACATCGCCGATGATGTTCATGACCTCGGAGACGCCGGCGCGCTCGCGCCGTTTGTCGATGATGGCGAGATCGGCGTCGAGCCGCCGCGCCACGCCGCGGGCGCGCACCACGCCGCCGACATCGGGCGAGATGATGACGAGATCCTCGCCGTTGAAGCGCTCCTTGATGTCCTTGATGAAGACCGGAGCGGCGACGAGGTTGTCGGTCGGAATGTCGAAGAAGCCCTGGATCTGGCCGGCATGGAGGTCGAGGGTGAGCACCCGGTCGGCGCCGGCGGCGGTGATCATGTTGGCGACGAGCTTGGCCGAGATCGGCGTCCGCGGACCCGATTTGCGGTCCTGGCGCGCATAGCCGTAATAGGGAATGACCGCCGTCGCCCGCCGCGCCGAGCCGCGCTTCAGCGCATCGAGCGTGACCAGCAGCTCCATCAGATTGTCGTTGGCGGGAAACGAGGTCGACTGGATGACGAAGACGTCCTCGCCGCGCACGTTCTCGTGGATCTCGACGAACACTTCCAGGTCGGAGAAGCGCCGCACGCTCGCATCGGTCAGGGGCGCATTGAGATAGGCCGAAATTGCCTCGGCAACCGGCCGATTGCTATTGCAGGTCAGGATTTTCATGCGGCGGGTCGCCTGTCAGCGGAAGCTCTCGGCCTCGGCGGGCCGCGACTGTAACAAAGCGGTCCTGCCCTGTAAACCCGTCCTTGCCGCGACCTAGCTGCCGGTTCCGGCCATCTTCGCGTGCTCGATGAGGGTGGCGATGCCCGGCGCCGCGGCCTGCGCCACGGCGAAGGCGACATCGCCCCAGGCGCCATCCAGGCTGCCGGCGGGGACGGCATTCTCCTGGTTCACCGTGCCGATCTGCTGGCCGTCGGGCTGCGCCAGGATCCAGCTCACCTTGACCTTTTGCTTGCCGGCATCGGGCGGCGACACTTCGACGCGGCCGGTCAGGACGAAGCGCGCCTTGGCGTCGGGCCGCGCCGCGACCTCGACATTGGCGCGCTGGAGTGCATTGCCGATGGCGCGGGACAAGGTCGCGCCGCCGTCGCCCGGCGCCCCGCTGACGCCGCGCACGGCGAGGATCGGGTTGACGGTGACGAGAGGCAGCGGCGCATCGCCCTCGACCAGCGCCGCGATCGCGGGCGCCGCTGCGTTGGCGAGATTGGCGGCGAAAGGCGCATCGCCCCCTCGCCACATCGCGCTCGCGGTCTCGGCGGTTTCATCATGTTGGCCGACGTAAGCGCCGGCCGAATCCTCGAGCCGCCAGGCGATGGTGACGACGGAGTGCCCGGCCCCGAGCGGCTTTTCCTCGGCGTTCGCGACGAGCCGGTAGCTGCCGCGGTTCTGGGCGGTCGTGCTCGCGGGCACGTCGGCGCCGCGCAAGGCCTTCGCCATCGCGTCGGCGAGCTGCTCCGCCATGGGCGAGGGCGCACCCGCCACCGGCAGGACGAGGATGCCGGCGCTGTCGGGCGGGCGCAGCGCCTTGGGATCGGGCAGCGTTGGGTCTTCGGCGAAGGGATGCGGCAGCGGCTGACAAGCCGCGGCGAGAAGGAGAAGCGCAAGGCAAAGCCGCCGCATCGCGAAACCGAGAGCAGGGGGAGGGTCGAGGCCAGGCAAGGGCATGATATCCCGCTCGTCGGCGCGCGCCTAGGCTGCGAGGCAAATCAGCGAGAGCATGTGGCCGAATTGCTTCTCGCCGGCAAGGCAGGAGCGGCGATAGGAGAAGAAGCGCTGCGGCTCCGCTGCCGTATCGCCTCCCGCCGCCGCGATCCGCCCGATGCCGAGGTCTGCGAGCTTGCGGCGGACATAGCCGCCGAGATCGAAGAGGAAATGGTCGCGCCGCGGCGCCGGGTCGAAAAAGGCGGCGTTGTCGGGACTCTCCGCCAAGAAAGGCGCAGCGAATTCCGGGCCGACCTCGTAGGAGCTTCGGCCGATGCAGGGTCCGATGGCGGCGAGCATGCGCTGGGGCTCGGCCCCTTCCTTCTGCATCGCCGCCACCGTCGCCGCGAGCACGCCGCTCAAGGCGCCGCGCCAGCCAGCATGCGCCGCCGCAACGATTCTGGCCGCGGGATCGGCAAACAGCACCGGCGCGCAATCGGCGGTGAGAATGCCGAGCGCCACCCCGGCAAGCCGCGTCACCATGGCGTCGGCGCGGGGCCGGTCGGCATGCGGCCAGGGCTGTACCACCGGCGCTACCACGGCGCCGTGGACCTGATAGCAGGTCACCAGCGGAACCGGCACCGGTCCCAGCATCGCCACCGCGCGGCGGCGATTCTCCTCGACCTTGCCGATTTCGTCGCCCGAGCCCAGGCTGCAGTTGAGCGATGCGAAGATACCCGCGCTGACGCCGCCCTCGCGGGTGAGGAAGGCATGGCGAATGCCCGGCAGGTCCAGCGCATCGACGCGGATCATGGCGGCGCCGCGGATGCGAAGCCGTCGGGCGCCGGTGCGCCCGGATGGGTCAACACCAGCACCTTGAAGAGCACGCCCATCGCCGCGGGATCGGTGAGACGGCGGCAGGCGCTGCGGATCGCCTCGGCCTGGGCGGCGGTGGCTTGTGCGAGCAACGTCGCGGCGCGCGTCTCGATGCCGAGCGCCTCGAGCCAGGCGCGTTGGGTCACCGGCCCCCAGATTCGCGCGCCGCCCGCCTCGGCCGATGCGGCAAAGACGGCGAAATCGACATGCGCAGTGAGGTCGGCCATGCCGGGCTCGGCCAGAATCTCATGCCGGCGATGGCGGCGCACGGCCTGGAGCGTGTCGCCGCAGGCGCTGCGCTGATGGCCGTAGTCGATGAAGAGGGCCGCGCCGCCCGCGGCCGCGAGCCGTGCCGCCAGGGTGCGCGCCAGACTCTCCGCCGCCGGGCGCAGCTCGAACACGGCGCCGGCCGGGGCGTCGCGCAGATGTGACGGGACAAGTGACGGCGCGGCCGGCGCGGGATCGAGCGTGAAGACCAGCGACTCGCCATCGTCTCCGAGCCCGACCCGCCTTTCGTGCCAGCCGTCCGCCGTGCGCACGAGCTGCCGGATCGGCAGCGCGTCCAAGAACTCGTTGGCGATGAGCAGCAATGGGCCCGGCGGCAGCGCGTCGATCGCATCGTGCCATCGCGGCGCCGCCGCTGCGAGCGTCTTGGCCTGCGCGGCGCGCAATGCCGGGCTGGTCTCGACGAGATGCAGGTCCATTGCCTGGGCGAAGCCCGGGGCGACACGGGCGGCGCGCAGCGCGTCCGCCATCAGCGTGCCCCGGCCGGGTCCGAGCTCGGCCAGAACCACGCGTGCGGGCGCACCCCAGCGCCGCCAGAAATCGACGCACCACAATCCCGCGAGCTCGCCGAAGATCTGACTAATCTCCGGCGCGGTGATGAAATCGCCTTGCGCCCCCAGCGGATCGCGCGTCGCATAATAGCCGTGGCGCGGATCGCCGAGCGCCGCCGCCATGTAAGCCGCGACGCTCAACGGCCCGCGGGAACGGATGCGCTCGGCGAGGATTTGCGCCAACGGGCTCACGCGCGCTGCGCTGCCGGGTGGGCCCGCCAAATCAGCCATGCTCCGGCACAGAGCAGGGGCACCGACAGCAGCTGCCCCATGGTGACGCCGAGGAAGAGAAAACCGAGCTGCGCGTCCGGCTGGCGGAACATCTCGCCGATGATGCGCGCCACCGCATAGCCGACGAGAAAGACGCCGGTGATGGCGCCCTCGCGGTTGCGCAGCCCGGTGAAGCGCTGGAGCGCGAAGAGCAGGCAGAAGAGGACGAGCCCTTCGAGCAAGGCCTCGTAGAGCTGACTCGGATGGCGCGGCAGCGGTCCGCCATTCGGGAATACCATGGCCCAGGGAGCATCGCTGACGCGTCCCCATAACTCGCCATTGATGAAGTTGGCGATGCGGCCGAAGAACAGCCCGACCGGCACGGCGCAGGCGATGATGTCGGACAGACCCAGCAGGGGGATGCCGCGCTGCCGGCAAAACAGGACGAGCGCGACGAAGACGCCGGCCGCGCCGCCGTGGAAGGACATCCCGCCATGCCAGAGCGCGATGATCTCGCCGGGATTCTCGACATAATAGCCGGGCTTGTAGAACAGCACGTAGCCGATGCGCCCGCCCAGCACCACGCCGAGCGTCGCCCACACCAGGAAATCGTCGATGTCCTGCGGCCGCGCCACTTTGGGCGGTCGCTTGGCGATGGCGATGCAGTAGCGCCAGCCGATCACCAGCCCGGCGATATAGGCGAGCGCATACCAGCGGATCGCGAACGGCCCGAACTGGACAAGGACGGGATCGATGACGGGATAGGGAATGACGAACATCGGCGCCCAGACCTCAACGGTAGGGATCGGCGCCGGCGAGATAGGTCTGCACGTAATCGTGCACGCCGTCCTCGAGCGCCGTCGTCGGCTTCTGGTAGCCGGCGGCGCGCAGCCGTTCGAGCCGCGCTTCGGTGAAGTATTGGTACTTGTCGCGGATCTCGCGCGGCGTGTCGACGTATTCGATGAGCGGCTCGCGGCCGACCGCGCGATAGACCGCGGCGGCGAGATCGGCGAAGCTGCGCGCCGTGCCGCTGCCGATGTTGAACAGGCCGCTCACCCGCCGGTGGTCGTAGAGCCACAGCATCATGTCGACGCAGTCGCGGACATAAACGAAGTCGCGCTTCTGCCCGCCGTCAGGCACGTCTGCGCGGTGCGAGCGGAAGAGCTTGCAGGGCTTGCCCGCCTTGGCGCGCGAATAGATCTGCGCCACCACGCTCATCTGCGCGCCCTTGTGGTACTCGTTGGGGCCATAGACATTGAAGAATTTGAGGCCCGCCCATTGCGGCGGCAGCGCCACGCGGCGCTCGACGAGCCGCGCCACGCGGGTATCGAAGAGCTGCTTCGACCAGCCGTAGAGGTTGAGCGGACGCAGCCGGACGAGCGCCGCCGCCGCGCCGTCGTCGTCGAAACCGGCGCTGCCGTCGCCATAAGTGGCGGCCGAAGAGGCGTAGATGAAGCGCCGCGCGTTGTCGGCGCACCATTGCCACAACTCGAGCGGCACGATGAAATTGTTGGCGACGATGCGGTCGGCGTCGGTCTCGGTGGTGGAGGAGATCGCGCCCAGGTGGAAAAGGGTGTCGATCTCGCGCGACTGGTGATCGAGGAAGGCCATGAGCCGTTCGGGCGCGATGATCGCGGCGAGCTCGCGCTTCGCCACGTTCCGCCACTTGTTCTCGCTGCCGAGCCGGTCGCAGATAACGAGGTCGCGCTCGCCCCGCTCCTCGAGCGCGGCGGCCAGGTTGGAGCCGATGAAGCCGGCGCCGCCGGTGATGACGATCATGGGCCGCCGTCGAGGGTTGCCGAGCGCAAGTTATAGGCGCTGCGCCGCGCGGCTCACAAGCGGATGTGGCGAAGCCGCGGTTTCCGTTTCCGTTCCGCCGCCCGCTGTGCTAGGCCGCGGAGCGGTGGGCGGCGCGTAATCGTTGCCCGTATGAGGCTCGCAATAAGGAGGCTTGCCATGCCGACAGAGAACCGCCTGATCACCGATCTCGCGCGGATGGCCAATGGCGCCCTCGGAACGCTGACCGGCATTCGCCAGGAGATCGAGGTCCGGGTCAAGGAACAGGTCGAGCGCATCCTCGGCCGGATGGATCTGGTGCGCCGCGAGGAGTTCGACGCGGTCGCGGCGATGGCGTCGAAGGCCCGCACCGCGCAGGAGGCGCTCGAAGCCCGGCTTGCCGTTCTCGAGGCGCGGCTCGCCGGCCATACTGCCGCCGGCCCGCGTCCCGCGCCGCGCCGCGCCGCGCGCCCGCGCGCCGCCGCACGCAAGCCGAGACCGCTGCAGCCGCTCTGAGCGCAAATCCGCGCTTGCACCCCTGCCGGCTCTTTGGCACTAATATTTAGTAGTTGCGGCGAAGTTGGACTACAATATGTTGGCGATGGGTGCCCCGGGCGTCCCAGGAAGGTAGAAATGACCGGTCTTTCCGTCGAGACCGTCGTGGCCGCGACAAATCCGATCGACTTGGTCGAGGAGATCGTCCAGGCGAACGAGTGGCCGCACGAGCGCTCGAGCGACGAGGAGATGGTGGTCGAGATCTCCGGCCGGTGG